>CAZEIA010000001.1:0-60645 GCA_964512335.1 uncultured Desulfobacterales bacterium
AGAGAGGCAAACTCCGGCGGTACAGCAGCCCACAAGCTCGGGCGACTTGGTATCGAAGGAATCATGGTTGAAGGAAAAAGTGATACATGGCAGATCTTAAGAATCGATGTCAATGGGACAAAGCTCGAATCCGCCGAAAATATTCCCGGGCTGAAAAATTACCAGGCTTGTGAAAAACTCAGACAGATGTATGGGGATAAAGTCGGCATTATCTTAACCGGCCCCGCAGGCGAGATGAGGCTGGCGAATTCAACCGTCGCCATAACAGACCCGGATGGTAATCCTGCAAGGCACGCTGCTCGAGGCGGCCTTGGAGCGGTTATGGCCGCCAAAGGTCTCAAGGCGATAGTGATTGACAGCGAAGGGTGTCCTGTTCGAAAAGCCGTAAGCAGAGACCCTTTCAAGGCCGCCGCAAAGGCTTTGACAGACGCAATTCAGAATGCACCCTTCACGGATGCTCTTCGCACGCTCGGTACGGCCATTTTTGTTGATGCGGACAATGGACGTGGCAGCCTTCCTACCAACAACCACAGGCTTGGCTCCTTTGATAAAGTCGACAGAATTAACGCAACGAAATTTGCTGAGATGGTTAAGGCTCGTAATGGTTCAATGGGGCACGGCTGTATGCCCGGCTGTGTCGTCCGCTGTTCTTCCCTGTTTAATGATTCAGCCAGGGAATTTGTCACAGCCGCGCTTGAATATGAGACCATCGGTATGCTTGGTTCGAATCTCGGGATTGATGATCTTGATGCCATTGCGAGAATGGATCGCAGGTGTGATGATCTTGGTATTGATACTATTGAATTAGGTTGCACCATTGGGATATTGAACGATGTGGGCCTTTTTGAATTCGGTGATACAGTGAGAGCTGAATCCCTGATAGATGAAATCGAGAATGGAACGCCCATGGGACGCATACTGGGAAGCGGGGTTTCGGCGTTGGCGAAGATATTCGGGATTGAGCGCGTTCCGGCGGTGAAGAGTTTAGGCATTCCTGCTCACGCAGCCAGGTCTTCCAAGGGTTGGGCGGTTACCTATGCCACAAGCCCTCAGGGTGCCGATCACACGGCAGGCGCGGTCATGGAAGAACCTCTTTCCCCCAGCGGTCAAGGGGACAGGTCAAGGGTCTCTCAGATCGGGATGGCGGCATTCGATGCCACCGGACTCTGTCTCTTTACATTTCTGGGGCGCACGCCCGAACTCATTGTCCCGGTGATCAACAGCCTTTATGGGATCAGCTGGAATGTTGAAGACTACCTGGAGATGGGAAAGGAAATGCTTCGACAGGAGAGAGATTTCAACGCAAAAGCGGGGATAGGGCCTGAAGCCGATAGGCTCCCGGACTGGATGAGGGTTGAGCCCTTGCCCCCGACCAATGCTGTATTCGATGTTCCTCAAGGAGATGTGGACAGCGTCTTTAATTTCTGACTTTAGTTTCACTTCAGCTCAGCAGTGTCCGGTGAGGATTTTGCATAAAAGGGGTTGGTCAGAAAAGACTCCGAGTGGTGCATTTTTTGGTTGATATTCCCGGCGTTTAGCGCAGCTAGGCCCTAACCGACTGAAAGTACATAGTGTTTCCGGCCATGCCATACGCACCCAAACCCGGAAAGACCGGCCAGAACCCAACGTTTTTTGTTGACTTGACCACCTTTATCCGAGATATTTTGAAATACATTATACCGCTTCTCCAACGTGGGAACAGTGCCCAGAGACTTGAGACTGAACTTCGAAGACCAACTGAACGGCTCATCCTTTGCCACTTGGAGGAATACGACTCAGGCCGACACCTCCTTCAGGTCCCCACGGAGCACACCCCGATTGATGGCTCCTTAATCGATGCCACGCTTTCCATGCCGTGCCCGACTACCGTAAAGGGGTTAAGAATGCTAAATAGCATCCTTGATTCGACCTGTATCAGTCTATCCCTTGCAAGATCTTTCTCACCAGTGGAAAGGGTGATGGGCGGCCTTTTGTCAGTCAAATCCTTTCTCCCGGCCAGACAGGGATGATGGATCGCCCGTTGATTAAATTTTAAGAATCGATTAGCATTGATAAATATTGCTAAATTTATCAAGAGGAGGGATGAAATGGAAACACAAAAACTACTTAAAGGGAAAAAAGTGCTAATTGTAGATGACGAAGCCGACATTCTTGATCTTTTGACTGAGCTTCTGAGTACCTGTATGATTGACCGAGCCTCGACGTTCGAAGAAGCAAAAGAGCTCCTCGAAAGTGTATATTACGACGTTGTCGTCCTCGACATTATGGGCGTTAATGGATTCGAACTTCTCAATATTGCAAAACAAAACAACATCCCAGCCCTAATGCTTACAGCCAATGCTTTGAACAAAGAGAGCTTACAGAAATCTGCAGAAGAGGGAGCTTCGTACTATGTTCCCAAAGAAGAAATGCACAAGATCGATGTTTTTGTCGCAGACGTTATAGAGGCCGTAGAGAAAAGCAAGAACCCATGGGTCAGGTGGGTCGAGCGGCTTGGCAATTATTTTGATAATAGCAGGAATTTCAGCGGACCAAACTGGAGAGAACAGCATAAGAAATTCTGGGATGAGAAGCTCAAGAGCCTATCAGGCATTTGATAATCCATTTCACTAGGAGTCTGGCGGACTTAGCGGGCGCAGTGGTGAATGATCGTAATCTGGCTTTTACTAAAATGCGCATTGAATCCAGAAATTAAACTGAAACAGACCAAATCCGGTTTCCAGCAAATTGCTTGAAATCCCCTTGACCGATATCTCAAGACATCTTCGTTTGGCCCTTTCCCTGGTGGTCATCACCACGCTGATTGGAACGTTTGGATACATGATTATTATCACCATGCCCACGGTGGTCTGTGGTGAGGTTCATGATATGGGATATTACGGATGAATATTTACCATATTTCTGGTCGCCATGGGGGCTGTTTCTTTTTTGAATGTAACAAGTTCGCTTGTGCAGTTTCTGGTGGAAACGAAAATCCGGAGTATATTGGGGAAGCGGGTATTGTTTGATAATCAAAATGGATCATGAAATGATTCGGCCCATGGAGGATCCCCAAAAGGACCAAAATAAAAAGCAGCGAAACCGAGAGGATTTTAAAACGGATCTGATTCTGGAAGGCGGCAAGGTCCTCAATGTGTATTCGGGCGAGATACTCGAATCAGTCGTAGGGGTCAAGGGAGAGAAGATCCTGTTTGCAGGTCCCCGCTCCTCACGAGTCGAGGCGTCCCTGTGTCTGGATGTATCCGGCAAGATCCTGGTCCCCGGCTATATTGAGCCCCACTGCCATCCCTGGAACATCTACAATCCCATCTCTTTCGGCGAAGAGGCCTGCCGGTTGGGTACGACCACCCTCGTGTGCGACAATCTCTTTTTCTATATGTTCATGGGCGTGGAGCTCTTCGAGGAGTTTATGGAATCCCTTGCGGCCATGCCCGTCAAGTACTTCTGGTTTATCAGGGTGGTCCCCCAGACCCCCATGGCAGGGGAGGAAACCGTTTTTTCAGCGGCGAACCTCAAAAAACTGCTCATGAATCCCCTGGCTGTTTCCATCGGGGAGATCACCAGGTGGATGGATCTGATCCAGGGCAACCCGACGATTCTCGAGTGCATACGCTTTGCGCGAAGTCTCGGAAAGCGGGTTGACGGCCACACCGCGGGCGCAAAGTTTGAAAACCTGGGCATTATTTCCCGGATGGGAGTGGAGTCCTGCCATGAAAGCATCAGCGCCCGGGAGGCTCTCGACCGCCTGAGGCTGGGCCTCCATGTCATGCTCAGGCAAAGCTCCCTGCGGCCCGATCTTAGGGCCCTGCTGCAAGTGGTCCAGGAGAAGCCGTCCTCCACCCGGCGTGTCATGTTGACCACGGACAGCTCCACACCGGCATTTCAGCTTGAGTCAGGCATGGTGGACCGACTCATCGGGACGGCCCTGGAAGAGGGGGTCGATCCTGTGGAGGCATACCGGATGGCGACTCTCAACCCGGCGGTCTATTTCGGCCTCGAAGACCGGATCGGCGGGATCGCACCCGGAAGGGATGCGGATATCCTGGTACTGAGCGATGTCCACCACCCCACCCCGGAGATGGTCATCTCCAAGGGGAGGATTGTCGCGGAAGAGTGTACTCTGAGAGCCCCGTTTCCGGTCATGAACCTGAAACGGTTTTTCTCCACCCCGGCCGCCTGCATTGAAAAAACCTGGGCCGCAAAGCCGGAGTTCTTTGAAATCCCCTGCAGGGACGGAGAACGCCCGCAGACTGTCTGCTTCCCGGTGATCCGGCTCACGAATCCCGTGATCACACGTGTGGAACAGGTGGAGTTTCCCGTAAAGGAAGGGCTTCTGGATATACCGGCCGGGGCTGGATTCTGCCGGGCTGCCGCATTGAACCGCCATGGGAAATGGGTGGCAAACGGAATCATACAAAATTATGCCGATCAGGTTGAAGGGATCGCCTCCACCTTCAACACCGCCATGGAAATCATTGCTATGGGCCGAAACCCGGAAGCCATGGCATGTGCGGTCAACCGGGTGCTAGAGATGGGGGGAGGTATTGCGGCCGTGGAAAGGGGAAGGCCGTTTTTCGAGTTCCCTTTGCCTTTGGGAGGAATGATGTCCGATCGGCCGCTCACGGAACTGGCTGCAATGGACACGGCCCTCCGGGAATTCCTTTCAGCAAGGGGATATCCTTTTCACGATCCCCTCTACACCTTTATCTTTCTCCCCAACGACTTCCTCCCGGAGGTCAGGCTCAACCGACGGGGCGTCATCAATATCAGGACTAATGAAGTCCTGTGGCCGGCGAGAAACCTCTCCTGATTCAAGTCAATTCAAAACACGTTAATGTCTACAGCGACAGCTCGGCTCCAGCCCGGTTGAGCAGCTCAGTCCCGGGCGGCCTTTTGGGCCGCATGCAGCCTTTCCCAGGAAAAATCAGGACCTCGGCAGGGGAAGAAGGTGTTGTTGTGATAGAGGGGTTCGTTTCCCAGATCAAACGGAGAGACGGCCTCGGCCACGGGCCAGAGCTGGGTATTGGGGAGGGGGGAGAACTCGGCGGGATAAGGACGGGCACCGGCGGCACGGACATATTGAGCCGCTGAGATAAGGTCCTCAGGGTCCTGGTTGGGCAGCCCGTACAGGAGATACACACCTATCTCGGAAGCGTCGAACCCCGCCCTCTTGAGATGGTCGAGGGCGGTCTCGAAGTCATCCGGCCCCACCTTCCAGCCCCAGGCTGCCTGTCTCAATGGGTCAGGGGTCTCCAGGCCCAATCTCAGTGTCTTGAAACCGGCTGCGAACATCAGGTCAGCCATTTCTTGAGTGATCAATCCAACGTGGAGCCCGTTCGGGGCGTGGAAGCGGATCCCGAGGTCGCGGCGGACCACTGATTCCAGAACAGGCAGGATATGGTCCTGGGCGTTTACCAAAAGAGCATCGTCAAAGAACACGAAGTCGCGGAGGCCCAGGCGGAACCGCCGGTCCTCGATCTCGGCCAGGACTTCTTGAGGCGGGCGTTGATCGAACCCGGGCTGGAGAATGCCGGAGGCGCAGTAAGGGCAACGGTAAGGGCAGCCCCTGGAAGTAAGGAGCGGAGCAAAATCGAGCTTGGGGTATAGATCCAGGGCGGGCCAAAGTGAGGTCCAGGGCGTATGGGATTGATCGGTGAGGATCGATCCATGGCTGCTGATCTCATTCAGGATGTCAATTATCCGGTCTTCTCCTGGACCGGACACCACCAGGTCCGCCCCTGTGTTGTAGGCCGCATGTGACGGGCAGAGGGTAGCATAGATTCCGCCGAGAATTACAGGGACGCCCGGCCATACATCTCTTGCCAGGGTTATGGCCTGGATGATCCCCGGGTACCAGTAGGTCATGATCGAGGTTACCAGGATGGCGTCCGGGGGATCGGCGTTTCGCACATCGTTTAAAAAGACCTCCTCGGGCAGGCCGTAGCGGGCAAAGCGCCGCGGGATACCCTTCAAAGGCTCCGGAGCGCGCACGATCTCCCGTCTCCAGGGCCCGGTGCCCGGAAGAACGCCTTTCTTGACCGGGGCGCCGGAGCACGGATGCAGGCGGTCCAGGCAGTCCACCAGGGTGACCCGGCAGCCGGCCCGGCCTAGAAGGTCCGCCAGGTAGAGCAGACCCAGGGGGCGGGCCCACAAGTCATAGGCGGCGAAGTCGTATATCCAGGGATTGATGGCAAGGATGGTGGGCGTCATTCCTGAGACTTTAATCCAGCCGCAGTGAATTCTCAAGGATTCCCCTCCCGCCTGACCCCAGTGTCAGGATAGTTGTCACCGTGATTGAAGCAGATATCAGCGATATTGTGACTGGAGTTGAGGAGCGTGAGGTCCTAAGTCTGATGCTGTCGGTGGCAGATCAAACTGTGGCTTGTAAGAGCGGGCTTTCCACTGACGGCATACCGCATCAGGGATTGGATGCGTGCGGTTCACCGCTGCCTATGCTGAAACATCTATGCTCGCAGGCCCATACGATTTATTCAAGATCCGACGCCGAAGCAGGCGGAAAACCTCGCCTTAGCCTGCTTCAAAATAGCGGGAGGGTTCTTACTACTGGTTGTTAGTGAATAATCCCATGGCACCAGACGTTGAATTTTTTCATCTTGGACCTATTTCATGGTGCTCGGTAACCAAGTGGCAACCTGTGGAAAAAGAGTTATGAGGACTAGAGACAGCAGCATTAAGGCGATCATTGGTGCGGCGGCCTTGGCTACCTTGACGATAGATTCATTCGTAACTCCCCGCAAGATAAAAAGATTAAGCCCAACCGGAGGCGTGAACTGCGCTATTTCTATCAAGATAACAACATATATACCAAACCAAATGGGATTAAAACCATAGGCATTGACAATGGGAAGTAGCAATGGAATGGTAAGTACCACCATGGAAAGGCCCTCCAGGATGCAGCCAAGTAGTACATACATACCCGCCAGAATTATAAGGAACTCAATCTTGCTCAGCTCCATGGCCGCGGTGTATTGAACTATGTCCTGGCCCATCCCGGACTGGGCGAAGGCCATGGAGAGTAGAGAAGCACCAGTAACGATGAACAGAATCATTACACTGGTGCTTATAGTGGCCCGAAAAGCCTCCAAAAGCTTGGCTATACTGAAGTCGCCACCTAATAGCGCAATTAGGAGGGCTCCCACAACACCCCAGGCAGCAGCTTCGGTGGGAATGATCCAGCCCAGGTAGATCCCCCCAAGAATGAAGATAATCAGCGAGGAAACCGGAAGCAGGCCAGGAAGGGCGCGAATCCTTTCGCCCCAGGAATACTTCTCCATTACTCTGCAAACCGGGCGGGCGAAGGTCAGGGAGGCCAGAATCACGTAGCCCACAAATAGAATGCTCATGAGCAGTCCCGGCAGCAAGCCAGCCATAAACAGCCTGCTGATCGATTCCTCGGCGATAACCCCGTAGAGTATCAGAACAATGCTGGGAGGTATCAGTATGCCCAGGGTGGTGGGCCCGGCCAGGGTGGCCAGGATCAAGTTGCGATTGTAGCCCCTGTCCACGAGTTTTCTATAGGTCAGCATGGCTATGGCCACACAACTTGAGCTGGACGAGCCGGTAATCGCAGCGAAGAAGGTGGAACCCAGGATGTTGGTGTGCAACAGGCGTCCTGGGAGCAAGGATGCCCAAGGATCTAAACTGCGGATTGCCAGATCAAAGGCTCGGGTGTTCTCCAATATTCTGGCCATCAATATGAACAGGGGTACAGCGGCCAGCGAGAAACTATTGGTGGTGGCCCACATACCATATGCCGAGGTAAGCATTACCTGAGGAGAATCCGCCAGTATCAGACCGAACATGCCGGCTCCGGCTAGGGCCAGTGCAATGGGCACATTTAAGGCGATCAGCAGAAATAGGCCACCTATCAGGAGCAAGAAGTCCACGGGCATCCTCCAGTTTTCATTTGGGGCGGCGATCGGGAGTTATCAGCCGCAGGACGAGCTCCAAGGTGAAAAGAAAAAGTCCCAGCACCATGGCGCCTTGGGGGAGCGCCAGGGGCATCCCCAAAGGGGTGGTTGAATGTGAGCCAACTGAAAAGGTGTTCCACCACATAAGTCCGGCACCTACGGACAAGCAAGCCACGATGACCAAGCTGACGAGATCGGCCAAAAAACGATTCACTCGCTGTATGTTCGAAGGCAAGGCGTTGTATAGGGTGTCGAATGAAATGTGCGCGTTCACACGCAAGGCATGGCCGGCTCCCAGGAAAGTGAGCACAACTACCAAGTAACCGGAAAGCTCATCACTTAGCATGGTGGAAATTTTAAAAAATTCCCGACACACTACCTCCACGATGATGACCATTGTCATACCCAAAAGTGCTATCCCACCACAGTAAATACCTGTCAAGGATGGTGCTTGGGAAAGTTTGCGCAATATATTCAGCCACATTTATTCAACCCCTGTACGTGCGTACGTGCGGACGCCATTCAGACGCCCGCACTCCGGATTCGGCTTTTCTAGCGTCCGAGCCTTGTCTTGAACTCCTTCAGGTACTCCTGGGCGCCTTCTACAGAGGAGGACCATTCCTCCCAGATGGGACCCGCGGCCTCCTCGAAAGCAGCCATAAGGTCCGTAGGGGGATCCACTATTTTGACTCCCTGGGAAGTAAATTTGGCCTGGGCCTCCTTCATGGCTTTTACCTCGGCCGCCCATTGGGCCTTATTGAACTCCTCGGCAACCTCCTTCAGAGTCTGTTGGATGTCCTTAGGCAACTTATCGAAGGCTGCTTGGTTCGCCACCAGCCAGCCATCGCTTCCAAAAAAGATGTTAGTGGAATATACATATTCGACGGCTTCGAAGAGCTTGGCTGAAGCGGCCAAGGTGTAGCTGGTGATGGCGGCATCCACCGTTCCGATGCGTAGCGCTACCGGCACCTCCCCGAAGGGCATGCTTACTGGAGTTGCTCCCACTGCCATCATAAGTTTGGGCAGTGAGGTTCCGAACACTCTGACCTTCAGGCCTTTCATGTCGGCAAGACTCTTGATCTCCTTAGTGGTGAAAAGGACCATAGGATCCCAGACCCATTGAGCCAAGGGCACCACACGCCATTTAGGCCAGACATACTTGTTCAGATAGGAATGAGCGACCTCCCGCTGAATGCGGGCTTCCTCGTAGGTCTTGGAGGCAAACGGTAAAGTGCCATACTTGAACCAAGCCTCTTGGCCCTCCAGATAACTGATGGTTAATTCATTGGCCGGCACCAGCCCTTGGCTAACGATGTTCAAGGCATCACCCGGGGCATATCCTAGGCCCTTGGAGTAATGAACCTCCAGTTTGAATTTGCCCTCGGTCCTCTTGGCCACCTCTTCGGCATAGGCCAGCCATTGCTGGGTAGCCCCGTCGCCAGCTGGATGGCTGCCCTGCATTTTCCAGGTAATGGTGTCCGCTGCGGAGGCGGGAATGGCCGCCATCGCCATCAACAATAGACTCGCCATCGTGATCTTCAATTTCTTCATGCCGTATCCTCCCATCTTTCTGTTTTGAGTGAATTAAAAAAGACGCATGAAAAACATCATTGGGAAACCAGGCAATCTACCCCCAACCTTTTGAAAAGGCTCTGTGCACGCTCTACGGTCCGCTGATCTGCCGCCGGCTTTGCGCCCATGGGGTATTTGCGGGATAAAGCCTCATATTTGCCAACTCCCAGCCTGTGATATGGCATGAGTTCCAGCCCTTGGCAGCTAGGTCCGCAAGATTTTACAATGCGGCTGGTTTGGGCAATATTTTCTTCGGAGTCGTTAATGTCGGGTACCAAGGGCATCCGGATCAGAAAGGGCACTTGGCTGTCGGAAACCAGGCGCAGGTTCTGCAGAATAAGATGGTTGTCCCACCCCGTGTGCTTGAAATGCAGGCGGGAATCGGCCAGCTTGATGTCAAAAAGCACATAATCCACCAGCTGCAAAATATCTGCCAGGGCCTGTCTGCTTCCAGCCCCGCAGGTCTCTAAAGCCGTGTTCAGGCCATCATCGCGCGCCTTGCTCAGAACCTGGGAGGCAAAAGCCGGTTGGGTAAGCGGCTCCCCGCCCGAAAGCGTCAGTCCGCCTCCGGAGCGTCTGTAAAACGGCCGATCCCTGACTACCTCCGCGGCCACTTGCTCCACGGTCATTTCTTGGCCATACAGACGTAGCGCGCCGGGGAAGCATTCATCTTGACACCGGCCACAGCCATCACAAAGCTCTCTGTGTATGCGGGGTGAGCCGTCCTCCTCCGGGGTCAGAGCCTGGTTGGGGCACCGGTTAAAGCATTGGCCGCAGAGGTTGCACCTTGTGCGGATGAAACCCAACTCGGGGCCGAAGTTTTGGGATTCGGGATTGGAGCACCAGTCGCAGGTCAAGGGACAGCCCTTCAAGAACACGATGGTTCGAATCCCGGGCCCGTCGTGCAAGGAATAGCGTTGTATATTGAACACACACCCTGTGGCCGAGGCTTTTAGGCCTGTTCGACCCAAGTCCTGCTTTGGCGGTAATATAGCGTTTCCAAGCTCGGGCAACTTCTTACAGCTCCTGATTTGTCCTGTTTATGATTTCCTGCTGGATCATCGGGGGCAGGTCCACGAAATATGCGCTATATCCTCCCACCCTGATCACCAGGTCCCGGAAAGATTCAGGGTCGTCCACCGCCTTGAGCAGGGTTTCCCTGTCCACAATGTTGAATTGGATCTGGTAACCCAGATAGTCGAAGAAGAAGGTCCGGATCAAAGTTATCAGCTTGGCTATGTTTTGATCGGTATTGAGCATGGCGGCGCTCATCTTCTGGTTGAGAACAGCGCTACGGTTGGAATGGGTATCCACCGCCTTACCCACCGAACAGATCACCGCGGTGGGGCCCTTGCGATCGGCACCAGCCATGGGCGAAATGCCTCCATCGCTCAAGCAGTCGTAGGCTTTTCTGCCGTCGGGCAGCGCGCCCACATACTGGCCGTGCTGAAAATGCAGCCCAGCGCCGGATCGCATGTCCTTCACCGGGTAGCCGAATGGATTAAGCATGGAGCGTATGTCCTGGGAGTTCCAGTGTGACAGTTCGGACATAACTGCGTCAGGCTCCTCCTCGTCGTTGCCGAATTTGGGTGCGGCGGAAAGCCTCTCGCGTATGCGCTCGAACTCCGGTCCTTGAAAATTAGACCGGCAAGCCTGTAAGATATCATCCACAGTGAGCCTTTTTTCCTGGTAGGCCCACTTATCTATGGCTGAAAGGGCGTCAGCCACATTGGCCCTCACCGGTTCATAGGTGGGCATGTGGCTCTGCGGATAACGGACTCCGTCGCGCAGGACATCGCGGCCTTTCTGGAGGCAATCATTGGTCAGCGCGGAACAGAAAGGCAGCGCGTGCATCTGGGCTCGCACATGCCAGCCGAAGTTGAATATCTCGTGGAAATAGCGGTGAAAGTGCCTTTGTTGCTTCTTCCAGGCCTCGATCCAGTCCTTGATGCCGCCAAAGGACCGGGGGTCACCGGTTTCTAGGCCCACCTGGCGGCCAGTTCGGGGATCGAAGCCGTTGTACATGACCAATTCCAGGCTCTTGGCCGTATTCAGGGATGGGCCCATGCCATGCATGCCCTCGGATTCAGTGATGTATGCATGAACGCAGCCTACACCCGCGTAGTTCCTGGCCTCCTGCACAGGGTATCCGTCTTCCAGGAAGTTCTGGATAATCCTCTTGTCATTCATGAAGGCAGGGCCGCCGCCCCCGATGACCTTGTTGGCCAGGACGGCGTAGTAGAGAAGCTCATCCGGACTCTGTTCGTGCACTCTTACATACACACCTACCCGCAGTTTCAGTTCATGGACCACCCTGAGAATGTTATAGGTGAGCTCCCGGGTGGCGTCTTCGCCCTCCTTGTCCACCCCGCCTAAAAATATATGAGTCCCAGTGTTGCCCGGGCCTATCTGTGTCCATACCTCTCCGGTCTTTAGGTTATCCATCTCGTTAATTTTAAGTACCAAAAGCGCAAGCAGCTCCAGGGCTTGGGCCCTTGTAACCCGCCCGTCTGCCAAGTCCCTCTCATAAAATTCATTGAGCAGTTGATCCAATCGTCCCAGGATCTCACCAAAGCCGGCGGTCTCCAGATTTAGCCCCAGTTGCACAAAGCGCAGACTTTGGATGGCCTCGCGGAAGGTCCTGGCTGGATGCTCAGGCACCCTTCGGCAGATATGCGCTATCTCCAGAAGTTCCTCGCGTCTCGTTGGGTCTGGTTCGGTCATAGCCAAGCTTTCGGCCAGGTCAGCATAACGGCGAGCGTAATCCACCAGAGCCTCAAGGGTGATTACCGTCGCTTGCAACATGCTGTACTTCTCCAGGTCCTCGTGCTTCTGGAAATTGAGCCGTCCCATCTCCTGCTTGGCCTCAGCGATTATGCCGGTCAAGCCATTTTTCAGAACTTTCTCGTAATTTGCGCCCCGGCCGAGCCCCCAGGTTCCCTCAAAGGGGCGGCACAGTATGATGCCTGAGGTGGCTAATTGGGAGATATCGATGTCGAAGCGTTCATTGATCCTTTCAAATAGCTTGTCCTGAGGGTTGCGAGGCTTCCAGTAGGCCAGATTTTCCTTGATCATTTCCAGATTGTGATCGTCCAGCTCGCATGGGGCTCCGGTGCCCAGAATGAGGTTGCCTTCTAGAATGGCTTCGCTTACTCCGGTGGTCCAGTCATCAAAGGTGTGGGCGCCCTTTACGCAATCGGTTTGAGAACCTACCACCAGTTCCTGATCGAAAATACCGATTGGTACCTCGCGGCAGATGCGGGCAAAAACCTTGGCTCGCCGTACATATATGTGGTCACCCTCGGATTCCTGCCAGGCTCGGGCGGCGGCTCGTGAGCGGTGACCCCGGATTACAGTACGGGCGGCGCTCCATTCTTGTTTGCGCTTTTTGACTCTTTCGGTCAAAACCGGAATCTTGTATATTCGTTCGACAATTGCATTGATACCTTGGGAATGGTCCAGTTTTCTAGCTGTAGACTCCATTATTATCCTCCTTTGAGCCTCAGGGCCTTTTTTGGGCTAATGGTTTAGACTGCAACCCGCCGCCAAAAAAATTGGAGGCTTTTGCGACCGCTTCCTGTAACATGTCTACTACTGAAATTGTTTTAGCGTTGATGCGTTCTTTGGGGCCGGCTACCGTCAGACTTCCCACCACGGACATGTCGTTTTTGAATACCGGTGCGGCGATCGCCGTCACCCCTAGATTGACTTCTTGGTCGGCAATGTAGTAGCCCTGCCTGCGTATGGTTTCCAGTTGGGCCTCAATTGCTTCCCTGAAAACCGGGGTATAGGGGGTCAAGGGTTCCATGCGGGCTTCCTCCAGATACTGCTCTATAAAATCAGGCTCCTGAAAGGCCAGCAGAACCTTTGAGGCTGCGCCTGCATACAAGGGCAGACTGGTGCCCACTTCCAGACTCAATTTGATGAGTTGCCTGGACTCCTTCTTTACCAGGCAGACCCCGTGAAAACCACGGCGCACCGTGAACAGAATGGTTTCGTCCAGTGCTTCCAGGAGTTGTTCCATATAGAAGACCACACCTTCCACAAAATCCGTGGGACTTCCTGCCACATCCCCCAGTTGGGCTAGCATGAACCCCACTCGGTAGTGCTTGTCCTTGCTGTTGCGCATTAAAAACCCAGCGTCCACAAGGGTTTCAAGATAACGGTAGATGGTGCTGTGAGGGAGGCCTACTCGATCAGCCAGCTTACGGGCCGTTAGTTCGTTGTCTTCATTGTTGAAGCAGCTTAGGATCTCCAACCCTTTCTGGAGTGCTGCGATCTTTTTCTGGCTCATTGTTCTTGCCTGGTGAGATAACTGTCTTTCTCTGTGCATAATAAGTGAATCGGATTCATTGAGTCAAGTAATTTTTTTGCCAAGCGGAAACCATCCATCTATGGTTCAAATGGCCGCACAGTTTTAGAATCCATGACCCTGGAGGGCTCCCGCCCTATCATATGGGCAGCGCCAACGAGAAAAATGAAACTGCTAGCCTAGCTTAATTCCAGTTGATAATGATGGTTCTTAAATTATTATAATATATATTTATTTATTATATAGACTAGCATTTAAATGTAATTTTAAGCGTCGTTAGAAAGATATTAAAAGTATTTAGGTGCAATTAAAATGAGTGATAATGGTAGAATAGATCCGTGCAAATGAAAGCCCGCCGGTTTTACATGAATACGGTTCGATATGTCGAGCGGCCTTTTTGGGCCGTACTCATGCTGTACCTGGCAAAGCAGCACTTCCCTGCTTATTGAACATTCGAAGATAAGCCTTCGGGTCCTGGTCGAAGCCGTTTTCCCAAGGAGGGAGTTGTCTCCGATGAAATTTTCTGGTTTTCGAGGATAGGGCTGTACCACCGGCGGATTCGTACCATCCCAAACTTTCATGATTCGGCAAGAATCACATAGGCAATAACCTACTGAGACAGAGTCCGGTTTTTAGGCGTCAAGAAGGGGGTAACCTTACTTGTGCAATGGCCGTGGGCTTGGTGATTTTGGCTCCATTCTTTTCTGGATACCCCCTGCTGCTACCCTCTTGGAAACCTTGAAAGTGTGCCTTGTGCTGTGCCTATCAGGTAGCAAATTCCAAAAAATCCCCAACATTTCCAAAGACTTTCTGACATAAAAAAGGCCGGTGTGTCAGGTTGATTCCCTAATATCGCCGGCTTCACGTTGAGTCCCGTTTTCGTCTCTAAATTGGTCGGGGGTCATTCCCTCACATACACATCAGTTTCCATTTCATCTTGATCCCGCGGTTGCGTAGTTTTAAGCGGCTCATACCGCCCTCCGCCTTAACATGCCTCCTGGTGATTAGGCGTGCTCCATTTTGACGGCTGCCCGGTCGATCATGCCCTCATCGGTCTTGGGCAGAGATTCGACATAAACAACATGCCTGGGCTTTTTGTATCCGGCCAAACGCGAAGCGACAAAGGCGGCCAATTCTTCCTCGTTTTGCGAAGCCCCGGCCCGCAGAACACATACCGCCTTGACGGCTTCGCCCCACCGGTCATCAGGCACGCCTATGACGCAGACCTCCGTTATGGAATCATGCTCCCGCAGGACCTGTTCCACTTCGGCGGGATAGACATTCTCACCTCCTGTCTTAATCAATTCCTTGGCGGGCATGCGGCCTGCGTAAAATAGATATCCCTGGTCATCCATACGGCCCATATCACCGGTGTGGTGCCAGCCGTTTCGGAGGGTCCAAGCCGAGTCCTCCTCCAGCCCCCGGTAACCAAGGAAAACACAGGGCGATTTTACGCAGATCTCCCCGACCGTGTTCACACCTACTTCGTTTTCTGCCTCGTCCACGATTCTTATTCTGGCCAGTGGAGCTGGACGGCCTGCACTGTCAGGCATATCCTCCAACCAGCCGATTGTTACGCTCATGGCTTCTGTCTGTCCGAACATGACGCTGAATCTGGCCTGGGGGGCAATCTGTTGAAACCGCTGGATTGATTCAGGGGGGTTCAGACCTCCAATGAATTTGAGGCTTTCCAATCTCCTCTTCTTTTCCTCCTGCTTATCGACCAGGTGTTCGAGCATCGGTGGAAAGCTGTACATTATGGTGGCCTTTTCCCTCTCTATCAAATCCAGGGTCTGATCGGCGTCGAATTTTTCTTGAATTACATTTTTCCCTCCCGCCTGCATGACGGCCATGGAGAGGGAGAGCCCTGCTATGTGAAACAGCGGCAGAAAACAGGGGTGAGCATCAGAAGGACCCAGATTGAAATAGCAGCCCAGGGAGGTGCTGATGGCTGCAATATTGCCCTGGCTGAGTTCGGCTCCCTTGGATCGACCGGCCACTGCAGCGGTATATATGATTGCATAGGGCGCCGCAGCGGGGACTTCCGCTTCGCTCACTACGCTACAGTCATAAAGGGACTCAAGCGGAGCATAGCTCCCCTGTGCCTTCCGCCCGACGACATAGCGGGATTTTACGGATAACAGGCCAGTCTCCGCCTGAAGGCTTATTTCATGGAAGTCAGGGGAAACCACCAGGAAGGCGGGAGAGGAGTTTTCAAAAATGTATTGAAGCTCTCCGGGGCTCAAACGCCAGTTGACCGGCACCACAACGAACCCGCCCAAGGCCGCTGCTCCGTAAAGAAGCATGTACTCGAGACTGTTATGGGCGATCAGGGCGATGCGGTCGCCCGGCAGTGCGCCTGCGGCCTGGAAGCCTCCGCACAATCGCCGGCATGCCTCCAGGTAACCGGCAAAGGTCACCCTGCTCGATCCATAGACAAGGGCTTCACGTTCGGGGAATACCTGGGCGTTTCTCATAATCATGTCCATGAGGCTGAAATCGCGAACAGTCATTCTCGGCTCCTCTCCGTTGGAATTTACAGATTATGCATCTGTCCTCTTAAAGACCCAAGAGACTTTGGCAGAGCTGATTTTCGAGAATAGCAGAACTGAACAAGACACAGGTGTATCGTTTGATCGCTGTCATATTATTTCAGCCCCAGCCTGTGGAGCCAGTCAAAGACAACCTTTTCCAGGGACCTTTCCGCGCCTATGTAGTAGTGGTCTCCACCTGGAATGATGGCGAATTCGCGAGGATCAGCCCTGACGGCATGTTCATACACGAGCCGGCTGTATTCCATGAACATCGAATCGCGTTCACAGATGGTGATCAAGATAGGGATGTCCAGCTCGTCTATGTACCCACACATATCCATGCTGGTGCTTGGGCCCCAAACGGAAAGGAATGTCCTGGCCGTGCAGATAATAGGTGAGGGTCCGTGGTGCCGGAAGATGACAAACCGTTCTCCCTGTCCGGTATTGACCAGATCGGTGGCATCACTTACGGCCTTGTCATATTGCACGTCCAGATAGTATTTCCACGCGTCCCTCATCAGTACCGGAGGGGTGCAAAGGATCAATGAGATGACATCGGGATCCGGTTTCAGGAAATGGGAGTAGACAACTTTGGACGTACCATAGCTGTGCGCGATAACAACCAGCCGCCGGTATCCCCTTTGCTTCAACAAACGCAGCCCGGCGGCGATATCCTTGGGGCTGTCCTCAAACTGCTCTTTCAGCAGGCCGATGCAAGGTTCTCCGTCAGCCACTGTACCGTAATCATGGCCACGGTTGTTGAGCGAAAGGCACGCAATGCCGTTCGCTGCGAGTGCACCGGGTAAAAATCTTCCCAGGCCTGTATAAAAGTTACCCCATGCTCCGTGAGTGACAAGAGAGGCTGTCGGTGAGGGGGCTTCAGGCTCGTAAAGTGCTCCGTCAAGCCTTACTCCATCTTCTGTGCGGGTGCTGACCAAGTCAATCTGCATATAATATCGCCTTATTAATGTCCTTTTTTGTCCGCAAGGCGCTTCCGACTACAGCTCTATACCACGCCTGGCCGGTAACCCACTGTAATAGGGGTGCTTTTTCTGGATAAACTCGGTGGCATAATCTACGGCCCGGACTATTTCATCGGGAGCATCGCTTCCGGTCATCACAAGCTCGACATTTCCACGGCAGAGTTCCATCAGCTCTGTTACCGATTCGACAGTCAGTACGCCGAAGATCAAGGTGTTCAGGATTTCGTCGCACACCAGGACATCTGCACCGTTTTCAACTGCCTCGTGCGCGTGCTCCAGGGCTTTGCGGGAATGCTCCAGATGAACGGCTTCAGGTCCGCTCGGCTTGATAAAGGGATGACGTCCCGGGCAGTAATATTTGATGCGGGGAATCCAGCGCAACACATCAACCTCTCCGGAATCGCCGGACTTCATGAACTGGATGAAGGTGACCCGAAGTCCGGCGCCGGTCGCCCTGACCGCCAGGCCGATCGCCCGGGTTGTCTTACCGGATCCTCGACCATAACAAGCATGGATCATCCCTTTGACAGAATAAATGTCGCCGTTTTCCTGCTTTTGAGGGTAGTAACTCATTTCGCGGATCTCCAAGTCAATGCGCTGTAGGCCTTATTGCCGCTTGTCAGCGGATTCTTTATACAACAGAATAGTACAGTCACTTAGTGCATAGTGCCCAAAAATACGATTACGTATTCTTCTTCCCCCCTCTTCGTGATCTTCGTGGCATAAAAAGCCTCTATTTTACCACGAAGGACACGAAGAACACGAAGGAGGCAGTGGTAAAATTCCGTGCATGATTTGGTGCAGTACTTACGGGAAAGCCTAATCAGTTGGAATAATTCATTTCTTCTTCTGGCACAAGTACCTTCTTTCCTCTCCGAAAAAATCGTACCATCCTCCCTTTGAGCCCGGCTTAAGTTGGGGATTTCCTATGTACCCCGCCTCAAATACCTTTCGGGCCAGAGCCGGGACCCTGTACCTTTCCCCGAGTGTTTCGTGAAGGTAGACCTGCGCATGGTAATAGGCATCAAACGAGGCCGTCTCATCAAGGAGCTGAAATACTCCCATCGGCCATCCGCTCCCTGCCTTGTTCATCTCATCAATATCGGATATGGATGCAACTCCCAACTCCACGAGACGAATCGCTTCCGTAATGTAGGTATTGATAAAACGTGTCATGAAAAACCCGGGAGAGTCTTTCACGGGGATGGGTTTTTTGCCGATTTTGGTCAGAAAAACCATGATCAACTGATAAGCGTCCTCACTGGTGAGTTCGCTGCGTCCAACCTCCACCAGGCGCATTATGTTTGATGGAAAGAACCAGTGTGTACCTACGAGGTTCCTGTGAAGCTTCGTCATGGCCCCTGCCATTTCGCTGATCATGATGGAGGATGTGCCTGAGGCAATGATGCAGTGGTCAGGGGCGTATCTCTCCACCTCTTGAAAGCACTGCTTCTTCAGCTTCACGTCTTCGCCAATGGACTCAAAGACGATATCCGCCTCCTTCAGTGCTTCAGCATACCCTGTAGAGGTTTTGACCTTGGCAAACATCTCCTCGGCCTGCTCAAGGGTCACTTTACCACGCTCGATCGCCTTGGAAAGCCCATAGGGGCCGTCTTTGATAAGGTGTAAGCCGTGCCGGCAGGTTTCTTCTCTTCTGGAAAGAATCATGACCTCATAGGGCCCCCCTTGAATACAGGCCAGGACAATGCCGTGGCCCATGGATCCGCCTCCCCCAATAACCGTTATCCTCCTAACGCTTTCCAGATTCAGACTCATCTTACCTCCTAGTTGGACAACGCACTTGATTCTTTCAGGCGATCAGGGCTGCGGAAGCAGCGGTTGCGTTTTTTAATTAAACCCGCAAGCGGAGCCAATACAGAACCAAAAAAAGGCCTGGTGTGAGGCCGGGCAGCTCCCAGGCCGGCTCGATAACGTCAGGTTTTGGGTCAACGTCCCGTGAAGGCCGGTTTCCTCTTCTCCAGGAAGGCGGATGCAGCTTCTTTGTGGTCCTCTGTCTTGTAACAAAAGGCATTTATATTGGCCTCGAACGCAACGCTGTCCTGCAGGGTGCTGACGGCACCTTGGCGAAGCGCCGCTTTGCTTAATCCCACTGCCAGTGGAGGAAGTCCGCATATTCGGCGGGCAAGGTCAAAGGCGGTATCCAGCACGGTATCATCATTTACTACACTGTTTACCAGACCGATCCTTTCCGCTTCAAGGGCATTAAACCTGCGGGCTGTAAGGACCAGTTCCATAGCCCTTCCCAGGCCCGCCAGTAACGGCAGCATATGGGAGCAACCGATCTCTGGAATGATGCCCATCATGGGAAACTCTGCTCCGAAGGTGGTGCTTTCAGCAGCTATTCTCATGTCGCAAAGCAAGGACAGGCCAAAGCCGGCTCCCAGTGCGTACCCGTGAAGGGCACCTATAATGGGCTTCCGGACGCGGGTCAGAAATGTGAGCTTGTCAAAGAGATCGTTCAAATGGTTTCGTGTTTCAAGATGGCTCTGCTTGCTTATTGCCTTAAGAAATGAGACATCCCCACCCGCGCAAAATGCGCGTCCCTTGCCACTCAGTACAACAGCCCTCACTTCCTGATTCTTGTCAATCTCGGCAAAACAGGCATAGAGTTCATCAACCATCTCCTGGTTAATGGTATTCATGGCTTCTTGACGGTTAAGCTGTACATGGATTATGTCAGGCTCTGAATGAATCAAAAGCGTATTATATTGCATAGTGTCCTCCTGAAATAATAAAATTGCCTTAAGATGCGGATAATGCTGAAGAGGGCCGTGGCCCGAAACCGCCCTCCCGCCGCTTCCCCGCACTGGAAAATCCAGGCCCTTCGCGCCGGCATTCCCGTACCTATCCACAAATCATAAACGTCATGACCGCGTGGCGCAGGAACCTGCTTCATGTAACAACCTCATGGGCTATACCGCAAACAGGGAATTGGGTCGTAATGGAGCCGTTTCAGGCCAATGACAGCCGAACGATTGTTCGGTCGTAACGATATCAATTAAGTGGGAGGCTGTCAAATTTTTTGTGTTCATGAGACAAAATGCGGAATCCGCCATCCGAACGAGAGCCTGAATCGACCCGGACTATCTTGGGCTCAACATAGGAATACTGCATAAATATATGATATAATACATATAATAGTCGGAATGAGAACTGTGCCGGAGAAAGGGCCATTGAGCGTCCAAGAATAAAGGCTCTTTCCAAAATTTTCTTGACATGGGTTCTCCTGCCTTAGTAATGTTTCCGAACATATGTTCTCAAAATAAAAAATATGAACATTGTATTCAGATATCCCCACAAAATTTTACACCCCGATCCACACGACCCCCTGCGAATTGGACAGGCGATGCGGCTCTGTTGTTACGGCCTTATTCTGTTCAATTCACTGACTCGAGCTTAAAGATCTTTTTAAGGGTGATACCCATTATGGATAAGCAAGAATTAGTCAAAGCAAAACAGGCCCAGATACTACGAGCGGCTCAAGATCTGTTTGCAAAAAAAGGTTATCACAAGACATCCGTTCGGGATATTGCTAAAAGCTCAGGAATGAGTGTTGGATCGTTGTATGATTATATCAAGAACAAGGAAGATATATTATATTTATTAGGCAAGGAATTTCTTGATAATCTTCAGAATGAAGTTGACAAAGTCCTTGCAGGAGGCTATGGCATACGGGAGGAATTAGAGGGTACCGTTAAGGTTATGCTGAAACTTATTGATCGCTATCAAGAATATACGTTGTTTGCTTACAGAGATTCCAAGTATCTAAAAAAGGAGCATTTGAAAGCACTGATGAGTCAGGATGACTATTTCACAGAAACCTTTACTTCTATTATAAAAAAAGGTATAGACAAAGGGATATTTGAGACGCAAGAGGCAGAAATAGTATCAATAATGCTTACTATGATGACTCATACTTGGGCTTTAAAGCGTTATATTCTGAGGAAATATCCGTTTTTTATTTTTGAAAAGACCCTTTTGAGGTTTCTTTTGTGCGGACTGCAGAAAGACTGCAACGAGTGAAAGCAGGCAATTATGGCTTTGGATAACATTTTGAAAGGATTACGTGAAGGCAAGACCGGTGCGGCATCAAGGCTCATTACCCTGTTGGAAATGGGCAATGATCACCAAATTGACAGGATCATGGAAGAGGTCTACCCGAAGACTGGCCATAGCTGGGTTGTTGGAGTGACTGGCCCGGCCGGGGCGGGAAAGAGCAGCCTGCTGAACAACCTGATTTATCAGGTGCGAAAACAAGGTAAGACAGTGGGTGTGATACTGGTTGATCCCACCAGCCCCTTATCAGGCGGGGCGGTGCTGGGGGATCGCATACGCATGAGTTCCTTTTCCAGGGATGAAGGCGTATTTATCCGGTCCATGGGATCCCGGGGGAACTTGGGTGGACTTTCCATTGCCACATTGGGGGCTGTACGAATTCTGGACTATTTGAGGAAAGACTTTATTTTCGTTGAAACTGTTGGCACAGGGCAAGTAGATATCAATATCTGTGATATTGCAGATACAGTTTGTCTTGTACTGATGCCGGGCGCAGGTGATGTAATCCAATCACTTAAGGCTGGCGTAAGAGAAGTTAATGATATTTTCGTTGTTAACAAATGTGATAGACCTGGCGCTGAAGAGACATCTCTTAATATTGAAGTTATCATAGATATTCTTGAAAAAAAATTGGATCGCGATTTTATATGGGATGTTCCAATATGCTTAACAAATTCACTTACAGGTGATGGTATTGAAGCCCTCTGGGAGAAAATTAATGAACATTGCCATAAGTCTGAAGGCAGCGAGTTTAGAAAAGAAAGGAAAAAGGTGCAGGCCAAAAAAGAAATCGTTGAGATCATACTCAGAAAATTAGAGAAATTCTTTCGAAGGCAGGTGGAAGAGAAGATGGATTTGGATGATATCCTTGGAGATGTTGTACTCAAGTCAAAGAGCCCCCAGAGGGCCAGTGAAGAGATCTTCTCCAGGATTGCACACTTGGATTTGACACTTTCACAACTGGCGGATGGAAGAGAGGGAGAGTCTGTAGGAGACTGAACCTGTTCTTTGATCCTGATGGAGGTTTTTTTATGTTTGATCCCGAGACGATCAAAGTTGACAAGTCACTCAAAGAAAAGTGGACTGAAGATTTTAACCAGGTCAAACACAGGTTTGTCAAGGATGGTGCGTATGATTCTGAGACTTACTCCGGCATTCCCCTCAAGGCCTTGTACACGCCTGAGGACATTGCCGACATTCCATACAGTGAAATAGGTGTTCCAGGACAATTCCCTTTCACGCGAGGGAATTATCCAATGGGGTATCAGTTTATGCCCTGGGCCAATCAGCCGGTTATCGGGTGCGGGACCCCGGAAGAAACCCGCGCCCGAATGGATTATCTGCGTGAACAGGGAATGACGGGCTATTTTGGAAGAGCATTTTATAACTTAGTATACGATCTTGCTACCCATGGTGGATTCGATCCTTCCGACAGGGCTGCCGAGGGCAGGGTCGGTGAATGCGGCATGAGTGTCTTTTCCGTGCCTACGATGGATATCCTTTTTAAAGACATCGCTCTGGATCAGACCAATGTTGTTCATATCACCATGAATCAGACCCTGCCCATCCTTGCCATCTATATTGCATACGCGGAATCCCGAGGGTACAGCAGGGACCAGTTACGAGGCAACTCAATGAACTGGTATCACACATATAATGTTGCATCAGGCCTCGCAACATTCCCTCCTGAGATATGCGACAGGCTGGCAAGTGAACTCATCTGGTTCTGTACCAAGAATATGCCCATGTGGAACACCACCAACTTGTTCGGGTATGGCATCGAAGAAGCCGGTGCCAATGCCTATGAGGAGGTGGCTGTAATTGTATCCGCCGGTATGTCCATTTCGAGGCGCTGCATCGAGATGGGGCTTGATCCCGATGAATTTCTTCCACGGTTCGGGTTCCAGATTGGTCAAGGAAATGATTTTTTTGAAGAGATCGCCAAGATACGTGCCCTTAGAAAGATCTGGGCAAAGACAAACCGTGATATTTTTGGTGCCAAAAAAACGCAAAGCATGCATGTCCGGATACATACCCATACTTCCGGCGCCATGCTGACCGCTCAGCAGCCCCTCGTCAATCTGATCCGGACCACCATCCAGGGACTCGGGGCCGCCTTGTCCGGGGTCCAGGCAATGGAGATTCCAGGCTATGACGAGGCCCTGGCAATCCCTTCAGAGGATGCAGCCCGTCTGGCACTGCGGATCCAGCAGGTGGTGGCTGAAGAGACAAACATCACCAAAGTCACGGATCCTTTAGGCGGGTCCTATTATGTTGAATGGTTGACCCGGGAGCTTGAGGACAAAGCCCGGGTGCTAATTGAAAAGATCGAAGCCCAGGGAGGATTTATTGAGGCCTGGGAAAACGGCTACATCAGATCTCTCATTGAGGCGTCTGCTCGAAAATGGAAAGAGGCGACTGACTCCGGGAGGCGAACTGTAATAGGCGTAAATAAATACAAAATGGAAGAAGAACAAAAGATACCTTTATATAAAATTAAGCCTGAGACTGCAGAAATTCAAATAGAAAGAGATCTTGCTGATAAGAAAAGTCGTGATAGTGAAAAATATGATAAAGCAATGCTGAAATTAAGAGAGAATCTTGTCAAATTTAAGAAAGGTGATAATGACCACGGACTGGTTCCAGCTATGATTGATGCAGCTCGAAGTGGTGCCACCAGTGGTGAAATGATGGCAATGATGAAGGAAACCCTTGGTTGGTTGAACTCTGCTGTTGTGGCACCCTGCTGATTCCTGGAATCTAAATGAACTTTTCCTTGGAGGGCTACGATAATGGAACGCAAAACGGTTCGGATTCTCATGACCAAGGCTGAGCAGGATTGTCACGACAGGGGTGTCCGATACATTACCACTAAGTTGAGAGAGGCAGGATTCGAGGTTATATACACCAATTTTCTGTATCCGGAAGAAATTGTCAATACAGCCGTTCAGGAAGATGTTGATGTGATTGGCCTTTCCAGTTCCACGCTGGGGCATATCCAGGTGCTGAGTCATGTCAAGGCAGGTTTAAAAGAAGAGGGTCTTGACGACATCCTCATCATGGTTGGCGGTGTTGTTCCGGACGACGACCTGTCGAAGCTGTCGGATTTGGGGATCCACGCCTTGTTTGGGCCGGGGACCACGGCCAACGAGGTAATTGATTTTATAAAATCAAATACTTGAGGCTTTGAAAAGAACCTGCCCACCCACCGCCGGGCAGGCCGTAACCGGTCAGGATTACAGGGGAGGATGACCTGCTTTGCGGCTCTTTCCTGCCCTCTCAAACGTTATTCTGGAAGGTCAATGTATGAAAGAGGAAAGCATACTGAATTATAAGACAGTTCTTGTAGTTGATGACGAACCGGATGTACTGGACACCGTCGAAGAAATACTTTCCATGTGCATAGTTTCTAAAGCGAAGGATTACGAAACAGCGGTTCAATACCTCTTAGGCTACACTTACGATATTGTTATTCTTGATATTATGGGAGTGAGCGGCTTTGAACTCCTGAAGAAGTCCGTGGCCAGGGGGTTCCCCACAATAATGCTTACGGCCCATGCTGTTACAGCAGAATCACTCAAGAACTCCATAAGGCTGGGAGCCGTTTTTTTCCTTCCGAAGGACGAGATGTCCGAGCTTCAAGGCTTTCTGGAGGAGGTGGTGCTTGGAGGCGGGAAGCCGATATGGGCAAAGCTGTTCAATCGACTTGATTCGTATTTCCAGAGACGATTCGGGCCTGACTGGAAAGAAAAAGAGCGGATCCTCAGGGAAGTGGAAGAAACCCTTTCAAGGGACTGAGAGGAAGGCGAAAAATGAATACATCGGGTACGTACGACTCTGAAAAACTACATGATGCAAATTACGTAATTGGAGTTCTCTGTTCCGAATTCTTGAGGGAATACGGAGAAGCTTCAAAGGATATCATTTCTCGAATCTGTTATGAGCGCGGCCTGGCGCTGGGGAAGAGACTCGGGGCAAAAATCAAGGACAAATCGTTTGAGACTGCGGTGGCTGCGTTTGTTCGGGCCTCGGAAAAAAGCGAGTCTCCGGCAGTGTTGGTCTCTTTATCCGAAGAAAGGGCCGTATTGCAAGGGAGTGGCTGTCCCCTGGGATTGAAGGGCAGGGGCCGTCCCGTTTGTGAGGCAATGATGCCTATGGATCAAGGCATCCTGGAAAGTGCATCGAATGTGAAAGTCAATTTTAAAGTTGTTAAAAGCATCGCCGGTGGTGATGAGAATTGTGAAGTTGTCTTTGAGGTTCAGCCATCTGATTAGGCATTAATATGACCACGAATCCGGCTCGAAAATGATTCTTTGGGTTGCAGCCCCTGGTTTTGAGATCTGCGTTAATATTGTCGATATGTTAGGGACTTCCCGAAGGCGGCTGAACCTTTTTTGCCAGGCCGTCGGTTTTACCTGTGAAGCGCTGTTTGTAAATTTTGGAAGCTATCGGCCGAATGTATGCGGGGAGGGGAGAGGCTATTATGAGTGTCAAACTCAATAAGGAGCAAAAGGATATCATTCAGGCGGCGAAGGAATTTGCACTAAAGGCGTTTTCCGAAGTAATGCAGGACTTTGACAGGAATGAGGCCTTTGACCTCGATCTCTTGAGGAAAGCTGCCGAGCTAGGGTTCGTGGGCGTCAGCTTCGATGAGGCTTACGACGGGATAGGGTACAGCTATTTTGAGCACTGTCTTATCACGGAGGAGTTCTCCGCCGTCGATGCAGGCATAGGAGCGGCTGTTCTTTACCCCGCCGTTGTCGGGGAATGCATCCATCTGTTTGGGGACGAGTCCCAGAAGCAATCCATGCTTCCGCGGATTACAAGCGGTGAGATTGTTCCGGCGCTTGCCGTTTGTGAGCCGGAAACCGGTACTGATATGTTTTCCGTGGCAACAAGCGCGATGCGACAAAACAACTCCTGGATCATTAATGGAGACAAAATATTCGTTATTGGAGGGGATTACGCTGACTATACATGTGTACTCGCGCTGACCGACCCCGAAAACCCGTCACCTGAGAACCGGCACAGTTTCATTCTTGTGCCGAGGGAAACTCAGGGAATGAGCTGCGAACGGCTTGAGGGGAAGCTGGGCATGAGGGCGGCAACTGCAGCCAGGCTGTCCTTTTCCAATGTCCAAGTCCCTGTTTCCAATTGCATAGGATCTCCGGGCGACGGATTTCGTCAGGCAAGGGCACTGCAGGGCAGGATTGATGCAATGGGTGCCGCCATGGGTGTTGGAGTTGCCAGGGCCGCCCTTCACGAGGGTGTAACTTACTCGAAGGCGCGGCACGCTTTCGGAGTCCCCATTTCTTCATTCCAGGGGATTCAGGCCAAGCTGATCGAAATGGCAACTCTCATGAGGGCCGCCAGGAACCTCTATTATGAAGCTGCATCGTCCTTGGCGGCCGGGAATGCGGATTACGGCCTTGCGGCTATGGCCAAGAGGTTCAGCGGAAAAACCGCTTTGCTGTGTGCGGACGAAGCCGTTCAGATCCACGGAGGTTATGGATATTTTGATGAATACCGAGTGCAACGTCTTTACCGGGACGCCAAAGTCGTTGATCTCTGGGAGGGGTCGAAGGAACTGGAGAGACAGAACATACTGAAGACCATACTGGGCTAGAAGCGATTTTTAACCTACGCTCCAAGCGCGAGAAAAAATTTAAGAAAAGGAAAGCCGGCATGGATTTCGATCTGACTGAAGAACAAAGACTGATTCAAGAGGTTGCCTATGACTTTGCAATGAGAGAATTCCCTCCTCTGTCAAGGTCCCATGACCGGGAGGAGAAGTATCCCGAAGGGATATGGAAGAAGGCTTGTGAGGCGGGCATAGGCGGCGTGACGATCCCGAAAGAATATGGCGGCCGGGGTCTGGGGTTCGTGGAGCTGGTCCTTGTCACCGAGCAGCTCAGCAGGGTTGATTTGGGCCTCTCCTTAGCGGTTCAGGCGGGGACTTTCGGTTCCGAGAACATAATCTTTTTTGGTTCCGAAGAGCATAAGAGAAACTATCTTCCCCGCCTCGCCGGCGGAGATGCCGTATCTGCGGGTGCCTATACGGAGCCCGATGCCGGTTCTGACGTGGCTTCCATCAAGACCAGCGCCGTTCGTGAAGGCGATGAGTACGTTATCAACGGCAGCAAGGTCTTCATTACTCACGGCCTTGCCTGCGACTGGATGGTGGTCTTGTGTCTTACAGACCCGAATGAAGAAAAGAGGCACATGAGGCAGAGTATGATTCTTGTGGAGTCCACGCTAAAAGGGGTTGAGGTCAACAAACTCACCGGGAAAATGGGCATACGTGCCAGTGAAACGACGGAAGTCTCATTGAGTGATGTCCGTGTCCCCTGCGATCACCTGGTGGGCACTGAGGGAAAAGGTTTCTACCAATTGATGGATTTCTTCGACGCAACCCGCACCATGGTGGCTTCCCAGGGGCTTGGCCTTGCTCAGGCTGCGTTGGATCGAACTATAGCCTATGTCAAGGAAAAGAAAACCCGGGGCAGGTCACTGGCCTCTCACCAGGAGATACAGTTTCTACTGGCTGAAATGGCAACAAAGATAGAACTGTCCCGTACGCTTACTTACAAAGCGGCATGGCAGGTGGATCAGGGGCGGACAGCCCCGGCCCTCAATGCAATGGCAAAGTATTCCGCAGGGGAGATGGCTGTATGGGTGTGCGGTAAGGCTTTGGAGATCCACGCAGAATTCGGGCCTGAGTCCCTCTACGACACCCATGATGTTCAAAGGTATTATCGTGATGCAAAGATCATAGAGATCTATGAAGGGACCAAGGAAGTGGAAAAAATAACTATTGCCAGAAGGCTATTCTAAGGAGGGAATCCTTGTCAAAGGAAACCATTTTGGAATTGGAGCAGATCTCTCTAAAGTTCGGAAACATCCAGGCCTTATCTGATGTCAGTATCAGCTTCATGCGTGGTAAAATTACCGCGCTTATTGGTCCCAACGGGGCTGGGAAAACCAGTATTCTGAATTGTATCAATGGGTTTTATAGACCCGACAGCGGCCGGATCTTATTTGAGGGCCAGACCATTACAGGGCGCAAGCCCTATCGAATTGCAGAATGCGGAGTTGCACGAACCTTCCAGAACATTGAACTCTACACCGGTCTCAGCACACTGGACAACCTTATGGCTGCACGTCATATGCTTATGCGCAGGGGTGCTATTGCAGGGGGAGTTTTTTTCGGGCCGGGTAGAAGGGAGGAACTGCGTCACCGGCGTGAGGTGGAAGAGATCATCGATCTCATGGAACTTCAGGAGATTAGGAAGAAAACTGTGGGCTCTCTTCCATACGGACAAAGGAAGAGGGTGGACCTGGCCCGTGCCCTGTGCATGGAGCCGAAGATCCTGCTGATGGATGAACCGATGGCGGGGATGAATGTTGAAGAGAAAGAAGACATGGCCAGGTTCATTCTGGATATCCATGAACTGAACGGTACCACTATCGTTATGGTAGAGCACGACATGGATGTTGTTATGGATATTGCCGGCATGGTGGTTGTTCTGGATTTCGGGATCAAGATTTCCGAAGGAACCCCCGACGAAGTCAAGGCGGATCCGCATGTTATTCAGGCTTATCTTGGTGAGGAGCAATGATTGATGGCCGATAAGAATTTAGACACATTACCCAAGCTTCTACGTCGAAATTTCCGCAATAACCCTGACAAGATCGCATTGAGGCACAAGGACAGGGGGATATGGAAGAGCTACACTTGGAAGGATTACTACGATAATGTCAAGTTCTTCTGCCTTGGTTTGAAGCATCTGGGTTTAGAAGCTCATGATAAGGTTGCCATCTTGGGGGAAAACAAGCCTGAGTGGTATTATGCCGAACTGGCCGTCCAGTCTGCGGGAGGGGCTGCTGTAGGGATTTTCACGGACTGTGGTCCTTCGGAGGTGAAGTACTACATTGAGCACTCGGACGCCGTTTTTGTAATGGCGCATGATCAGGAACAGGTGGATAAAGTCCTCCAGATCAAGGCAGAGCTTCCCCGGCTGAAAAAGGTTATCTATTGGGACCCGAAAGGGTTGTGGGATTATAAAAACCCACTTCTTCTCAGTGCAGAGGAACTCCTGGATTTGGGAAGGAAGCATGAAACCGTTAATCCGAGCTTTTTTGACAGCAGTATTGACCAAGGATCAAAAGATGATATTGGTGTGATATGTTATACATCAGGTACAACAGGAACACCGAAAGGGGCTATGCTGGATCAGAAGTTTCTGGTGGAAGGCGCAAGGACGTGGGGCGAACTGGATGGATGGGCGGGTAATGACTATCAGTATCTCTCTTTTATTCCCGGTGCATGGTCGGTGGAGCAGGTGATTGGTATTGCCGGCTCGCTGTTTGCCGGGATTACGGTTAATTTTCCCGAAAAACCGGAGACGGTTCAGGAAAACCTGCGTGAGATCGGCCCACACATTGTCTTTTACGGAGCCAGGCTTTGGGAGTTGCTGAGCCGAACTATTCAGGCGAGAATGATGGATACGTCTTACCTGCGAAGATTGATTTACCGAATATGCCTTGCTGTCAGAAAAAAGATGATAAGTGATTACGGCTCCACTGAAAGAAGGAGGCTGGGGCCTGTAAGTATGTTTCTATCACTTTTGACCTACCATGCGGTGATTCGGCAATTGCGGGACAGGCTGGGTCTGAGCAATGCGCGTATTGTTTACTCCGCAGGCGCCGCTGTCAGTCCTGATATTATCCTTTTCTTTCTTGCTCTGGGGATCGAGATCAAGCTGTTCTATGGGGCCACGGAGCTTGGAGCTGTTTCCATCCCCACCTCAGGGGTGATCCGGCCGGAGACTTCAGGTCCCATTGTCCCATGGGCTGAAGTCAAGCTCTCCGAGCAAGGCGAGATCCTTGTAAAAAGCCGCTATATGTTTGCCGGTTACTATAAGGATCCGGAAGCCACCGCAGGGAAGTTTCTGGATGGATGGTTCCAGACAGGCGATTTCGGGTACATTGATAAGGATGGGCACCTGATTGTGATCGACCGTATGGACGACTTGAAGCAGTTGAGAGGGGGGAAGAAGTTTTCCCCGCAGTATAACGAGATACGGCTCCGGTTCAGCCCTTTTATCAAGGAGGCTGTGGTTCTTGGGGGGGAAGACAGGGACTATGTCACAGTCCTGATCAACATCGACATCGAGAACGTCGGGAGATTTGCCGAAGACCACCATATCCCCTATACAACCTTTTCCGATCTTTCTCAGAAGCCGGAAGTTATTGATCTCGTGCACAGCGAAGTCGTCAAAGTGAACAGGACACTCCCTGATCATGCGCGTATCAAAAGGTTTGTGAACATATACAAGGAACTTGACGCGGATGAGTCCGAACTGACCCGCACCAGGAAACTGCGGAGATCATTTGTGGAAGACCGGTACAGCGATCTTATAGAGATGGTTTACGGGGACCGCGACAAGTGGGATGTGAAGGCGTCCGTTACTTACCAAGACGGAAGGACCGGTATGCTGGAGACGCAGGTGATAGTTAAAACCGTTACTGAATAGACAGGAGGTGTGATGACCAATTTTATCCAGTTTCTTGTCAGTGGTCTGCTTGTGGGAGGTATTTACGGCCTTGTGGCGGTAATCGTGGTTGTGGTTTATAAGTCCACAAAAGTTGTCAGCATCGCCCATGGCCAGATCCTTGCCCTAGGAGCTCTTTTTTTCTGGATCTTTCTGGGTGGTCTGGATCTACACCCCCTGATCGCTTTCCTCCTGGCCGTTATCGCCAGCGGTGTTCTTGGGTTCCTGATAGAGAGGTTCACTATGCGCCCGCTGATCGGACAACCTCTGTTCAGTTCCTTCCTAATGACCTTTGCCGTGTTCATGTTCCTTAACGGTTTGTTCCAGCTTTATCTCCAGGGACAGAGTCGGGCCTTCCCGTATTTCCTTCCCAAAGACAGGCTGTCCTTTCAGGGAATATTCGTGGCGCAGGATCAAATCATCAGCTTTGCCTGTTCTGTCCTTTTCTTTATCGTTCTAATGCTTTTTTTTAAATATACCAAAATCGGGCTGGGCATGAGGGCTACAGCGGAAGATCATGCCCTTGCCCAAAGCTCAGGTATTCGTGTCCGAACTATCTTTACCGTCGTGTGGGTCCTTTCCGCATTGGGGGCATGTTTGGCGGGAATCGCAGCGGCCAATATCATGGATATCCACTACCCTCTTCCATATATTGGAATAAAGGGGCTCATTGTTGCCATGCTGGGAGGGCTGGAATCAATCGGCGGAGCGTTCCTGGCCGGTTTGATCCTGGGAGTAGTGGAAAATATCAGTGCCGGCTACCTGGATCCTGTGGTGGGTGGCGGCGTTATGGATGTGGCTGCCTATGTTCTCCTTCTATTAATTCTGCTGGTAAAGCCTTACGGGCTTTTCGGATTGCATGAGATAGAAAGAATATAACGCAAAAAAATGCATTGAAAGGATAGGTTAATATGAGGCCGTGCGGCGTCTTTGATGAGACTTATGAGAAAGACATAGCAATCGTAAGGACCTGGCAGCACTGGTTGATCCTGAGCTTATCCTTGTTGTTGCTGATTTTTCTGCCCCTGCTAGTTCCTTATCATTTTATCAATTTCGTAAACCATAATTTAATCAATATTATAGTGGTTTTGGGACTCCAAATTGTGATGGGTTACTGTGGTCAAATCTCCGTGGGGCAGCCCGCCTTTGTGGCAATAGGTGCTTATACTTCGGCCATTCTTACAACTCATTATGGTATCTCTTTTTGGATTGCCCTCCCGGTGGGTGGTATTGCGGCCGGGATTGTTGGGATCATCGGAGGTGCGCCTTCCTTGCGGATAAAAGGCTTTTATCTGGCCATGAGCACCATCGCAATGCTCTTTGTCACCCTGTGGGTGATTACTCACCTGAAGATTACCGGTGGTGTAGGAGGGATTTCGCCTTTGCCTCCTCAAGTGGGCGACTTCGCCTTCGATACGGATGAGCGGATGTATTATCTTATAGTTTTTATTGTATTAATAATGACATTTTTTGCCCGCAACCTTGTGAGAGGCAGGGTTGGAAGGGCTTTTGTGGCTATCCGCGACAATGATCTGGCAGCCGAAGTCATGGGAATTAACATTTATTATTATAAACTTCTGGCTTTTTTTATCGCCTGCTTTTACGGAGGTATTGCCGGGGCTTTGCAGGGACATTGGTATATGGCTGTAACCCCTGAACAATTCACACTTATACATGCACTCATTTATGTCGGTGCGGTTATCATAGGAGGCATGGGCAGCATTCCAGGGGCATTTTTTGGAGTTATCTTTCTCGGAATCCTGGAAGAAATAGTCCTTTTCGGCTCACCCAAAATAGCGGCCTTATTCCCATGGATCGGGACTGCACCCGCCGCATCTCTGGGTATTACTGCATTCGGGCTGGTCATGATAGGATTCCTGCTTTTCGAGCCCAGGGGACTGGCTCATGCCTGGGAGACGTTTAAGGCTTCATACCGGATGTATCCATTCAAACATTAAACGGGAACAATTGCCGGGACAGACCATAACCAACTGAATACATTGTGTAAGACTAGTTTAAAGGATTTTGCGGCCCCATCGATAATAATCGTACAGTTTTCATCGTTTCGATTCGGCAGAGTCACGCAAACTTTAACACAGGAGGGTAATCAGCGGAACGAAGCCTTGTTTGCAGCAGTTATGTAAAATGTTAATTAATAGAAGAAAGAGGAGGACTTATGAGCAAAAAAAAGCTTTGCCTGACCGGCGTTATGATGCTTTTTGTGGCACTCACCTTCTTCACTCCTGCAGGTTCCTTTGGAGCAGATAAGGAAGTTGTTTATCTAAGCCTTGCTGATTACACCGGCCCCAGCGGAGGTCTGGACAACTTCATTCAACAGGGAACAGAGGATTACTTCAAATACATCAACGACCAGGGAGGTGTGCAGGGGGTCAAGATCAAATTTATCGGCATTGACACAAGGGCCGATGTCGCCCGCGTGGTATCCGCATACAAGAGGTATCGCAAGACCCCTAAACTACTGGCCTTCTGGAACAACAGCTCACCTTCTAACAGGGTCATGATTCCCCTGGCTACGCGGGACAACATTGTCATGATCACGCCTGCCAGCGGCGAAGCAGTCGCATTTCCGGGTAATGTTTTCACCTGGGGACAGACCTATCAAGACGGTTTTGCCGCGTCCGTGGATTGGGCGATTGAGGACTGGAAGAAGAAAGGCAATACGGGAACCCCTACCATGGGATATATGTCTCTTGATAACAGCTACGGGCGTGCCCACATGCAGGGAGGAAAAGAATATGCGGAAATGAAAGGAGTTAAGCTGCTCACGGAGTTCTTCAATGTGGGGGTTTCAGATTACACCACCTACCTGACCCGGCTGGCGGGGTGCAACTATATCTTTGTGGGTGGCATAGATCCGAATCCCACCAATGTTATCCGGGATGCCCATCGGCTTGGGATGACGAAGGATATCCAATTCATGTGTGACTATTGGGGCCCGAGTCGAGGCAGCGTCATGGGCATCGCTGCGCATCCGGAGGTTCTTCAAGGCGTGGTGGTTGTGAGCTTTGTCCTGCGCGGTAAAGATATCGAGGCCCATCCTTTGGCTGCTGAGATATGGACTAAATATCGCAATAAACCTGTCAGCGAACTGCTTGGGCTGTATGCAGGAGGGTTCACGCTGGCTATGGCATATGTCGAGGCACTCAAGATAGCCCTCGACGAAGTCGGGTATGAGAAGATAGACAGCCTGGAAATGTATAAGGCCTATCAGAAACTGACCGGAAACCAGTTCGCCCAGGGCATACAAACGGAATGCACGTATAGTCCAACGGAACGTAGAGGAAGCAAAGGCGTCCGATTCTACAGGGTCGAGCAGTCCGATCTAGTATCCATAAGCGACTGGATTATTCCCCCCGATGCCGTATCTCTGTATAAGTGGTAGCATTTTATACAAAAGGAGGAGAATATGTTAAAAAGAACAGGTGGAATTCTGATAATACTTGCACTGGCCTTGACGTCGAGTGCTTGCGCCAAGGGTGCCTTCTCTGTGATGCCGGAGAAGACGCCAATAACGCCGGCGCTTATAAAAGAGCCGATAGTATTCCAGGGAAAGGGCTTTTCGCCTGGTGAACCGGTGACCATTGAAATCCTGGTGCCGGAGGAATTGAAGATCAAAGGCCAGACCGAGGGAGAGGACACAGTGGGTATAGGGATGGCCATGGCCGATGAAAACGGGGATTTCGAGATTCCCATGGGCGCACTTACAACCTTAAATACCCTTTTCCAAGTGGGCTGGACCAAGGAGATGACACCGGATTTCAAGCAGGCCACGCCGCTTCCACCAGGTACGTACACTATTATGGCTACGGGGGTGGAATCAGATAAGAAGCTCACCAGTATTCTGGAGATTATTCCCGCACCCAAGGAATAGTATTAACTGAAGAAAAGTGAGCAGCTGGGAAAAGGCCGGGCCCTGTGAATAGAGGGCCTCCGCGTGCGAGGGCTAAGGGATATGCTTGTATTGAACAACATCGAAGTGATTTACAGCGACGTCATCCTGATTCTGAAGGGGGTCTCCCTCGAGGTCCCAGAGGGCAGGATTGTAGCCTTTCTCGGGGCCAATGGTGCCGGGAAGACCACCACCCTTAGAGCTATCTCCGGTCTCCTTTATACGCAGCTGGGGAAGGTCACCGATGGCAGCATCGAATTCGAAGGGAGGAGGATCGAAGGGAAGAACCCCGAAGATATTGTTCGGCTCGGTATCGTTCAGGTTCTGGAGGGGCGGCCATCCTACGACCACATGTCCGTGGAGGAAAACCTGAGAGTTGGGGCTTACTCCAGAACTAATCGAGAAGGTATTAAAAAAGACATGGAAAGAGCATATAATTACTTTCCTCGGCTCAAGGCCTTGCGGGGCCGCCTGAGTGGATATCTTTCGGGCGGGGAAAAACAGATGCTCGTGATGGCCAGGGGCTTCATGGCGCGCCCGAAGGTGGTGTTGTTGGACGAACCTTCATTGGGGCTCAGCCCCTTGATGGTCAAGGATATTTTCAATATTATCAGTACCATCAACCATGAGGATGGGACCTCGATCCTTCTGGTCGAACAAAATGCCCGGGTGGCCCTTTCCATTTCCAATCACGCTTATGTCCTGGAAAACGGTCGAATAGTTTTGGAAGGACCTGCTGAGAAGATAAAGGAAAATGAAGATATAAGGGAGTTCTACCTTGGCATGAGTCAGATAGGGAAGCGAAAAAGCTATAGGAATGTTAAACATTACAGACGAAGAAAGCGTTGGCTCGGTTAGAAGGCAGGAAAACGCCTGAATATTTCAGGGTTGAAGCAGGCACAAGTACCGGTGTCCGGGGAAATTCTCACAAAAACCCGGCGGTCAAGTATTGTCGGATCATTGATGATACCGAGTACAGGACCATGATTTTCCCGGACACCGGGAAACCTGTCTGAATGACTCATCCCCTTGTGACCCGCCTCAAAAGCATCCCTTTCATATTTTCGTTCCAAGTTGAGCGGTTGCGTCACCCGCTGGAGGCGGGTGAGAGGGCCTCGGTTGTGTCAGGATGGAAAGGAGGATCAAAATGGTTAAAAATATTTGTGTGTTAGGTGCAGGCTTAATGGGGAACGGTATTGCACAGGTGTGCGCGGAAGCCGGTTATCATGTTGCAATGAGAGATATTGAGCAGCGGTTTATCGATGCCGGCTTCAATAACATCAAGAAGAATCTATCAAGGGATGTTGAGAAAGGAAAAAAGAACCTGGAAGAAATGGATATCATACTCCAAAGAATCACTTCGACTTTGGACTTGGAAAAGGCCGCCGGTTCCGCCGACATAGTAGTTGAGGCCGTTATTGAAGTACTTGAGGCAAAGAATGAGCTATTCAGGGAACTCCAGAAAATTGTATCTGATCAATGTCTTTTTTTCTCCAATACATCCGGGCTAAGCATAACGGAATTGGCTTCCACCACAGACAGGCCCGATAAATTTATTGGTACGCATTTTTTTAATCCAGTACCGGTGATGCGTCTTTTAGAAATTATCAAGGGACATGAAACATCTGATGAAACAATTGCTGCAGCCATGGATTGGGGTTCAAGTATCGGGAAAGAGATTATTATTGTAAATGAAGCGCCCGCTTTTGCTGTAAACAGAATTCTGTGCCCCATGTTGAATGAAGCATTTTTCTTATTGGAAACAGGGGTTGCGAGCGCGGAAGATATCGATAAAGGAATGATGTCGGGCTGCAATCATTCAATGGGTCCGTTGGCACTTTCCGACATGATCGGTCTGGATACCCTGCTGCGGGTTATAGAAGGTCTTCATAAGGAACTGGGAGATAAATACCGTCCGGCCCCTCTTTTGAGAAAACTGGTCAGAGCTGGAAATTTCGGCAGAAAAACAGGCAAAGGAGTTTTTGAATATAGCATAAAAAAAGCTTAAAATAAATATGAAAGGCCATTTGTATGATAAATGTCGTAATTGTATCTGCTTGTATAACACCTATAGGGACCTTAGGACGCACTCCGAGATAGAAATGCGGAAATTATTGGTAATGTGACAATGAAATAAGCGGTGAACTGGGAATTTATTGATCCGTACGACATCTATGATGTCCTATTTGGATGCTGTATGGAGTCGTAAGACTCCTTGAATGTTGCTCTTATTTGTGCACTACTGACAGGTATCACCGAATCGGTGCCAGCTGTAACCATAAACCGCGTGTGTGCTTCCGGCATGGAGGCCATGATTTCCGGATGACCATGCTTCAGGCGGACATGTCCAATGTCGTTTTGGGAGGCGGGGTTGGACACATTTCTGGTGTTTCCTACACCGTACCCAGTGAATGCTGGGGCTGACGACTTCAGGATCAAACATTGGTAGATGCCCTTATGCGAAATTTGACCTGCGGGTCCCATATTATTTCTCATCCCGAAACCGGGCCTGCAAACCCTGAGCAACCGCCACTATCCTTTTTCAAAGGAAAACCGTATCTCATGGGCCATACGGCAGAATTTGTTGCTCAATATTCGAATATCAGCCGTGAAAAGAGATGCGTGAAATAGCCTTACGGAGCCATAATAATGTGGAATTTGCGAGCAATGACGGCAGTTTCAGAGAAGAGATCGTAGTCATGGAGGTTGCACAACGGAAAAGGAGCGCCATTATATTTGATAAAGATGAACATTTTCGGCAGGGCTTGCGAATAGAAGATCTTCAGAAGCTTCCACCAGCCTTTGTGGCCGATATTGGGAAAGTGACGGCTGGGAACTCCAGGGCATAAATGATGGGGCTGCAGCCATGATTATCATGTCCGCTGAAAAGGCACGAGAGCTTGGGTGTCAGCCAATTGCGAGAATCAAGCCCATAGGTAGGGGCGCTTGTCATCCTTCTGCCATGGGGCTGTCGCCCGTACCAGCGGTTCAAGACGTTAGGGATAGAAGCGGGCTCAAGATATCGGTTTTTGAGCTGATCGAAATCAATGAGGCGTTTGTATCTCAGTACCTTGGTTGTGAAAAGGAACTTGGATTGAATCGCTAGATCACAAATGTGAACGGATCATCCGGTATGCGCTACAGGTACGCGAATAGTCGTTTCCCTGATTTATGCCATGAAAAAGAGAGGAGACAGTTTGGGCCTGGCCACTTTGTGCGGAGGCGGAGAGGTTTCCATGGCATGTGATATCGTGATGATTTAGTCATTGGAAAAAACGGATCTCTGAAATCGGGAGTTTTGCTCTTTGATAGCAGCAAACAGAACCAGTTAAGGATGATCAGCACAATAACATTCTCAGCATCATTGGCCCTCTAATCATTCCGATGGAGGAGGAGCGGAAAACGGAATTTCCAACGTTAACCGCCGAACACGGTGCGAAGAGTTCTGGATGATAAATAGCGCCCTTGTGCCCACCACACAGGAAGAGCTGGATCACCTGGGATGGCCGGACCTGGATGTGATCCTGGTCTCTGGAGACACGTATGTCGACAGCCCACATATCGGGGCTGCCGTTATCGCACGGGTGCTGCTTGCCGCCGGTTTTCGGGTGGGCATCATCGCCCAGCCGAACATTCAGGATGGCCGCGATATTCAAAGGCTTGGAGAACCCGGCCTTTTCTGGGGAGTTACCGGCGGAAACGTGGATTCCATGGTGGCCAACTACACCCCATCGGGACGGCGGCGCAAAACGGACGATATGACTCCCGGCGGCCGAAACACGCGCCGGCCCGACCGCGCGGTGCTGGTTTACAGTAACTTGATCCGGCGTCATTTCAAGCAGACCCGGCCTATTGTGCTCGGCGGCATCGAGGCAAGCCTGCGGCGCATCTCGCACTACGATGCGTGGTCCGATTCGGTGCGGCGGTCAGTCCTTTTCGACGCCAAGGCCGACTTGCTGCTATACGGCATGGCCGATGAGAGTGTGGTGGCGCTGGCGCACAAGCTGAAAAAAGGTGAGGCGGCGCATACCCTGCCCGGTCTGTGCTATATCAGTCCCGGTCTTCCGTTGCCCGATGACCGCTGGAGCGGTCCGGACGTGCAAATGCCCGCCCATGCACAGGTGCGCGAAGACAAACAGGCCTTCACCCGCATGTTCGACATTTTTTACGCCAACGCCGATCCTGCGATCGGCCGAAGGCTGATTCAGCAGCAGGATACCCGCTATCTGGTCCAGAACCCTCCGCCTGCGCCACCTGCCCCCGATGCACTGGATGCCGTCTATGCGCTGCCCTATACAAGGGAGGTGCACCCTTTCTACAGGCAGGATGGAGCTGTGAGGGCCCTGGAGACCATTCGGTTTTCCCTGACCACCCACAGGGGCTGTTTTGGCGGATGCCGCTTTTGCGCTATCACGGTGCACCAGGGCCGGCAGGTGGTCTCCCGCAGCCGGGATGCCATCGTGCGAGAAGCCGCTGCTCTGACATGCCACCCGGCGTTTCGAGGGATCATCTCGGATGTGGGCGGGCCTACGGCCAACATGTACGGCATGACCTGCCGGTCAGCGCGTCAAAAGGGAAGCTGTGTTGACAAAGGCTGCCTCTTTCCACGGCCGTGCAAGAGCCTTGTGGCGGATCACAGCGCCCAAATCGAGCTGTTGCGGGCCCTGCGCGCCGTTGCCGGCGTTCGCAGGGTGTTTGTCGCCTCGGGACTGCGCTACGACCTGGTCCTGGCCGACAAGCGGCACGGCCGATGTTATCTGGACGAGTTGCTGCGCCATCATGTCTCCGGGCAGCTCAAAATTGCGCCTGAACATATTGACGATACACTGCTGAGGCGGATGGGCAAGCCTGACCGGCAAAGCCTGGAAGCCTTCATCCGGCAGTTCGACCTGACAAACCGCCGCATTCCCCAGCGGCGGTTTCTGACCTACTATTTCATGGCCGCCTTTCCGGGCTGTTCCGAACAGGAAATGGTTCGCCTGCGTATCTTTGCCGAACGCACCCTGGGACTGGTGCCCGAACAGGTGCAGATCTTTACCCCGACTCCCTCCACATACGCCACCGTAATGTACCACACCGGCATCGACCCCTTCACAGGCGAAGACCTGTTCGTGGAAAAAAACTTGCGGGCAAAGGCAAAACAAAAGGCGCTGGTTGTGGAAAAAGAGCGCCGTGGACGAAAAAAGGGCGGGCCGGGCTAACGCGGGGGCGAGTCAAGGGGGTGCGCCCCAAGGAAATTATTCTCCGGCCGGGTCGCTCGCCGCGTGTAGCATAAGGCGTGTCGCTGTAGCGAAATGCGGCCTGCGGGTTTGACCGTTACACGAATATAAATTAGAATCTCTCCAGAGTCGTTCCCGAATACCCCGGTCTCTTTCCCCTCTTTTCCGAATAAGGAGCCATCCATGCAGAACCGCCATTATTCTCGAACATTACTTACAGTTTTTCTGTCAGCGATCACAGTATTTGCTGCAGCGGCTTTCCCGTTCCATGCAGGGGCCGGCGAAATTGCCGCACAAAGCAGGATGGTTGCGGCAACGATCTACCCGAATCGGGCCACTTTGATACGTGAGGCCCTGGTGGATGTCCCGGCCGGAGCAAGCGTGGTCGTGTTTAGGGGGCTGCCTGCGAATTTATTGACTGATTCCTTGCGGGCCGAGGGCCGGGGAGGAGCCAGGGTCAGGTTCAGCGCCCTGACGCACAGGCTGGAGGCACAGGCCGAACTCATTGTGCCAAGGGAGCGGGAGCTGGTTGCCCGGATTGAGCAGTTGCAGGACCAACGCAAAGGGATTGAGGCGGAAAGGAAGGGTCTGGCTGCACAACGACAATTCATAGAGAATATCGGGCAGCAGGCCGGCCGGCGCGTGGGCGAAGAAATTGTGGAGCTCCGCCTCAACCCCGGCGAGTGGAGTCAGGCGGCGGAAGTCATCGGGAGCTCCCTTAAGGACATACTAAAGGCTGATCTTGATCACCAGCTCGCACTGCGTGATCTTGACCGCAAACTGAAAGCCCTCGAGACGGAGCTTTCGCAGCTGCGAACCGGCCTCCGCAACAGCCATTCCGTTCAACTGCCCCTGGAGGCCGATGAGGCCACACGCTTGAGCGTCCGTCTTCAGTATCAGGTCCCGGGCGTTTCCTGGCGGCCGGTGTACGATGCCAGGCTGGACACGAAGAGCGGGGAGTTGTCCCTTGTGCAATACGGGGCTGTGCGACAGAACACGGGCGAGGACTGGATTGATGTCAAGTTGGTGCTGTCAACTGCGCAGCCGCATCGGGGCGCAAGCCTGCCTGACCTTAAACCTCTCTGGGTGGATCTATACGATCCGGAACGGCGCGAACGTCTGTTATTGGGCGAGATGGCCCGAAAGGCGGCACCGCAGCGTGCCTTGGATGCGGATGAAATGGCCGCGGGAGAGTCCTTGGGCAGTGAAGAAGCCGAGTTTGTTGGGGCTGAAATCCGGACAGGCGGGTTTGTCACCGAATATGTCATTCCCGGCCTGGTCAGCGTGAAGGCCGATGGAACGGAAAGCAAGCTGATGTGCGGCGCCTTTGAAACCGACAACCGGATGCAGATCCAGATCAAGCCCCAAGTCAGCAATGATGCCTTTTTGGTCAGCCGCGCGGTTTTGAAAGGGGAAGCCCCCTTGCTGCCGGGCGCGGCCAGCCTGTTTCGTGACGGCGCTTATGTCGGGCGGCTCCAGCTGCCCCTGCTGCGGCCGGGTCAGGTCCGGGATATCGGTTTCGGTATTGACGACCGGATTGCCGTGACACGCAGCATCCTGAAAGACATGCGCAGCGACCCGACCCTTTTGTCCCGCGAAAATCAACTGGAGAGGCACATGGCCACAGTGATCATGAACCAAGGGTCGCAGGCGGCGGACATTGTTGTTCTGGAGACAGCGCCGACGGCCCGTAACGACCGCATCAAGGTCGAGATTCTGCAAGAGCATACGACACGGGGCTACGAGCAGGATGTGGATGATGTGAAGGGCCTTTTGCGTTGGAGCATCTCACTTGCAGCAGGAGAAGAGGCCCGCGTCACTCTCGGATGGCGCATCAGTTGGCCTAAAGACCAGGAGCTGTCCGGCCTGTAAGGAATTCCCCTTGGCACAAACAGCAGTATTCGGAATTAAACATGGATAAATGTTCGGTACGAGCAATGGTTGCCGAAGTTCAAGATGGTAATGACTTGTTTTATGCTTTACCCCATCCTGTTCTTGCTTCACCGATCAAGAGAGGTGTGCTTACAAAACTGGGAGACATATCCGAGTTTTTTTATGTTGACGCAGAAGCAGATAAACAAGGAAAAGACGCAAATTTTCTAGTACCCTTCGATTCCTTAAGTTCGATGTCCAATATTGTGAGAATGTTGGATCTGCGCATAATCGAAGAACTGGTGATCGATGGCGTTCGGGTGATCATTCTCAGCGATCAAGATGATGTCCCGCATTTAAATCAGCCCCGCTTTCCGAGCAACTCCCAAAAGACGGCAGGTCCGACTGCATGCTGAGTGGCTTCTTTTGAAGTATTACCAGGCAACACCCCCAGCCCCAAGACCGGAGAGGCTGCATGCAACCTGCACACGAGCATGTCAGCCCAATTTGTGGACGTTTCAAGCTGACTCTCTTCGCAAAATCAAGTGTAGAAAATCCCCTTGCAGGTTTGGAGGCAAGTTGTTCATTCCCGCGTCATTTGCTATAGAAATACTCATCAAGCCCCATGATGCTCATAAGACCGACGATCTCCTCGGTTATCCAGAGGTGATCCAGACAGTGCCCGTGAGGCGGGAACCAAAGGTCCTCGAGTTCGTTTCGTGAAAGGTGGTAGACGCGGGAATATGGACAAAAAGGACGGGACAAGGGTGATAATCCATCTGGATATGGATGCCTTCTATCCGGCCGTCGAAGTGCTGGATGCCCCGGAACTCAGGGGCAAGCCGGTGGTCGTGGGCGGAGGCCGGGAAAGGGGCGTGGTGTCTTCTGCATCATACGAGGCCCGGAAATACGGCATCCATTCCGCCCAACCAATAGCAAAGGCGATGCGGCTCTGCCCGCATGCGGTGTTTCTGCCTGTCAGGATGTCAAGGTACCGGGAGGTCTCGCTGCAGGTCTTTGAAGTCTTCCACCGTTTCACGCCGCTGCTTGAACCTCTCTCCATTGACGAGGCGTTTTTGGATGTCACAGGCTCTGCTAGGCTTTTCGGCCGGCCGGAGGATATCGCACGAAAAATCAAGAAGACCGTGTTCCGGGAGACAGGGCTTACCGCCTCAGCCGGTATTGCGCCGTCGAAATTTGTGGCAAAGATCGCCTCTGACATGGAGAAACCGGACGGTTTGACCGTAGTGCCTGAAGGGCGTGTAAGGGAATTCCTGGACCCTCTTCCTGTAAGCAGGATGTGGGGTGTTGGGGAAGTTACCCGGGAAGCGCTGGCAAAACTGAACATCACGACTTTTCGGGACCTGAACCGGACGCCGATCGAGATCCTGGAAAAGAGGTTCGGCAGGTATGGCGCCAAGATGCATAGGCTTTCCATGGGAATGGATGAAAGAGCCGTGCAGCCCGAGCATGATGCCAAGTCCATAGGCCACGAGGAAACCTTTTCTGAGGATATTACTGATCTGGATCAGGTCAGGAAGGAGCTTCTGTCCCTTGCAGACAGAGTCGCCCGCCGAATACGACAGGACTCGCTCAAGGGAAAAACCATAACCTTGAAGGTGAAATACAGTGATTTTAAGCTGATAACGAGGTCTGCGACCCTTTCTGCCCCTACTGATGACACATCGGAGATATATTGCACTGTTTCCGGTTTGTTGAAAAAGACGGCCGTGGGGAAGAGGCCTGTTCGTTTGCTGGGTGTATCCCTATCACAGCTTGTGGGTGGTGAAAAGGATAGCCAGCTGCCTCTTTTTCTTCAAGACGAGGCATCCTGGAAAAAAAGAGAGCTGAATGCCGCTCTGGACTCCATTATCGAAAAATTCGGCGATAAGATTATCGGTCCGGGTATGCTTCTGGACAAATAACATGCTGTCAACAGGGATGGGGGCCGCAGGGCAAAACCCCGCTTAAGGTTCTCTGCAATGGCAGGCATGTATAGGGAGGGAATATGTCTGATTTCATAACACCTGCCGCACAGTGGTGCACAGCGGTTATTGAGGCGCTTGGAATAGGCATCATCATGGTGATTGCGCTATCAGGGGTGTTTTATGCTGTAGTCCGGTTGCTCAGGAAAGAGGATAACGAGCTGGTCTTTCAGGAGCTTCGTCAGCGTCTCGGCAGGGGCATACTGCTTGGGCTGGAGTTTCTGATAGCGGCGGATATTATTTACACGGTTGCAGTGGAGCTATCCTTCGAGACAGTAGGTGTTTTGGGTGCTGTTGTGTTTATACGTACGTTCCTGAGTATCATGCTGGAAGTGGAATTGAACGGTAGATGGCCCTGGCAGGACAAAAAATCGTTAGCAAGTATGAGATAACGCCCCGTTCACAGGCCCATTAGCACGGACTGGGGCAGGGACATGGCGACGCTGGCTGCGCAGGATGTTTGAGGGCGATTGGAGAGTGAAGAAATGGAGCACACCGAATGATGCAGGGCCTGGATGAACGGCATGCCATGATATGGCATCGGGAACAGGTGTTTGAAAAAGTAAAAGGAGGGCATCCGCGATTTTGCGGACGGGTTTCTGAAGAATAAGAAGACTGCCTTGGACCTGGCTTTCAACGCAGTGTGCACAGGGGATTCGCTGGAGGAGGCCCTGGCGGCCTTTGCCGCCGATTCCCGGCCGGAAAATGCCCGGGAGACATTGCTGCTGGGGTCCGTCCGCCCCCTGTACAAACACCGGAGAGCAAACCAATTGAATCAGTCGCAAAATGAGCCGTTCAGATGGGCCGATCAGATTCCTGAGGCGTTGTGGAGTGATCTGGCCGGACGGCCCCCCCAACAGGCAGCGGATGCTGTCGGTGCGGTGTGGGACGGGAGCACCTTCAAGGTGCCCCTGGTCGGGGTGGACCATACCGTCAGCCCCTCTGACGAACGGATTATAAGGACCAACGAGGCCGGTCACAGGGTCAGCTATCAGACAGGGATGGTGTTGCTCGCTACACTGGCAATGTCCAAGGGAGTGCCTCCGAGCGGCCGTATGGTTGTGCCGCAGGAACTCCCCGGCGGCCGGATGTTTTTCACCGGGGCCCACGCGTTGGCCACCAAACCATTGGAAAAGTCGTTTGAAAAGGATGCCGACCGGTTGATTGAACGCGCCCTTGGCCTTGGCGGTGCAGTTGTCGATGGGGCCGACTTTGCGATTCGGGTTCCGGGATTGCCGTATGTACCTCTGTACGTGTTGTTGTGGAGAGGTGATAAGGAGTTTTCAGTAAGGGCTGTCATTGGAATCGATGACAGGGCCCATTTCCATTTGGATTTGGCGAGCGTTTTCGCCTTGACCAACATTCTTGTATCCAGACTTTGCAGGGCCCGGTGAACGCTGCTTGAACCAATATTGCGCCCTGAGCGAAAACAGGCCTTTTACAGTCGCATCAAGGTTCAGACGGTCATATTCTGATAAGACTAATAAAGAGAGAATAAGAAAGGAGTTATCGAACAAGGCATTCCTCGACCCAGGGTGCGGCCAGGGCCTGAAAGCGGAGAAGGTCTGCGTCGTCAAAGGCGGGGTTTTTGCCCTCAAAGAACTCGGGGTGAAGGATTTCGGCCGGGTGAAAACGCTGTAACACGTAACGCCGCGCTCCCTGAACTGCCTTGGCGATGGAACCTATGATTACGTGGCTCACCAAGGGGCGGACGCAGGTGGTGCGGAACTCGTAGGTTTTGCAGCGATCCATGATCAGGTGAATGCTGGTGAGGATCTCAGAGGGCGTGCACTCCTCCCGGGCGAGAAGGCTGTAGTGAAGGGGCGAGGTCTTGACGTCCATGGCTACGTAGTCTACGAGGCCCCTGTCCAGAAGGTCCTTGAGGACTGCCGGACGGCTCCCGTTCGTATCCAGTTTCACCGGATAGCCCATTTCCCGGATTCGTTCGCACACCTGTGCAAGGTCCGGGCTGAGCGTGGGCTCCCCGCCGGAGACCACTACGGCTTCCAGAAGGCCGCGCCGCCGCTCCAGGAAATCAAACACATACTCATTGCTCAGGCAGGTCTCGCACGAAGGGCGTCCCCGAGCCAGGTCCGGGTTGTGACAGTAAGGACAATCGAAGTTGCATCCCGCCAGAAAGAGCACGCAACTCATCTTTCCCGGATAGTCGATGAGCGAGTGTTTCTGAAGTCCTCCGATGACCAAGGCTCTACTCCCTGCCCATCATGGCGTGCAAGGGCGCCGGGGGCTGTGATTTCATGACTTCTCCCTCGGCGTCGTATTCGCCATCCATGTGATACATCTTTCGCATCCTGAACTCAGCCCGCTTGCCGTCGTTCCATTGCTTGACGGGCCGTAAATAACCCACCACACGTGAGTATACCTCGGTCTCCAGGCCGCATTGGGGACAGGTCGTGTGTTCGCCGCTCAGGTAACCGTGGGCCGGACACACGCTGAAGGTGGGCGTGAGGGTGAAGTATGGAAGACGGAAACGGGTGACGATTTTCTGAAGGAGCCCCTTGATTACCTCCATGTCCGATACCTGCTCTCCGAGAAAGATGTGGAGCACGGTCCCGCCGGTGTATTTGGCCTGGAGTTCGTCTTGAAGCAGGAGAGTCTCGAAGAGGTCGTCGGTGTAGTTGACGGGAAGTTGGGTGGAGTTCGTGTAAAAGGGAGGGGCCCCTTTTCGGAACTCCAGCTCATTGGCGCTGTGGATGTCGGGGAACCGCTCCTTGTCAAGCAGGGCTAGGCGATAGGATGTGCCCTCGGCTGGAGTGGCCTCCAGGTTGTAGATATCCCCGGTCTTTTCCTGAAGCTCCGTGATGCTGTCCCGAATAAAGTCCATGACGCGAACGGCGAAGTCGCGGCCTTCAGGAACGCCGATGTCCGCTCCCAGAAAGTTCATGCAGGCCTCGTTCATGCCGATGATTCCTATGGTGGAGAAGTGGTTGGTCCAGTATTGCCCCGTTCCTTCACTGACGTCCCGCAGATAAAAGCTGGAGTAAGGATAGAGGTTCTTCTCCGTGAACGATTCAAGGACCTTCCGCTTGATGGACAGGCTGTCGGCTGCAAGGCCGATGAGCCGCCCGAGACGTTCGAAGAAGTCCTTTTCATCCCGGGCGATATAGCCTATACGCGGCAGGTTGAGGGTAACCACGCCGATGGACCCGGTGAGCGGATTGGCCCCGAAGAGCCCGCCTCCCCGCTTCCTGAGCTTGCGGTTGTCCAGCCGCAGGCGGCAGCACATGGAGCGTGCGTCCTCCGGCTCCATGTCCGAGTTTACGAAGTTGGAAAAATACGGAATGCCGTACTTTCCGGTCATTTGCCAGATCATGTCCAGGTTCGGGTTGTCCCAGTCGAAATCCTTTGTGATGTTGTAAGTGGGGATGGGAAAGGTGAACACCCGGCCCCGGGCGTCGCCCTCCATCATGACCTCGGCAAAGGCCCGGTTGATCAGGTCCATCTCGTGCTGGTAGTCTGAATAGGTCTCATCCATGGGGACGCCGCCGATGATTACCGGGTGGTCCTTCAGGGTGGAAGGTACGTTCAGGTCCAGGGTGATGTTGGTAAAGGGGGTCTGGAATCCGACCCGGGTCGGGATGTTGATGTTGAACACGAATTCCTGCAGGCACTGCTTGACCTCCCGGTAGCCGAGCCCGTCATGGCGGACGAACGGGGCCAGCAGCGTGTCGAAGCTGCTCACGGCCTGGGCGCCGGCGGCCTCACCCTGCAGGGTGTAGAAGAAGTTAACGAGCTGGCCCAGGGCGGAGCGGAAGTGCCTGGGAGGACCGCTTTCCACCTTGCCTTCCACACCGCGAAAGCCTTGAAGCAGAAGGTCTTTCAAGTCCCAGCCCACACAGTAAATCGAGAGCAGGCTCAGGTCGTGGATGTGAAAATCGCCGTTTTTGTGAGCCTCGCGCACTTGCGGTGGATAGATCCTGTTGAGCCAGTACTCGGAAGTCACATCGGCGGAGATGTAGTTGTTCAGCCCCTGAAGGGAATAGCACATATTGCTGTTTTCATTTATTTTCCAGTCGAGCTTTCGAATATAGTTCTCCACCAGGTCCACACTGGCCTTCGTGGCGATGGCCCTGATCTGGGCGTGCTGCTCCCGGTAGATGATGTAGGCCTTGGCCGTTTTGTAGAAAGGGGAGTCGAGGAGAACTCGCTCCACTATGTCCTGCACCTCTTCCACTTCCGGGATGGGATTCAGCCGAAGTTCGTGGGCCAGGGTAAGGACACGCAGGGTGAGCTTGCGGGCCTCGCGTTCATCGAATTCGCCGGTGGCCTTGCCTGCATGTGCAATGGCCGCCGTGATCTTGGTGGAGTCGAATTCCACCACCCTCCCGTCGCGCTTTTTGATTTGCTCGAACATCGGCGCTCCTCAAGCTAAGGAAAAAGGTCTTCGAAAAAAGAATAAATAAGGCGGAAAATGAAAGGTTAGACTGCGTATTATCAAGAAATTCACTGGGATCGAGGCGACAGCGCAGACGATGGTCCCGCCGGGGTCGATCGATCTATTGAGCAGGAGTTTACACCATATGTGGACTTCGTCAAGAGAAAAAACGCAATATGTGGGTGAAATAAAATTTTCCCGGCATGGTAAAGGTTTGTCGGCCCGGGTTGCATCGGGCTATAAAAACCGGAAGATCAGCTCAGGGAAAAGGGGGTGTCGGCCAACAGCAGGACCGATGCGTTTTTTCGGATCCACTGATTGTAGCAACGTGACAGGCTGGGATCCATCATGGTCCAGGTCTCGTTGAGATACTTGAGTTCTTCGATTACGCGCCAGTAAAGATGCATTGCATATTCCTTTCGGTTCGGAGCCCGGTTACATGTTGGACGGAGTATATGGAGGGTGCGGGACCGTGTCAAGGCGGGAATGGCCGGTCAATGATTTCAGCCGACAATGGCGAGCTGAAACGGCCGCCTGATGTCTTTTCAGCGGGAAAGCACCTCTGACAAGGATCACCGGGGCGAAGAACAGGTGCCTGATGCATCAGCCGGGATTTTCAAAACAGAATTTTCATCCATGGGGCGGCGGATTTATCGGCCATGGGCATCTGTTAAGGGAGTTCCAGGCCCTTGACTTTTTTCCTCCCTTGGGTGTACAAAAAATTTATAAGCGTTTCAGGTGCCCCTTGCGGGGCAGAAGAGGGAACCCCGTGAAAATCGGGGACGGGCCCGCCGCTGTGTACCCTGCCCTTTCGCCTAGTTCAAGCGGAGGGGAGCCCTTTCAGCCGTTGTGCGCCACTGTCGGAACCTCAGTATTCACTGAGCGCCTGATGGGAAGGCCGCTGAAGGGGTGGGGGAGTCAGAAGACCTGCCTGGAACACCAAGGGATCGCCTTCGCGGACAGGGCGCGATTCCCCTAAGATCGTTCGAGGGTGAAAACGGGACATCCCCGGATCGACAAGTCGATCCGGGGATTTTTTTGTGCCTGCCGCTGAATGCGAGGACCCGCAAAAACCAATGCGCTCGAAAGGAGAAGAATGATGAAAACGACGGTAATTGCATTCGTAGCGGCCCTCGCCTGGGCCGGGACCGCCTGGGCCGGGGAAAACGCCCATACGCTTGATGAAGTGGTGGTTACATCAGGCAGGGTTAGCGAATCGAAAAAGGAAGTCACGTCCCATGTGACCGTCCTCGATGAGAAGGCGATCAAAAGCTCCTCTGCCGGCACACTGAATGAGTTGCTCGCAGAGCAGGCACTTGGGCACATTCATGGTTATCCGGGTGCGCTCAGCTCCATAGGCATAAGGGGATTTCGAACAGAGACTCATGGAAACGACCTCCTTGGCCATGTCCTGATCCTGCTTGACGGGCGCAGGATAGGTACCGGTAACGCGGCCCGGATCCCCACTCGCAATATAGAACGGGTCGAGATAGTTCGAGGGCCCGCAGCCGTCCAATACGGCTCAGCCGCCATGGGCGGCGTGGTGAACGTGATCACCAGGCGTGGGCAAGGAAAGCCCGGTCTTGTGCTGGAAGCCATTTACGGAAGTAACTCCTATAAAGAAGGGGCCGTAGCACTATCCGGAGAGGCCAGGGGGCTGGACGCCGCTGTGAGCGTCTCGGGTCGCTCCGCAGGCGACTACAAGACGGGCGACGGCCGTCGTTACATGAACACCGGATATGACCGGCAGGATGCCCTGAGCCTGAACCTGGGCTACACACCGGCGCCAGGTCACCGCATCGGTCTCGTCCACGTGCACTCCGAGACGGACAAGGCCGGAAGCCCTTCATATTTCTCTCAGAACGACCTTGACGATTACACGGACAGCATCAACCGGTCCACAGACCTGTCCTACGAGGGCGGGGCGCTGAATGATATCCTGAACTGGAAGGTGCGCTGGTTCGAGGGGCGCGATCGAACCACATGGGTGGAGCCGGGGGAGAGCAACCCGGACGGTTGGGACGACGGGATACCTTCGCAGCGGGACACGAAGTTCCGCGGGGCCCAGGCCCAGCTTTCGCTGGACCGGGATCTCTACATGGTGACGGCGGGTTTCGACTGGGTCGACTACAAAATCGACAACACATGGCTACCCCGCAGGACCCGCTATGAAAACCCTTCAGGGTTTCTTCTGGGAAAGGTACGCCTCCTTGACCAGCGTCTGATCCTGAGCGGAGGGCTTCGCTATGACGACTACAAGGTGGAGGTGGTGGATCCGGCGGGCAGAACGGAGACGGACGAACGGGTGACCCCGCGATTCGGGGCCGCGTTTATGCTGGCGGAAGGGCTCAAGCTGCGCGCGAACTATGGGGAAGCCTTTGTCATGCCCGGAGCGGATCAACTGGCCGCGGACTACGTGGCCTTCGGCAGGCGGCAGCTTGGGAACCCCGAACTGAAACCGGAGACCAGCCGCACCCTTGACGGCGGTATCGACTATGTTCGAGGTGCCGTGGAGGCATCGTTGACTTACTTTAGGACTGAATACAAGGACAAGATTCAGGCGACGACAACGGCCGGGGGCGACAGCACATGGGCTAACCTGGGAGAGGCCTCGGTGGAAGGCCTGGAGGCCGAGTTCAGCTACGACGTTGGTGCGTTATTCAACTGGTCCTGGGAGGTGCGGCCCGAGATTCAGGCGGCATACCTGACAAAGTACAAGGACGATGTCACCGGAGAAGACCTTTTGTATGTGTCCGATATCAATGTGTCCATAGGACTGATCGTGGCTTATCAGGATGATTTCCGGGCACGGATTCAGGCGTCCTATTGGGGGCCTCAACGGGTGGAAGACCGGGAGAGCGGGCAATTTCCGGTTCCCGTGGTTGATAAGGCGGGGTTCACAGTGATGAACCTGGCCGCTGGAAAGACACTGTTGAAGACGGAAAGAGCAGGAACGGTGAGTGCGCGCATCGAGGTGAAAAACCTGCTTGACCATTCGTACGATCATGTAAAGGGCTACCCCATGCCTGGAAGGCGCATTTTCGGGGGGCTGGAGTGGCGGTTTTAAAGGGCTACAACCCTTCGGTTCCCCGATGTATCTCCGATGGCCCGGGATTTAATTGCACCTGTGGTAAGCCGAGCGATAGGATATCGAGTGCCGAAAGCGGCGTCTGTCATTGGTTGGTTGAAAACGGAGGGGAACATGAAAGAGAGCATTCCCATGGTGATTACAGCCTTCGGGACCACTACAAAGGCCTTGAAGACCTATGATCGCGTGGATGCGTTTGTCCGGAAACGGTTTCCGGGACACGAGATCCGTTGGGCCTACACATCGCGCATGGTCAAGGACCGTGTAAAGCGGAGCCGTAACCTGGACTTTCCCGATCCGGGCGAAGTGCTTTCGTCCCTGCACGACGAGGGGCACATCTGGGCGGTGGTCCAGTCCCTGCACGTCCTGTGCGGGCACGAGTTCGACCGGCTTGTGGAGGTCGCAACGGCAGGCCCTGTTCGTGCGGCCATGGGTCTTCCTCTGCTCTCGGCGCCGGAGGATTTCGACGAGGTTGTAGCTGTCATGGCCCCTGAAATCCGGCCGGGTGCGGATGAGGCGGTGGTCCTGGTAGGTCACGGCACGGACCACCCCATATGGTGCGCCTATGATGCGCTCGAACAACGGTTGCAACGGGCGGTGGGACCTCAGGCACACGTGGGCCTGGTTGAAGGCTTGCCCGGACCTGTCGAGATCCTTGATCGGGTGCAGGCGGCCGGATGCTCCCGGGTACGTCTCGTCCCGTTCATGCTGGTGGCCGGGAGGCACGTGCTCGAGGACCTGGCCGGACCGGAGGACTCATGGAAGGCCGCATTCGAGGTCCGTGGTATTGAGGTCTCCCTGGACGAGCAAGGACTGGGAGGCCGGGAGGGGATCATCGAGATCTTTTGCCGTCACATAGCCCAGGCCCTTGACGTGATTCCTGTGGATTGGAAGGTGAACCGGTGAACCAGATACGCTCGGTGTGTGAGGTCATTCTGGTTTTGGCCTTTCTCGTCTTTTCCGGGCCTGCGGCTGCGGGCGTTTTTGTGGATGAGGCGGGACGAAAGGTCAAGGTCCCGAAGGAACCTAGGCGTATTGTCTCTCTGGCCCCGAGCGTCACTGAGATCCTGTTCGCCTTGGGCCTTGAAGAGCGGGTGATCGGGGTCACTGAGTTCAGCAACTATCCGCCCGAGGCTGCGGGCAAACCCAAGGTGGGGAGCTTTGTTCGTCTGAACGCGGAGCGCATCCTCGATCTGGAACCTGATATGGCTGTGGGCACCGTGGACGGAAACCGTATTGATCTTGTCCGGCTTCTCGAGGACGCGGGCGTGGCGGTCTACGCCGTGAACCCGCAAAGCGTGGAAGGCATGATCCGCACCGTGGCCGGGCTTGGGGCCGCCTGCGGCGTTGAGGAGCGGGGAGAAGCCATGGCCCGGGACCTTCGAGCACGGCTCGCCCGCGTTGCCGAGCGGACCAGGGCATCAGAGCGGCCCCGGGTCTTTCTGCAGATAAACACTCACCCGATCATGAGCGTAAACAGGGATACCATTCACCATGATGTAATCCGCCTGGCCGGGGGCGAGAACCTCACGGCGGATCATGCGGTTACATACCCCCGGGTCAGCCTGGAAGAGGTGTTGAGCAAAGCACCCGATGTGATTTTGATTTCCTCCATGGAGCGCGGAGGGGCTTTTGAGGAGGCACGTCAGGCCTGGTTTCAGTGGAATACCATCCCGGCCGTCAGGACCGGGCGGGTTTACCTGATCGACTCGGACCTTATAGACCGGCCTTCGCCGCGGGTGATCGAAGGCCTCGAGGCCATGGCCGATCTCCTGCATCCGGAGGATGGTCGGCCATGAGCTGTGAGCGGCCCTTCGGGCCGCGGCTGTTAAGCTGTTGAGGTGTTGAGGGGAAACCAAAAACCAAGCCACGAACCACGAGTCATGGTCCTTTCCGCGAATCACGAACCACGGACCACGAACCACGAGCCACGAACACGATCTTTTCACCGGCACGGGCACAGACACGGGTCGCAGCTATGAAGCTGTAAGCTGTTGAGCTGTTAAGGGAAACACCAAAACCCTGGAAAGAATGGAACAGATTAAAGTGAGAGAAAAAGTGCGTATAGTCACGCCGGGCAGGGTGATCGCGGTGACCGCGGCTATGTGCGTACTCCTGGGAGTCGTCATGTCCGTGGCCATGGTCCTGGGCACAGCGGACCTTTCCGCCGCCGAGATCTTGGGCCGTCTGGTGAATCCGTCCGGAGAAGTCGATTCAGCGGGGCTCATCCTGTTTCGCATCCGGCTGCCGCGGATACTTCTCGCCGCTGTTGTAGGGTTCGCCCTGTCACTGGGGGGCGTGGTTTTTCAGGCCATACTTCGGAACCCCCTGGCCGACCCCTTCATTCTCGGGGTATCGAGCGGAGCGGCTCTCGGAGCGATGGTCGGAATTATTCTCGGGCTTGGCTTCAGCCTGGGGATTCCGGTGACGGCCTTCATGGGAACCCTTCTTACTCTAGGGCTCCTCATGGTCCTGGGCCGCCGCCGCATGGGCACGGAGTCGGCTACGATCCTGCTTACCGGTGTGATCATCAATGCGTTCTTTACCGCCTTGATCATGTTTTTCATAACTACCACCACTGACAGCCGCCTGCACAGCATGCTTTTCTGGCTCTATGGCGATCTAGGTCAGACCCGGTACTCCCATCTGGCCGTTTGCGTGCCCGTCGTTGTCACGGGTGGCGCGATCCTTTTCGCTTTTTCCAGGAGCCTGAACCTGCTCACGGCCGGAGAGGAAACGGCCCGCCAGCTCGGCGTTAGCGTGGAGCGAACCAAAATAGCCTGTCTGGTTACGGTCTCCATGATGGTGGGCCTCGTGGTCTCTTTTTCCGGACTCATAGGTTTTGTGGGGCTCATTGTCCCGCACCTGGCCCGTATGACTTTCGGGGCGGACCATCGGGTTCTTATCCCGGCGGCTGCAATGGGCGGGGCAGTGTTTCTGGTGGCTGCGGACACCCTCGCCCGGACCGTGATCTCTCCCAGCGAGCTTCCGGTGGGCGTGATCACCGCCTTTCTGGGCGCCCCGTTTTTCCTCTACCTGCTCAAGACGAGAGGAAGCAGATGGACACGATCCTGAGCGTGGAGAAGGCCGGATACCGTTATGGGGACGCGTGGGCACTGAGGGACGTAAGCTTGAGGGCTGAGGCCGGAGAGCTTCTAGGCGTGCTGGGCCCCAACGGGTCCGGCAAGAGTACGCTTCTTCGAATCATGGATGGGCTTATAGGCCCCCACGAGGGCAGTGTTCGACTTAAGGGGCGCATTCTTCGAGAACTCTCCCGCTTCGAGCTGGCCCGTTGCGTGGCCATGGTGTCTCAGGAGACCCACTTTCAGTTCTCATTTTCAGTAATGGAGGTGGTCTTGATGGGGCGCTTTCCCCATATGAGGCGTCTCCAATTCGAGGGGGAGAGAGATCGGGCTGCGGCCCTGAAGTCGCTTCAGGCCACGAACACCCAGGATCTTGCGGGTCGGGACATCCATGCGTTGTCCGGAGGAGAAAGGCAGCGGGTCCTTATCGCCCGGGCCCTGGCCCAGGAGCCTTGCGTGCTGCTTTTGGACGAACCCACGTCATTCCTGGATCTGAGGCACAAGAGGGAGATCTTTCGGTTGGTCCGATCCCTGGCCCGGGACGCCGGACTGGGCGTGGTGGTGGTCTCCCATGATATCGACCTGGCGGCGCAGTATTGCGATCGCCTGCTGGTTCTGAAGGAAGGCCGGGTGGTCGTAATGGGGGCGCCCGGAGACGTGCTCACGGTTGAGACTATCGGGACCGTGTTCGAGTGCCCCGTGCGCGTGGACGCTCACCCTGACACCGGCAGACCCAGGGTGACGATGTTGCCGTGAGGGCCGCTTCGCGGCCCGGTGTCAGTGTCTGTGCCGGTGGAACGGGCCGTGTTCGTGGCCCATGGCTCGTGGAAAAAGGCCGTGGTCCGTGGTTCGTGGCTCGTGAAAAAACCTGTTTTCCCAGGGTTTTGGTGTTTCCCTTAACAGCTCAACAGCTTACAGCTTCATAGCTGCAACTTGTGTCGGTGTCTGTACCAGTTAGAAAGGATTCTATTAGACTATGATGGAGATATTCATGCGAGGGGGGCCGGTCATGATCCCCCTGCTTGGCTGCTCGCTCATCGCCCTGACCGTGATCATCGAGCGGGCCTTCTTCTGGGCCCTGGAGGATATGCGCCGGGACGCAGGTCTGGTGGACCGGATCCTGGAGCTGTGCCGGAACGGGGACTGGGATGCAGTGCGTCGCGCCGTGGTGGGATCAAGAGACTATGTGGTCCGTATCCTGGTGAACGGCATCCTGCACCGTGATTTTTCCATGGGCAAGGCCATGGAGGCTGCAGGCGCTGATGAGATCCAGCGAATGCGGCGGTACCTGAACGTCCTGGACACAATGATAACAGTGGCCCCGCTCCTGGGGATCTTCGGTACGGTCCTCGGAATCATCCAGTCCTTCGACCTGCTCGGGCAGGCGGGCATCGAAGACCCCCGTGCGGTGACGGCCGGGATCGCCCAGGCCCTCATAACAACGGCCTCGGGCCTGGGCATCGCAATCCTGTCGGTTTTCCCTTACAACTATTTCAATGCACGGGCCGAAAACGCGGCCCTGCTCATTGAAAAGTACGCCACCAGCCTGGAGATCGTCTACGAAAAGCTTGACCAGGGGACTGCAGGCCGTAAGGGGGAGTCCTAATGAAGGTCCCCCGAACGCCCGCGAGAAGACCCAGGATCGAAATGCTTCCACTCATAGATATTGTGTTTCTTCTTCTCGTATTCTTCATCTACGCCATGCTCTCCATGGCGCTTCATCGGGGGATGCCCGTGCTCCTGCCGGTTTCATCCCAGAGCGAGGCGGAGCACCAGCTGGTGCTCTCTGTGACGGTAGGGGCGGACGGCGGGGTCTTTGTTGACCGGGTCGCCGTTCAATTGGAGTCCCTGACAGAGGTGCTGGAGAGGCGGGCCGTGGATTCGAAAGAACCGGGCGTGCTCCTCTTTGCGGACCGTTCCGTCTCTTACCAGCAGCTCTTTGAAGTGCTTGACCGAATCCGCAAGGCTGGGATCGCCCGCATCTCCCTCCAGGCGGAGGCAGAAGCCGGGACGTGAGACGTCTTCTCCCAGCGGCAGGAATGGCAGCGGCCCTGCACGGGCTGATTTTTCTGGCGGGAGATTTTCGGCCGGAGACGGCAGTGCCGTTGAATTCGAGGCCCGCGCGCGCGGTAACGATTCAGCTGCTGGAGTCGAGCCCTCGTTCCGAACGGCCTGCCCGTGAGCCGCTGCGGCCCGAGCCCGATAAGCCGGCGTTTCGGACCGAGAAACCCGGGCTCGTGTTCGACTCCCCCGCACCAAGGCCCGTTGTGATGAGGACCCCCAGCGGCCGAGTATCCCCTGTCCCCCCTCGGGCACTGTCTGCGGGCCCGGCGCCTGCTAAGAAGCCTGTGATTCGGGACGAGCAAATGGGCAGTGCCCGCTCCATGCCGGAAGATCTCCCCGGATCGACTCAGGAGGGCCCAAAAGAGCCGCTTGAAGGGAAACCTGAGTCGATTAGTCCCCTGGTGGAGGCCGTTCCCCTTTACCGGGAAAACCCGCCGCCACTCTATCCGGAACTTGCTCGGCGCAGGGGATACGAAGGGGTGGTGCTTCTGGAGGTCCTGGTGACCGAGGAAGGGGGTGTTGGTGACCTCCGGGTTGCCCGATCCAGCGGCTACGCCGTTCTGGACAGGGCCGCGGAGCAAACGGTCACGAAATGGCGCTTCGATCCCGGTCGAAAGGGGGATCTGCCCGTGGCCATGAAGGTCCGCATCCCTGTGCGGTTCCGCCTGCAGTAGAGGTCGGGTGTCGGGTGTCAGGTGTCAGCAACACCTATCTTCATTTCTTCCAAGGCCGCACGGATCCGAACTGCTCGTCGCACCACTTTGTGCCCCGGTTAAGCCGGTCCTCGAAAAGCTTGCGATAAGACTCCAGGGTGTCACCTTTGGTTTCCGGTGGCACCAGGATAGGCTCCTCGTAGAGGATCACCACCCTGGCAAAGGGCTTGGGCACCAGATAGCGGTCCCAGGAGTTGAACTGCCAGCACCGGTCGGCCCCCCAGAGGACAGGGATGAGAGGGACACCCGCGTTCCGTGCCATGATCAGGGAACCGATCTTGGCAACCCGGGGCGGGCCCTGGGGGCCGTCTGCGAGCATGCCGCCTATTTCCCCCTGCTGCATTCTCTTGATAATCTCCTTTAAGGCCCTCGACCCTCCCCGGCTGGAAGACCCCCGTACATCCCGGAAACCCAGCCATCGGGCCACCCGGGCTGCATACTCGCCGTCCCGGCTCCTGCTTATCATCATGGTGACATGCCGGGACCCGAAGTGATGGAAGTGGTAGGACATGCGCTGGTGCCAGGTGGCGTAGACCGCGCCCCCGGCCGACTTTTCAACGGCGTTCCGGGCACGTTCTATTCCTTCGACCCTGACCACCCGGCAGGAAAGCATGAGAAGCTTGATAAGAAGGGCCGCGAGGGGAGGCAGCACCTGGAGAACCAAGGGGTCGTACCATCGCAGACTGGGGGAGATGTCTTGGGGCAATGATTTCTCCTGGATAGATACTCCCGGCTGAAGCCGGGGTTCTAACACCATTGCAACTTCTTCGGAGTTGACCTGATCTATGCCGCACTGCCCGCTTGCATAAATCAGGACGGCTCATTCATCCACGGGTAAACCCGTGGTATCCTGTCTTCGACCCCATAAAAGGTTTTTCGGGGTGAAGGACCCCAGGCCGAAAGTCAGGAGAAGCCTACCCTACATTTGTGCGTGATGGCAAGTCTGGGCCTCCTGGCATCGCCACCATGCGGTCCAATTCGACCTTGCGCGCCATTATTTCGGTTTCGGCAAGTGCTTTTTCGACCACCGGGACATCCTGGATCCCGATCCCGATTTCGATTTCGATTTCGATTATTCCAGCCAATATGTTATCTGTAGCTGGATGGAAGGGGTCTTCATGGGAGGTATGAAAGACATGCGGGTTGGGGCCGTTTGCATGCGCTCAACGCCGGGTGCGATCGAGGAGAACCTGAAGAGGATGGAGGCGCTTGCAGGCCGGGCGGCCGAGGCGGGTGTTGAGATCCTTTGTTTTCCGGAGTTTTCCGTTACCGGGTATGTGCTGAAGGATCCGCAAGGGGTCTACTCCGGTTCGAGTTACGAGGCCGTCCTGGATCAGTTGATTGGCATAGCCCGGGAACACGGAGTCGTGTTGCTTGCAGGGGTCATTGAGCCGTCCCGCGTCGGAAAGCCCGCCATAGGCCAGGTCGTGGTCGGGCCGAAAGGGCTAATGGGCATTCACCGAAAGACCCATCTGTCTCCGCCGGAAAAGGAGGCGTTTCGACCGGGAAACAGAATAAAGGTCTTTCGATTGAAGGATAAAGTGTTCGGCATTCAACTCTGCTACGAGAGCCATTTCCCGGAGATCAGCACCATGATGGCCCTGAAGGGTGCGGATATTCTCTTCATGCCCCATGCCTCCCCCAGGGGCACTCCAAGCGAGAAGATCGAGAGCTGGCTGCGTCACCTGACCGGCCGGGCATTTGACAACGCCCTGTTTATTGTGGCGTGCAATGCGGTGGGCGAGAGCCCGGGAGGCTTCCCCTTCCCCGGAGTCATAGTGTTTCTGGGCCCGGACGGCCGGGTGGTCAATCAACATCTTGGAGAGGATGAGCATGTCCTGTCAGATACCCTGGATTTTGCTTTCCTGGAGGGGATCAGGCGTCACCGGATGAAGTATTTTCTTCCTTATCGCCGCCCGGATATTTACGGACCGGTGAGCGATTCATCCAGTTAGCGGCTTAAAGGCGTGACAGGTGCTGTTTATGGATGGGGAACGGTTCCGGCGTAGTTTTCCGCCAGGCCGGGCTGCGTGAGGGGATAACACAAAAAGCGCAGGGCCGGATTGAGGAGCCCTGCGCTTCCTGGTTGTTATAAATCGACGTAACCCGGCCGGCTCGATCTAGACGCAGCCTGTGGGTTTCGGCAGCCCTGCCATCTTACAGGCGCCCTTGCCCGGGCCGGAGGGGAACAGCTCGTAGATGTACTTAAGTTTGAATCCGGTTACCTTGGAGAGGATTCGGACCATGGGAGCAATGCCGTTCTTTTTGTAATAGTCCTGGAGTACGTTGAGAACTTTCCAGTGCTCGTCGGTAAGCTCTTCGATGCCTTCTTCCTTTTTTACGTGCTGGACCCAGGCTTCGTTCCAGTTGTTGAAATCGTCGATGAAGCCGTCTTCGTCCACATTAAAGGTGTTTCCTTGAAATTCAATTGTCGGCATAACCTGAAACCTCCTCTTCTTGGGAATAATACTCAATATATTTAGACACTTAGCTGTAGGCAGATCCCCTTGTATATCGTATTATTCGGCAGATGTCAATCCCCCTTTTAAAAATCCGAGAAATTTCCGTGCTGCTTATTCCTGTGGTATTCGTTTGTTTTTCGAACGAATCCTTTGGCCCATGAAGGAGTCCCTACCGCGTGTATATGGGTGTACAGGGCCAGCAGGTTTTTCCGGCTCATGCCGTCCCATTCGCCGTTGAACCCATGGCCCCGTTCGACCCTGAATATAGGCCGGATGTCGTCTATAGACTTGAAAACAGGCCTTGAGTAGTGAAACTCGTGTCCCCTGAGGACCGTGCCCGGCTCATAAAACGGGTTGCCTCCAGTAACCTCGAGGATGGTGTACCCGTGTCCCTGGGGTTTTCGCTCCAGTACGAAATCCACCGGCAGGGCCCCAGCCATGGCATAGGGCTCGCCCTTTACCACGAGGTTTTCCCCGAGATACATCAGGCCGCCGCATTCGGCGTAGACAGGCAGTCCGGCTTCAATTTTTTCCCGCAGGTCCGACCGGAAGGTGTGGTTGGCTGTGAGCAGTTCACCCTGGGTCTCAGGGAATCCACCCCCGATGTAAAGCCCGTCCAAATCAGGGAGTTCCGGGTCGCTGATTGCGCTGATCTGAACAAGTTCAGCCCCCTCCCTTTGCAAGGCCGAGAGATTTTCCGGGTAGTAGAACCAGAAGGCACTGTCCAGGAGAAAGCCGATGCGCGGCCCCGGTCCGGAAGCGCGCGCTTGGACCCTCACACCTTCGGTTGGTTTTGGAACAGGCTTTTCAATGGGGGAAGCGTTCCGGGCCAGTTCCCACAAGGCGTCCAGATTCAGGCTCTCCCGAACTATGCGGCATGCCCAGGATAC
>CAZEIA010000002.1:0-2340 GCA_964512335.1 uncultured Desulfobacterales bacterium
CCCGAAGATATGCCTCCAGATCGCTCAGGTAAAAACGCCTCTCCCTCTTTCCCCCAACCCTGTAACACTTCAGTTTCCCTGAATTGGTCCACCGTCTTATGGTCATTTCTGAGACGTTCAGGAAGCCGGCTGCAGCTCTTGTGTCTAAAAGGCGTTCCATCAAAAGCCATTAACTCCTTTCCCATCATCACTTGGTGCAATTAGAACAGCCTCACCCCTGTTTTCCCGGCGAGCTCCGGATTTCATGCCTTCCGAGTCCTCCGAAGGAGAGGCTTCATTACTCGTATCCCGATCCGCAGGCCCTTCCTTTCAGGTGAAACAAGAACTTCAACCCTTTTCTCACCCTGTCGGAAAAGATCTTCGGCGAAAGATAGGCGCCGGCCACACGCTTGTTGATCTCCCCGAGAGTGGGGTAGGGGTGAACTGCGGAAGCCAGCGTGGAAAGCTTCACTTTCCCGTTCAGAACGGCGACCCATTCGCTCAGCAGTTCCCCTGCCCCGGGTCCGAGGATCTGAACCCCTATGGGTTTTTCATTCGTGTCAAGGAGCATCTTGATTTTTCCGGCCGCCTCACCTTCTGCGAGGGCCCGGTCGTTGTCCCTGAAGGTCTCGGAAAATACCGAGTATTCGATCCCCGCTTTTGCGGCTGCCTTTTCGTTCATCCCTATGCCGGCAAGTTCCGGTTGCGTGTAAGTACACCAGGGCATGAACGTGTAGTCGGCTTTCCTTGGAAGACGAAAGACCGCGTTGCTCACCACAATCCCTCCTTCGTATCCCGCCGCGTGGGTGAACTGAAATGCCCCGGTGACATCTCCGGCAGCATAGATGTTCTTCTGAGTGGTTCTCATTCTCGCATCCACCTGGATGCCCCTGCGGTCGAATTGAACACCCATATTTTCCGGATTAAGACCTTCCAGATTGGGACTGCGTCCCATGGCCACAAGAAGCTGTTCCGCTTTCAGGGATATGGCTTTGCCGTCCCTGTTCCTGATCCGTACTTCTTTTCCGTCTCCGAGCGCCCTTACACCCAGGACCGAGGCGTTCAGGTGAAAAGACACCCCGTCGGCGGACAGGGCCTGCATGACCTCATCGGCCATGTCCTTGTCTTCCCTGCTGAGGATCTGGCCGCTCCGCTGCACCACGGAGATCTTTGTCCCGAGACGGCAAAAGGCCTGGGCCATCTCCACGGCTATGGGGCCGGCGCCCAGAATGATCATGGATTCGGGAAGGTGATCCAGGGAGAACAGCTCTTTGTTGGTGATATGCGGTGTCTTGTCCAGACCCTCTAAGGGAGGGCTTTGTGGTGAGGAACCGCTGGCCACGACCCAGTTTTTTGCGAAAACAGTGCGGCCGTTCAATCGAATGGAGTGCGGGTCCAAAAACTCCGGAGAGCCGAATTCCACCTCTGCCCCGAGACTGCAGAACCTTTCTTCTGAGTCGTGTTGCTGGATGGTTGCGATCACGGCCTGAATTCTCTCCTTCACCTTGGTAAAATCCACAGGCGGCAGTTCCACCTCAGGAAGCCCGAATGCCTTGGAGTTTTTCATTGAGTGATAGGCCCGGGCGGTCCGGATAAGTGTCTTGCTGGGAACGCACCCGAAATGGAGGCAGTCGCCTCCCAGTTCTTTCTCCTTTTCAACGAGTAGAGTCCTGGCGCCTAGTTGGGCCGCGCCGGATGCCACGGTAAGACCTGCCGCCCCACCGCCGATAACCCCGATGTCATAGTCGTATTTTGTCATGGAGCGGCTCCTTTATTTTGGGTGTTTACATTTCAGCCGGGGCTCTGGCGCCCATGAACGAACAAGAGTCAATCTCCCGGCATCCTCCCATGCGGTCTGTTTAAGGACGTCTTTCTACTGTTCAATCCTACAGTTTATATATGCCCAAATTTAGTATATTTTGATATACAATATTAATCATATACCCGAGAGTCAAGCCTTGTCGGGCGGTTTCTAATTTGATTGAGAGAGTGGCTTTCGTGAAACTCATGATTTCTTGCCGGCACCGAGGCCGACGATTTAAGAAATGAGGCTTCGCATAAATAGCTTGACAATCAAATTGTTTGGTCATAATTATATTTGAAAAACAAACTACAATTGGGGCAAAAATATGATAGGCAGGTTTTCCAATCTCGGGGTCTACAGAGAGCTTTTTACTGCAAGGAGATTCTACGTCACCCTCGCAGGCGGCCTTGCCGCACTGGCCGGATATCTCATGGATAGGGCAGGATGGGGGCCGGAATCGGCTGCTATGCTCTTGATTCTTCTGTCAGTTGGTATAAACGGGGCGCCCATTGTTGCAGGGGCGATAAGAGGGCTTATTAAAAGGCGGGTCAATGTGG
>CAZEIA010000002.1:2350-53386 GCA_964512335.1 uncultured Desulfobacterales bacterium
CAAAGGGTTGTTGAACCGTGAGGTCAATGTGGATGAACTGGTCAGCCTGGCCATTATAGCCTGCCTTTTTCAGGGGGAATTTCTCACAGCGGCCGTGGTGGCCTTCATCATGACAGTGGGGGCCCTGGTGGAAGAGGTAACCAGCGACTGTGCCAGAAAATCCATTCGCACGCTCACAGCCTTCACCCCTGAGAAGGCAACCGTCATCAGGGGGGGTGGTCAGGAAAGGATTCAGGTCAGCCGGGTCAGGACGGGGGACCTCCTTCTGGTCAGGCCCGGAGAAAGGATTCCGGTGGACGCCCGGGTGGTTGAAGGCAAGACCATGGTTGATGAGTCCGCAATTACAGGTGAGTCCGTACCGGTTCTGAGGAGTGAAAACGACCATGTCATGGCCGGCACACTCAATCACAACGGGGTCATAACCATAAAGGCCCTCAAGGTGGGTTCGGACACAATGGTCGGCAGAATAATCAAGCTTGTGGAAAACGCGGAGGCCCACAAGCCCCGGGCGACCAGGTTTATCGACCGATATGCGGCCTGGTTCACTCCTCTTATTCTTTGCATCGCCGGGCTTACCTGGTTTTTTTCCGGGGACTTGAGCCGGGCAATCGCCGTTCTCATAGCAGGTTGTCCCTGCGCCCTGATAATGGCCGCTCCAACGGCCACGGTTGCGGCGGTCGGGAGGCTGGCCGGAGCAGGGGTCCTGGTCAAGGGCGGTGTTTATCTGGAAGAGATTGCGGCCTCGGACACCATGCTTTTTGATAAGACAGGTACCCTGACCCGTGGAGAGCCAAGGGTCAGCGAGATCGCCCAGGAGCAGGGTCTGAGCTCCGATGAGGTGCTCGGTCTTGCCGCCTGCGTAGAAAAGGACTGCACCCATCCCCTTGCAGTGGCCGTGATCAGGGCCGCCCACTACGCACGGGTGACCATATGCAAGGCCAGGGAGGTGCTGGGAGAAATCGGCCTTGGAATAAGAGCGGTTCTGCATGACAACAGGCTCGTGGAAGTGGGAAGCCCTTATATGAACGGCGGTACAAGTGGACTGTCTATTGGTTTTCAGGAGAGAATCGGCAGAATCAAGGACTCGGGCGCAACTCCCCTGGTGGTGTACCTCGACAAAAGGGCCATCGGGGTTATCGGCGTGTGCGACGAGATCCGCAGCGGTGTCAAGAAGATGGTGAGCGATCTCAAGAGGCTCGGGATCAAGAAAACAGGGATCCTGTCCGGCGATCATGAGAAGTCCGTGGGTGCTGTTGCAAAGGGCGCCGGGATCGACACTTTCTGGTATGAACTAAAGCCCGCCCGAAAGCTGGAAATCATAAAAGGCCTTCAGGACAAAGGCCACAAGGTTATATTTGTGGGGGACGGGGTCAATGACGCGCCGGCCCTGGCCATGGCCGACGTGGGCATCGCCATGGGCGAGAAAGGCACGGACGTGGCCCTGGAGACCGCTGATATCGCCCTGATCCGAGACGATCTTTCCGTCCTGCCATTTCTGATCTCCATGGGCAGGAGGATGGTAAGGCTGATTAAAATCAATGTCTTTCTGGGGATCGGGTTCAATGTGCTTGCCGTGTGGGGCGGTGCAGTGGGTTTTCTGAGCCCGGTTCAGGCAGCTGTCTTTCACAACACAGGGTCGGTTATCGTTGTCCTTTCCTCGGCCGGACTTGCTTTTGCCCGTGAGAAAAGAGGAGGTGCCCGTGGAACAGATTGAGGAGCTGTCAAAGCTGCTGGTGGAGTTTTTCGAGAAGTTCTCTTCCTGGGAAACCGGGGTTGTGAGGGGCAAGCCCCTGACCCTTTCACAGATCCATGCGGTTGAGATACTCAACTCACAGGGCGCCCTGAAGATGAAGGAGCTGGCCGAAAAAATGGGGGTTACCACGGGCACCCTGACGGTCCTTGTGGACCGGCTGGAAAAGGCGGGCCTTGTGGAGAGAAGGCCCCATGAGACGGATCGCCGCTCCATAAGAGTGCTGCTCACGGACAAGGGGCTTTCCCTTGCGCAAGAGCACCACAAGCTGCACAGACGGCTTACGCAGGAGCTTACCTCTTCCATGAGCAAAGAAGAGATATCAAGCCTTGTCGGCCATTTGAAAAAAATGCTCGGGGCCTTCTGAGGGAACAGGCAGCATCAAATCAATTTTCATGATTTATCCCTTCAAACAATACTGTGGAAAGGTAACGTTCCCCTGCGTCAGGCAGGATGACTATGATATTGCGGCCGGCGAATTCTTTTTCCCTTGCCAGGCGCAAGGCAGCAGCAGCAGCGGCGCCGCAGGATATACCGCACAGGATCCCTTCTTCTCGGGCCAGGCGCCTGGCGAATTCCACCGCTTCAGCGCTGTCCACCTGCTCGACCCGGTCCACTATCGAGAGATCGAGCGTGTCCGGAATGAACCCCGCGCCGATGCCCTGGATTTTGTGAGGCCCGGGATTAAGGGGCAGGCCTGCCAGCTTCCGGGTGATCACGGGGCTCTCTTTCGGCTCCACGGCGACGGATAAGACCGCCTTACCCTTGGTCCTCTTTATATAACGCGATACGCCGGTAATCGTGCCACCGGTTCCCACGCCGGAAACAATTGCATCGACCTCGCCTTCAGTATCGTTCCAGATTTCCGGGCCCGTGGTCTTTTCATGGATAGAGGGATTGGCGGGGTTTTTGAACTGCTGCGGCATGAAGAAACGATCCGGATCCGAGGCGGCCATGGCCTCGGCCCTGTTCACAGCCCCTCTCATGCCTTCAACCCCGGGCGTAAGGATTACCTCGGCCCCGAAGGCCGCAAGGACTCGACGTCGCTCAATGCTCATGGTATCGGGCATGGTCAGGGTAAGCTTATACCCCCGTGCTGCAGCCACGTAAGCCAGGGCGATACCTGTATTGCCGCTTGTGGGCTCCAGAATCTCCGCTCCCGGCTTGAGCAGCCCACGCTTCTCAGCATCCCAGATCATGGATGCCCCTATGCGGCATTTGACGGAGTAGGCGGGGTTTCGTCCCTCGATTTTCGCAAGTACGGTTGCTCCGGCACCTCGGGTGATGTTGCTTAGTTTGATCATCGGCGTGTTGCCGATGGATTGGGAGTTGTCTTGGTATATGCGTTTCACTTGGGCTTCTTTCTTTTTAGCAGATAGTCCATCATATATTCTGTGTGATGTCGTTTTCCGACTTGTCCCTGCTCATGGTTGCCAGGTCCCCCAGGGTCACGGAGTCAAGGGTCTCTGAGATCTTCCACTCCATTATGGTCTGTCTCCCGCTTATCTCGCTTCAAGCGGCTTTTCGAGGAAACCAGTGTGTGGTCTTGAGACAGATCTTTACCAGCATGAGCATGACCGGGACTTCTATCAGCACGCCCACGACAGTTGCGAGGGCCGCTCCGGAGGAAAGGCCGAACAGCATGGTGGATGTGGCGATGGCGATCTCAAAGTGATTGGATGCCCCGATCATGGAGGCGGGTGCCGCATCTTCGTAGGAAAGACCCAGCAGTTTAGCCAGCCCGTATGCCAGCCAGAAGATCAGGTTTGTCTGAATGAAGAGGGGGATGGCTATCCACAGAATAGTCAGCGGGTTGGAGAGGATGACATCACCCTTGAAGCTGAACAGGAGAACCAGCGTGATGAGCAGGGCGATGATGGTCACCGGGGTCAAGACGTGCAGGAACTTCTCCTTGAACCACGATTCTCCCTTGGACCGAACGATGGCTTTTCTCGAGATATAGCCTGCCACAAGGGGAAGTGCCACATAGATCCCGATGGAGAGCACCAGGGCCTGCCAGGGAACCGGAAGTCGGCCCACACCCAGCAAGAAGCCGCCCAGGACTCCATAAAGCACGAGCATGGTCAAGGAATTGATTGCCACCATGACCAGGGTCAGGCCGTCGTTTCCGCGGGCGAGAAAACCCCACACCAGCACCATGGCCGTGCAGGGCGCTATGCCGAGTAGAACACATCCTGCCAGATAGCTTCGCCACAGGGGGATCTCGAGCATCCTGGCCCCATCCACCAGCACGATCTGACCGGCCCCGTGAACGGCGCCTACGGGCAGGTCCAGGCCGAAGGGCATCTTGACGTGATCCACGGCTTCTGGGCCGATTAACCCGTAAAACAGGGTCCCCAGGAAAAAAACAGCGATCGCATACATGGTGAAAGGCTTGACAGCCCAGTTCACGAAGAGCGTCAGCAGGACCGGTTTTCCGCTCTTTCCAGCCTTGATGACCTCTGTGAAATCGATCTTTACCATGATTGGGTACATCATGAAAAACAGGCACACGGCAATTGGGATGGAGACGACGGGCGCCTCGCCCACGTAGATGGCAAGGCCGTCCAGGTAATGGGCCACTCCGGGGGCGAGCTTTCCCAGGAGAATGCCGGCCGCGATGCACAGGATCACCCACACGGACAGGTATCTCTCGAAGAGACTCAGTCCTTTGGGCTCTTTTGTGATACAGGCCTCCGATGCCATATCCGTTTCCTCCTTTCCCTCTGCTCACCACTGAGGACACAAAGATTCACCACGAAGATCACGAAGACCACGAAGAATTTTTTCTTCGTGATCATCGTGGTGAACGGGTTCTTATCGGTGAGAATCCACTTCAAATACCCCGGCCTCATGTGGATACAAAGGGGTTGACGATGAAATATACCGCCAGCCCGGCAATCACTGTTCCGGCCCCCTTTCGAAACCAGCTTGAGGCCCCCTGCCACCTGGCGTTTTCCATTAGTCTTCTTACGGCGGCCGTGGAGCTCCCGGCAATGACGATGGGAATACAGTGCCCCAAGGCAAAAAGGGTAATAAAGAGAATTCCCGTACCGATTTTCTGTTGAATTGTGATGATAGCCAGGATGGGTGCGATGAACCCGAAGGTACAGGAACCGGAGAGAATCCCATAGGCAAGCCCCAGGCCGAGGGCCCCCGCAAGACCGCGCAGGTTCAAGCGATGGAGGAAGCTCCCCGAAACAGAGCATTTTTCAACGCCGAACATTCCCAGGGCGACCCATATCAGCACAAGTCCGACTGGAATCTGCCAGTAAGGGCCGACGTCACCCAGCATGCGGCCCATAACAGCGCATATGATTCCAATAAGGGCGATGCTGGTGAAGAGGCCCAGGCTGAAGGCTACAGAGAAATGGACCGCCTCACGCGGCTTCAGCGTTCGGTTCTGCCCGCCTACGTAAGCCACGATCAGAGGAATGGAGGCAAGATGACAGGGACTGAAAAAGACGCTCACCATGCCCCACAGGAAACATCCAGCCGCAGCTATAATGATGCCGCCCGCCATCCATTCGTTGACGGTCACCAAAAAGGCATCAAACATTTCACCACCCCTGAGACGTTACTATTTTTAAACCACACCGACTTTCGCAAGGTGCTCCAGGAGTGCTGCCTTTGACATAAATCCCTGGGTGCGGAAAACCTCCTTGCCGCCGGCATCGAAAAACACGAGTGTGGGGATAACCTGCACCTTGTATTCCCTGGAGAGTCCTTGGTGCTTGTTTACATCGATCACAAGGACTTCCACCTGTGAGGCTTTCTCCTTTTTGATTTCCTCCAGGATAGGCCTCAGCTTGCGGCAGGGCAGGCAGCTGTTGGAGCCGAAGTCCACCAGGACCGCCTTGCCGCTCTTGAGGGCCGTGTCAAACTCCTCCCTCGTGTTGGTGCCGTCGGTGGATCCGGAGGGCCCGGTTGCAATGGCCTGCAGGCGGTCGGTGTTGATCTCTATGTCCGCCTTGCTTCGAATCTCCTCCATGAATTGCTTGTACTCTTCTTCTTGTTTCTCCCGCTGTAGCACTTGTTCGATAACAGGCTTGAGCTGCTCATATGTCATATCGCCCATATCGCTCTCGTGAGCTGAATAAAAATCCTCCACTTCCTGTTCGGTCACCTCAGGCGGTGTGGAGAAACGCCTCTCCAGGAAGCTGCGGATCGCATCATCTTCCTGATCCGGCCGGCCCATCTCAAAACCCTGAACGCCCGCTTCCTGGAGCAGAAGCATTTTCATTATCATCATGTCCAGGAGTCCAGCCGGGTTCTCCTTGGCCATGCTCCTGTTTGGTTCCTCAAAAGTCTCTATCTCCTCAAGAAGACGATTCTGGGTGATCCGCTGCCCGTTGACCATCGCCAGGACCACGGCCTCGCCTTTCTTGCTGTAGAACATAAAAGCCGCAGCCGCCGCCAGAAGCACCAGCACGCCCGCGACTATGATAAGCTTCTTTCCCTGCACCCTGCTTTGATTCACAAATGACTCCTCTGCTATTGTCTGTTGGTTACCCCAGCCCGGCGGCAGGGCTGCTTTCCAGACCATCGGGTTTTACGGCTTCTATGTAAGCTGAGAAAACCACCTTTTCAGCGGCCTCAGCCACGTTCCAGCCGCGTATGATCTCCTCGCTCTGCTCCTTCGGCGTGATTGTGACCATTTCAAAGCCCAGGTCCGCGAGAATCCTTTTCACCTCTCCGGGTGAAATAGCGCCGGACACTCAACCCGTGTAAGCGGCGGGGTTGTCCCGGATCGCCTCGGGCATCTCTCCGAAACTGAGAATATCCGAGATAACGATGCGGCCCCCCGGTTTCAATGCGCGGTGCATTTCCCTGAACACGGCCGCCTTATCCGAAGAGAGGTTGATCACGCAGTTGGAGATGACAACATCCACGGACCTGTCTTCGACCGGGAGCTTTTCTATTTCCCCCTTCCGGAACTCGACATTGGACACCTTCAGGTCTTCCGCATTGGATCTCGCCCTTTCAATCATCTCCGGCGTCATGTCCACCCCTATCACCTTGCCGGATTCTCCCACCTGCCTTGCAGCAAGGAAGGCATCGAAACCGGCGCCGCTCCCAAGGTCAAGCACGGTCTCACCCGGCTTGAGCCCCGCCCGGCCGATGGGGTTGCCGCAGCCAAGGCCCAGGTTGGCCTGGCCGGGCGCCAGGGAAAGATCTGTTTCCGTGTAATCAAGCTTTTTCCCCAAGCTTATGATGTCCACAACCGGGGGCTGTCCTGAACAGCAGGAGCAGGATGACTGGGCGGCGGAGGCGCTCCCTTTTGCAATGGCCCCGTATTTGTCCTTTACCAGGCCGGAAATCTCATCCTTTTTGTCTTTCATTTCAGGCCCCTGAAATCCATTTCTTGACTTCTTCCTTGGTGGGTATCTTGCCGACACTCTTTACCTGGCCGTCTATTACCACCGCAGGTGTGCCGAAAACACCGAACTTGGCGATCTCCATCACATCGGTCACCTTGTCCACCTTTGCGTCAACTCCGCTTTCCGAAACAGCGTCCCTTACGTTTTGTTCCGTCTGTCCGCATTTTGCACAGCCCGGTCCCAATACTTTGATGTCCATGGCTATCCTCCGATCATATCTTATTTGTTCCAAGCATGCTGCAACCACTCCTTTAGCCTTTTTTGCGGGGGCACCCTGCCCACGGACTTCACCTGGCCGTTGATGACGAGCGCGGGTGTGCCCATGACCCCGTATTCGCCGATCTCCTTGGGGTCCCGGACGTGTTCCAGATCGGCCGTGATCCCGGTCTCAGCCATGACCTGAATCAGTTCCTGTTCCAGCCGGTCGCACTGTACGCATCCAGGCCCCAGGACCTTGACCTGTAGTCCTCCCGAAGCCACATCTTCATAGGGTCTTCCAAGAAATTTCTTGAATTCCCTTAAAAAAGCCTTTCCATATTCCTCTCTTGCCCTTTCAGGGATGTAATTAGCGTTTTCCAATCGATTGAGAAGTCTTTCCACAACTTTGCTGTCCGGTTCTTGTCCATATTTCACGGCGACCTCTTCGAATGCGGCTTTGAGCCCCACGATCCCTACGGAGGTTCCGCCCACCCTGATTTGAGTCACGTCATCTTGTGGCATGCGAGCCTCCACTCCTTCAATCGGCATCCATATCATAGGAGTTTAGTATGATAACATATCGCCTCCCGGCTATGCAAGGCGTTTACTGCTTTCCGCAGATCTGCTCACGCCTGATAAAAGGGAGCCTCTCCCTGAGTTGAGCGATATCGGGTTCTTCTTCGAGCCAGTGCCGGAGGTTTCCCAGAAGTGTGGCCGCAAAAGGGTCGGCTTCTCCGCCGGTGAGGTAATAGTTGACCCACAGCCCGTCTTTACGGTATTTCACAAGGCCCGCCTTTTCAAGGATCTTGAGATGCTTTGAGGCGGTGGGCTGCGCCACATCAAGGGCGGTCTTAATCTCGCAGACACAGAGATCTCTCTGCTGAAGCATCTTTATGATCTTGACACGGTTGGGGTCTGAAAGGGCCTTCATCACCCTCAGGAAAGCCTCCATTGGCTCCTCCATAATATTGCCAGATAAGAATATATCAAAACTGAGCAATTCATTGGGACCCGGTGTCCTCAACCGTCAGGCCTTCAGGAAAAGACTCAACAAGAACCCTTATTTGATCTCTCACCCGGCGGTAGTGTGCTTTGATCTCTTCTTTGTCATCCGTGGTCTCCGCGAGCTTCGGAGGATCGTCAAATCCATGGTGTATCAATCCAGTTTTGGCCGGGAAAAATGGACAGGACTCCCTGGCGTTGTCGCACAGGGTGACCACGTAATCAAACTCCATATCGCCGAATGAGTCGATATCTTTTGACTCCTGTTTCGAGATATCAATGCCCGCCTCTGCCATGGCCTCAACAGCAAGGGGGTCGATCCCCTTGGGCCGCACGCCTGCCGAGTAGGCCTCAAACCAGTCTCCTTTGAGGGCGTTTGTCCAGGCTTCGGCCATCTGGCTCCTGCATGAATTCCCTGTACACAGGAAAAGTATTCTTGATTTGTGATCCATTTTCATTCGTTCCCTTTGCTTGAGGAGGTTAAGAAGGGCCTCGGGTGCGCCTCTGTCCTCTGTGAAACGCCGCGCGTCAAAGAAAAGCCTGTCCCCCTCTATCTCCACGTAGGTGCTGCAAAGTTTTCCGTTAAGGTAGTCCATGTGAAGGCCCTTGTCCGTCACCAAGTCCTTGAAAGCCACACGAGATACAGGGACCTCGAACGGAAAAACGAACCTTGGAAGTGGAGACTCTGCGGTCTCATAGGAAAGCTGTGCCATCTCCTCGAGAACCTCTTCAGGAGACCGTTCACCTGGTATGATCTCGATTATGTCTTCATTTATTCTCTTAAAATCCATCTTCACTCAACTATCTCGATTACATGAATCGGGCCGTGCTAAAGGTCAACGGGAAGCCCCGCCTCCCGCCACCGCGTCCAGCCGTTAACGAGGACCTTTACCTTGTTGTATCCCATGGCCCTCAGCTCCCGGGCCAGGTCCTCGCCGAAAGTGCAGTGTTCCCCGTCGCAATAGGTCACGATCCAGGCGTCTTCGGGGATAGTATCCCAGATGAAATCGATGTATGACTCAAAGGACTGCCACGGGACGTTTTGAGCACACTGGATATGCCCGCGGGCATAGTCTTCGGGTGCCCTTGCATCCAGAAAAACGGCATTCTGCTCCATGCAAAGGGCCCAGGCTTCTTCAAGAGAAAGAATCAGGCTCTCTCCCGAGTCCGTTACAAGTCTTGCTTCCGAAGACCAGTCCGCCACCAGCTGTAACGTATCATCCCTCCAATGATTCACCAGGAGGCCTAAAGCGGCTGCCAACACAAGAATCATCCCTGATTGCCAGGCGGCCCGTTTTATCTTTTCATGGAGTCGATGAGGCTTTTTGGATGGTAGTCTTTCCATACGATTTCCCTGTAATCATCTTGACTAGCTGCAACAAGAGCACCCTGCGCCCTCCACGACAGGAAGGCCTTGCTCTTTTCAGTCTATAACCCACCCATAGATCATTCCGGCTATTGTGCTCAACACAACTACGATTAAGCAGAACACCGCAGTCTTCTTCACCCCCATAACACCGCCGATCACAAGCATGTTGGGAAGAGACAGGGCCGGGCCTGCAAGAAGGAGGCTCAAGGCGGGTCCATTGCCCATTCCCGCCCCCAGAAGGCCCTGAAGGATGGGGACCTCCGTCAGTGTGGCAAAATACATCAGGGCCCCGGCAAATGATGCGAACAGATTCGCCCAGATGGAGTTCCCACCCACAAGGCTCTGAATGTAGTGCTCCGGGATCAATGCCGGATGTCCCGGACGGCCCAGCATGAACCCTGCCACCAGAACGCCCGCGCCCAGAAGCGGGGTGATCTGTTTAATGAATCCCCATGTGGATTCAACCCAGGCAACCCTTTCTTCTCTCACGAACCACCGCTTGAGCATGAGGCCCAGGATGATCAGCAGGCTTGCGGTGACATACCACTTGGCGGCAAATACGGCCTGCCAAAGGCCTATGGAGCTCTCACCGGGTCTTGCAAAGGCGGCGAATATAAGGATAAGTACGAGGGTCAGCATGAACATGCCCTCTTGAGCCAGCGATCTGCCCTTCTCTTCTGCATCCGGCAGATAGATTTCCCCTGCTGTCCGGGCGGCATCGTCCTTCCTGAAGAAGTAGGACATGAGGAGCCCGGTCACGATGGCGAAGATGACGGCCCCGACGGCCCGGGCCAGCCCGAGCTGCCAGCCGAGGATCCTGGCGGTAAGCACCACGGCCAGCACATTGATGGCCGGGCCGGAATACAGAAATGCCGTGGCAGGCCCAATGCCGGCGCCCCGGGTGTAAATCCCGGCAAACAACGGGAGCACCGTGCAGGAGCAGACCGCCAGGACGGTGCCTGAGACCGAGGCTACAGAATAGGATAATATCTTGCGTGCCTGGGCCCCGAAATACTTGAGCACGGCCGCCTGGGAGACAAAGACGGCAATGGCCCCTGCGATAAAGAATGCAGGGATCAGGCAGGTCAGGACGTGCTCCCGTGCGTATTCCTGGAGCATCAAAAAGGCCTCGAGGCCTGATTGGCGAATCGTCTCATGGCCCCATGGGATAAAATAGGCCGCTACAAAGATAAGTATGATTATCAGGAGCTTGGTTCGCTCTTTCATAAAAGGATCCTTTCATTCTTGTTCCAGCAGGCCTTTGCCCTGGAACGTCCGGTAGAACAAGTACAGAGCCGGGACCAGGAACAGGCCGTCACGGATAACATACCAGGCCATGGGGGCCCCGTTTGTGTTGCCCACGGCGGAACTGAAGCAACCGCAATGGATATCCAGGCCGCGCGCCAGGTTGAATACCATGGCACCCAAGAAGACCCCCATGAGTCCTGTGACAATTAATACACTCCCTTCACGAAAGAGCCCCAAAATCAGGAAAAGGCCTACAACCAGCTCCAGCCATGGAAGCACAAGCGCTGTCAGATTGATCAAAGAGTCGGGGAGGATCTGGTAGTTATAGATCACCTCTGCAAAGGCCGCAGGATGAATGATCTTGTCTATTCCCGCATAAATGAAGACCACCCCCAGAATGAGGCGGGCCGATAGGGCAAGAAACCCTTCCTGTTTCCAGTATCTTCTCATAAAGAGCCAGTCGAGGTGCATTTTCATGTAAAATCCCTATCTCAGGCCTGAAGATTTCCTTTTCATAACCACGCAGAAGGATTCTTTCTCCTCCTGATCCTTCGGACAGGCGCTGGGAACATGATAGTGTGGAGCTGAATACATAGCTGAATTGCTATTTAGCCCCCTGTCGGCCACAATCGCCTGCCAGCCGTTTGGATATGACTTGCCCTCAGAAGAAAGCGCGCTTCCGAATTAACACTGTTGGGTGAACGTGCGGCCGGTGCTTAAGTTTCCACTTAGTCACGTTGGCAATTTTGACCCGCTTTCTCGAAGCAGGCAGAGCCTTTGTGACTTGACAGCGCTTCTCATCACTGGGCGGCATCCCATGTATTCTAATTAAGGAATATACTTCCCGGCTTCATCATTGTCAACACCCTTTCCTGAGAGTTTACGTCAACCCAGCGAAAAGGACCTAAAAATGTCCTTTCCCGAGTGGAAATTCAGCAGTTCAGAGAAGCAGTCTCTTGCAGCTGTTGGCAATCAGTTTCTGAATTGAATCAAGTAGACATGCAGGTGATATCCTATGCCGGGCGGAGGAGTTTACTACAGTGGGCGGTCTTGTCTGTTGTCAGTCAATATCGACTACATAGCAAGATTAAGAAAAGCAGGGGCAGGAAATGCGCCGGACCTGACGGAAGCCGCCTTGCTCAAAGCTCATAAGGGGGGCGGGAACGCAAGCGCACGAGCGAGTTCCGGATCCAAGGCAGAAGATGCTCGAAATCACACTCCGTTCGCTCGAGCAGGCCGATCAGGAATTCATGGGCCGCGTTGGGTTCCACCCTCAGCTTCCAGCCGTTCAGACGGAGGAAGATGTCCGTTGCAAAAAAGGCTACGCGCTTGTTCCCATCAATAAAGGCATGGTTCATCAGGAGCGACTCAAAAAGGGCCGCCGCCATTTCAGCAAGGTCCTGGTAGTAGCCGGTTCGGGGGCGATACAGGGCGCTTTCGAGAAGCCCGAGGTCTCGTACACCTTCCAAGCCACCGAACCGGTCGATCAACCCCTGGTGGATGGCGAGAACCTCGTCCCGTGTAAGGTAATAGACCGCTTTAGCCGGCAAGAAGTTTCCCTAGTTGTTCATTCTCGTCCATGGACTTCTCCAAGTGCCTGAGAACCGAAGGACGCACACGCCGCCGCTGCACATATTCACGCACCGCTTCCGTAAGAAGACCGGAAACATTCTGGTGTGTTTCGTTTGCAAGCTCTTTCAGGTCGTTCCAAACTTTTTCATCGACCTTGGAGCTTATCTTTACCGCAGGCATTCTTTTTACCTCCCTACTCTATCTTGACAAATCAAGATATAGCCTGATGCGATCTCTTTGTCAAGCGGTCTTTTGAAGGGCCTGATCCAGATTATCTCCGGCTGATTCCCGAACCGCAACGCCGGCATCGGAAAAGACGTAACCCGGACCCCTGTGCCTCATCTCGCCTTTGAGCCAGACCTCGTCCACGTTTTTCTCCACGAGCCACTCTGCCACACAGATTCCCCTTCCCTTCTCGAGGCGGCTGCAGGGGTTCTCCAGCGTCTCCCGCTCCAACACGCCTCCGTCCGCAACCCTGAGCAAGAGCAGAGCAAAAAGGGGTGACTCCCCTAAATGGTCGCTCAGGACCCCGGAACGGTCGGCCAGGGGCACAGCCACCCGGACGAGTGTTCGTTTTGTAGGCTCATAGTGAACGGTGATATGTTCCACCCTGGGCACGCGTTTTTTAACGCTTTTTTCGATCTGATCGCTGATCTGGTGGGCCTTTTTAAGGTCGTCAGTGCGAAGGACCACGGTGGCTTGAAGGAAACGGAATCGGCCCGCGTTACGGCCCACCAGGTGCGTGACCTCAGCCACCATGGGCTCCTCTTCAATGATTTTCTGGACGTCCATGAGTGTGCGGGGATCAATGGATGCGTCCAGCAGGACCCGCATACCGTCTGAGAGAAGGCCCCATCCTGAATGTGCGATGAATACGAGCACAAGGACGGCTGCGGCCTGGTCCAGGCCGATGCCGTGAATCGCCCCTCGCACGCCTGCGTAACCGAGGACGGCCGAGGCGAGTACCAGGCTCGAGGAGAGCACGTCCACCTGCCGGTGCCGGCCCTCGGCCTTCAGTGTGGGGGATCCGGTCCGGCGGCCGGCTTTAACGGCGTAGCGGCCGAAGAGGTGAGTGGCCAGGGTGCCCAGGGCCAGGAGGAGGACTACTCCCAGGGAGATATCCGGAGGGGCGGAGTCGGGCTTGAAGGCCTTTCGCGCGATCTCATATCCGGCCAGAAAGATGAACAGGGCCACCACCACGGAAAGGACATTCTCGATCTTGTAAAGGCCCAGAGGAAATGAGGGGGTCTTTCGAACGGAGAGTTTCAGGCCGGCGAACAGGGCCATGGAGGCAATGCAGTCAGTGGCAGAGTCAATGGCGCTGGCCGCCACAGCGAGGCTCCCAGAGGTCAGGGCCAGTGCGCCCTTCATGCCGGCCAGGCCCAGGTTCAGAAGAAAGGCCAGGATGGCCACGCGGTGAATATATCGGTTGTCCCCTTCCGGACCGGTCCCGCTGCCGGCTGCAGGCTGCTCGGCAGGAGGTTCATTTTCCCTTGGGTCCATAAGGTGTCTCCTTTTTCACAGACAGCCCGTTGGAGCGAGTCTAGATCATGCCCAGCAGGATCACGAAGACGATCCCGGCCAGGAGGGAGAAGATGGTCTTGTGGTCGGACCCGGCGCAGGAGGTGGGGATGATCTCGTCCGTGGTGATGTAAATCATGAGCCCGGCCGTTGCCCCCACGATAACACCGATGACCTCATTCGGGATTGCGGTGAAGAGGTACCGGGCCGAGACATAGCCGGCCAGAATGGGAAGGGCCGTGGACGAGGACACAAGGAACGCCTTTAAGCGGGACCCGGAGGTGAGAAAGTATGGTGCCGAGGTGCAGATCCCTTCAGGGATGCCGTGAATGGAGATGGCAAGGGCAATGACCAGGGAGACCTTGATGTCCGTGACCGCGCCCACGGCGATGGCCATGCCTTCCGGGAAATTGTGAAGGAAGATGCCGAGAATGAGGTAGACTGAAGTACGTTCCAGGTTGCACCCTTGTTCCTGAGTGCAGAGACGCGGATGAATGTGGGGGATGATACGGTCCAGGCCGTACATGGCCAGGGCCCCGAGCACGAGGCCCAGGACGCACAAAGGCACGGAGGACAGGTGGATGCTTTCCGGGATGAGTTCCAGAAAGGAGATGCCCAGCATGACCCCGGCGGCAAAGCAGAGCATGTTGCAGATGTAGCTGAATGTGGGCTGCCGGACCACGCCGATGGCCGACCCGATTACCGGGCCCAGGACGGAAATTATCACGATGAAGACAATTGGATCCATTGGTGAAGGGCTTATCGTAAGGAATTATTTAAACTTCTATGGCATAAACCGGTCGCTTACGTCCAGGGAAAATTGTACAAAAGACTTGGAGGTGGCGACCATAGCTCTCTCACATCTTGACCCACCTTCTGGTAGTCGATTAGATTAAGCGTATCGTTGCGGCGCTTTTAGGGCTTGACCCTTTAGAGCTCCGGCATGTCTCATTCGCCGACGAGTGGATAAAAACCTTGTCGGCACCAAACGAGGAAAGGAGGAATCCCATGCCGAGGATAGGAGTGCTGCTTTCCGGTTGCGGCGTATTCGACGGAGCCGAGATCCATGAGGCGGTGCTGACGCTTCTGGCCCTGGATCGGGCCGGTGCTGAGATCGTCTGCATGGCCCCGGACACGGATCAGTTACATGTGATCAACCACCTGACCCAGGAGGTTACCGGAGAGAAGAGGAACGTCCTGGTGGAATCCGCCCGGATCGCTCGAGGCGAGATTCAAGATCTCAAGGACGTCAAGGCAGGGGATCTGGACGGCCTGATTCTTCCCGGCGGGTTCGGTGCAGCCAAGAACCTGTGCGATTTCGCCGTTAAGGGCCCGGATGCATCGGTGCATCCCCAGGTCCGGCGGATCCTGGAGGACATGAGCGATGCGGGTAAGCCCATCGGCGCCATATGCATCGCCCCGGCCACCCTGACCAGGGCCCTCTCCGCGCGCCGGCCCGAGGTGACCATTGGAACCGATGCGAACACGGCCAAGGCCATTGAAGTCATGGGAGGGGCCCACAGGATCTGCACGGTTGATCAGATTCACGTGGACGAGAAAAACCGCCTGGTGACCACGCCCGCCTACATGCTGGGGCCGGGCATCAAGGACGTGGCAGAGGGCATAGAGAAACTGGTTCACAAGATGCTCCAGATGGCCTCGTAGAATAGACACATAAGGGCCTGCGGCCTTTTGCGATGAGAGCGGCGGTTTTCCGCGTGATTCCACGGAGGACTCATGATGGAAGAAACGAGCGTCGGTAATGGTCCGGGCCGGATTCAGTTCGATTATCACCGGATCCTTCCGGGAATCAGCGCGGGTGCTGTTAACGGCATTCTGACGGTGATGCTGCAGATCTCCTTTGCCGCCATGATCTTTTCAGGGCCCCTCTCCCACCTCTTTGCCAAGGGAGTGGGGCTGACTCTTTTCGGAGGGCTTGTCTTTGGTGTAGTGCTCGCCATCACCAGCTCGGTTCGTGGCGTGGTTGCCATTGTTCAGGACGCTCCTTGCGCCATTCTGGCCCTTGCCGCTGCAGCCGTGGTTGCCGGGCTTCCGGCCTCAACCGGCGAGTCGGAGATCTATTTCACCGTGGTGGCGGTTATCGCGGCCTCGTCCGTCCTGACGGGGGTCGTGTTTTATCTCCTGGGAAGATTCCGCCTGGGCAACCTTGTCAGGTTCATTCCCTATCCGGTGGTGGGCGGGTTTCTCGCCGGGATCGGGTGGCTTCTCTTTACCGGAGGTATCGGGGTCATGACCGGCCTTACGATCGATCCCTCCAGCCTGTCGGGTCTTCTCGGCCCCGAAATGGTCGCAAAGTGGCTCCCGGGATTGATCCTGGCCGCGATTCTTCTATTTGTGACAAGGCGGTTCAGCCATTTTCTGGCCATGCCCGTAATCCTTGCAGGTTCGGTGGTGCTCTTTTTTCTGGGGCTTGCCGCGGCCGGCATTCCCATTGCAGATGCAAGCGCCAGGGGCTGGTTCCTCGGCCCCTTTCCAGAAGGGGCCCTTTGGAGTCCCCTGTCCCCGTCCCTCATGGGCTCGCTGGACTGGGGCCTGGTGTTTTCCCAGGCAGGCCACATGGGGACTATTGCAGTGCTCAGTATCGTTTCCCTTCTGCTCAACTCGAGCGGCCTGGAGCTGATCATTCGAAAGGACATTGATCTCAACCGGGAACTCAAGGCATCGGGCCTTGCAAACGCCCTGGCCGGACTTGGCGGAAGCCCGGCCGGTTACCCGACCCTGAGCCTGTCCGCTCTGGGCAACAAGCTGGGGGCGGACAGCCGTCTCATCGGCCTTACGTCCGGGGCCCTTTGCGGGTTGGCCCTGTTCGCAGGGGCCGGACCGCTTGGATGGCTGCCCCGTTGCCTTGCCGGCGGGCTTCTGGTCTTCGTGGGGGTGGATCTTCTCCTGGATTGGCTGTATGTGGGGTGGAAGCGGCTCCCCCGCGCCGATTATGCAATGGTGGTAATTATTCTCCTGTTGATCGGCGCCTTCGGGTTCCTGCAGGGAGTGGCCGCGGGCATTGTAGCTGCAGTGGCGATCTTCATAGTACGTTACAGCCGTGTGGATGTGGTGCGTGTGGCCCTTTCCGGGAGTACATTTCGAAGCCATGTTGAACGTGCAGCACCCCTGCGTTGGATCCTGAGAAAAAAAGGTGACGTCCTCCAGGTTCTCGGGCTCCATGGCTTTTTGTTCTTCGGCACGGCAAACCGGCTGTTCGAGAGGGTCAGGGAAAGGGTCAACGATACGGAGCTGCCTGAGCTGCGATTCATGGTGTTCGATTTTACCCATGTCACGGGCCTGGACTCGTCCGCCATAAACAGTTTCGTCCGCATGGTGCAACTGGCTGAGGCCCGCGGGTTCATCCTGGCGCTGGCGGGCATTACCCCGCAGATGGAGGAATGGTTCTCAAGGGAAGGGCTTGTTCGGGCCGGCAATGCCGGCGTAAAGGTCTTTCAGGATCTGGATCAGGCCGTTGAGTGGTGTGAAGAGGGGATTCTCGCATCAGAGGCCCGAGGGGATGGGACCGTGGACGAGGACATCCTGGAGTCCGCCTACGAGGAGACCATGTCCCGCCTCATGCAGCAGGAGGCCATGGAGTCACTGTTCCACGATCTGGGGGGGTATACAAATATACTTCACCTGGAAAAAGATGCGGTCCTGCTCAAACAGGGGGACCCGCCCGCCGGGCTATACTTCATCGAGAGCGGAGAGGTCACCGCCTGGCTCGAGAGGGAAGACGGGTCCAGGGACCGTCTCAGGACGTGTGGAATGGGCAGCATTGTGGGGGAGTTGAGTTTGTACACGGATTCTGCTGCAACCGCTTCGGTTGTGGTCAGCCGGCCCACTGTGGCATTCCATTTGAGCAGGGAGTCCATAGAGCGGCTGGAAAAAGAGGCCCCGGAACTGGCTGCCAGACTCCACAAGGCGGTGTTGCGTTTCACTGCGGAGCGGCTGGTGGATGTGACCGCTTCCATGAAGGCGGTGTTTTGAAAAGAGATTTCACGGGGCCGCAGAAGCCCCGGTGCTCTTGAATCCACCATGATATTATCCACAGTTTAAAGGGTACCCGTGGAATGAAAACAGGAATAAGGGGGGACACTTAATGGACCGAGCGATTCATATCATGCCCTGCCTGGATATGCAGAACGGACGCGTTGTAAAGGGAGTGCACTTTGTGAATATCAAAGACGCCGGCGACCCTGTGGAATGCGCCCGGGCGTACTGCGAAAACGGAGCTGATGAACTGGCCCTTCTGGATATCACCGCCACGGTGGAGGGTCGGGCCACCATGCTTGATGTGGTCAGGAGGGTGGCTGAAGTGACAACTGTGCCCTTTACGGTTGGAGGGGGAATATCAGATGTGAAATCGGCTGAGGCCGTTCTGGCCGCGGGAGCAGACAAGATATCAACCAGCAGCGCCGCCTTTCGAAAGCCCAGTGTGATCCAGGAAATGGTTCAGGAGCTGGGTCCGGAAAGGGTGACCGTTGCAATTGATGTGGACCGGAACGAGTCCATGCCGTCGGGCTATGAGGTCTACATAGACGGCGGGCGAACCGCCACCGGTGCGGATGCTGTTGAATGGGCAAGGCGGGTTGACGGCTTCGGCGTCCCGGTTATCCTTCCCACAAGCAAGGCCGGAGACGGCGCCCGGACCGGGTATGACCTTCCTGTGATCCGCGCCGTCAAGGCCGCTGTTTCGGCCGATGTGGTGGCATCGGGCGGGGCCGGCAAGCTGGAGCATTTCCATGAGGCCGTGCAGGCAGGCGCCTCGATCCTGCTTGCCGCCTCCATGTTCCATTTCGGGATTATCGGAATCGGCGAGTTGAAAGACTACCTCCGAGCCAAGGGGGTCAAGGTAGGGCCGGCCGGCGCTGCTTAAACCATCCAGTTTCGATAGGTGTTCAGTCCTTTCTTATTCCTACACACTGCTGTCTCCGTTTTTTCATTCGTTTCCCGGTTGCGGTAAATTGTCTTTCAGTTTATGGTATCCCGGCAGGCGCCCTGGACCTGTCGCCGGCTTTGGAAACTTACCAGCCGGTGTAGAACAAGCGCACAGAACAAGCCCTTTGATTTTCATGTTGCAAGCGGGGATGCCGGAATGGAACAGGTAACCGATTTCAAGAGTCAGGACAAAAGCCTCCGCAGGCGGATGGTGATCGATACGGCTATCAATATTTTTCACCAGAAGGGCTATCGGACGGCAACGCTTGATGATGTGGCCCATGAACTGGGTCTGAGCAAGGCGGCCCTGTATCATTATTTTTCCTCCAAGGAAGATCTTCTCTCCCTGATTTATATCCAGGCCCTGGAAAACTATTTTGCAAACGCCTATGAAATAGACGAGATGGACCTGGCCCCCCCGGAAAAGCTGAGGTTTCTCATAAGGCATCACATCGAAAACATCATAATCGGCAACCTGCCCATGTTTGCGGTGTTTTTCAGTGAAGAAAACCAGCTTCCTGAAAAACAGTTTCAAAAAATACGGGAAGAAAAGCGAAAGTATTCGAAAATTGTGGAAAAAATAATCGCCGAGGGCATTGAGCAGGGGTTTTTTCGTCCCATGGATCCAAAGCTTCAGGCCTTTGCGATCATAGGCATGTGTAATTGGCTCTACAAATGGTACAACCCGGACGACAAAAAAGGCCGCGCACCTGAGAAAATTACGGATCAGTTCCTTGATCTTTTGGAAAACGGCTATCTCTTGTCCCACCAGGGCGAGGAGGCCCACGAGGCGCCCAAGGCAAAGCGCAGGACCATGAAGAAGAGGCCTGACCGGAAGCGGCGAATCCTGAAAGAGTTGAAGGAGAAGAACCAAGGGGTTTCCAGCCTTCTGAGCGAGCTGGAGAAATACTTCTGACCACCGCAACTGCTGATAATAGGACTTACGCACAGCCGGTAAATCAACTTTCGAGAGGAGCCCGGAATGACTGTTCGCGATTTCAGCCTCATGGACATGATCATTAGAAACGCCCAGGTGTTTTCGGAACGCGAAGCCCTGGTTCATGGTTCGACACGCATGACCTTTTCCGATTACCTGGATAAATGCAGCAAACTGCGGGGAGGCTTTCAGGCAGCTGGTGCGCAGCCGGGCGACCGCTTGGCTCTGATCGCACATAACAGTCTAGAGTACATGCTCCTTTACGGGGCCGCTGCAATGGCTGGGCTAATCATCGTGCCGGTGAACTGGCGCTTGAGCTCCGAAGAGCTTTGTTCCATTTTTCAGGATTCCTCTCCCGCCTTTGTTGTGGTTTCCCCTGATTTCCATGAAGTGGCCCTTGATGCTGAGAAAGGCCTGCCTTCGGTAAAGTCGCGCTATGTCGTAGGGTCTGGAGCAGTGGGCGAATACGTCCCACTGGAAGGCCTTTACGAGTGCGGTGCAGGGAGCGAAGCGGAAGTGGACGCCGCGGCAACCTATGCCCTCATTTACACAGCCGCCGTGGCAGGGCGGGCCAAAGGCGCTCAACTCAGCCAGGCCAATATCGTGGCTCTCAATACCGCCTTGGGAGGCCACTTCAAGCTGGGCCCTCATGATGCTCACCCGTGTTTTCTCCCGCTGTTTCACATTGCGGGCCTTTCCGTTTCCATGGCGGTGATGCAGGCAGGAGGCAAGAATGTTATCCAGGAAAAGTTTGATGCAGATCGAACCCTTGACCTGATTCAGGAGGAAAGGGCAACCATAATGTACAGCTTTCCACCCATGCTGGATCACATGGCGGAAAAGCAGGGGGAAAGACAGAGGGACCTGACAAGCCTCAAGTTCATTGGGGGGCTGAATCCGCCGGAATCCATCGATCGGTTTCAACGAGTGGCGCCACAAACCAGGTTCAGCATCATGTTCGGGCAGACCGAGGCAATGGGCGTCACAATCGGCTGGTTCGACGAGGACCCGGGGAGCGCCGGCCGCGCGGCGTCACTGGCTCGTGTGCGAATCGTGGACGAGTCGGACAACGAGGTAGATGCCGGAACGGTGGGTGAGATATGCGTCAAGTCGCCCTGCGTTTTTCTCGGATATTGGGGCCTTGAAGAAGATACCTCCTGGACCCTGCGAAACGGCTGGCACCACACAGGTGACATGGGCCGCATGGACGAGCGCGGGTACCTCTTTTACGCCGGCCGTATGCCTGCCAAGGAATTGATCAAGACCGGCGGGGAGAATGTCTACCCCGCTGAAGTGGAAAAAGTCCTGCTGGAGCATGGGGCCGTGGTCGAGGTCTGTGTAATCGATGTCCCCGACGACAGGTGGGGTGAGGCAGTCAAGGCAGTCTGCGTTCTGCGCCCGGGTGCTTCACAAAACGAGAACGAACTGGCCGCCTTTGTAGCTTCGAGGCTGGCCGGATACAAAAAGCCAAGGCATATTGTTTATGTCGAGTCTCTTCCCAAGACAGGCGAAGGCCTGATCGACAGGGTGGCCGTCAAGAGTGAACACGGCCAATCACCGGGAGGCTAGGCATGATCCCAGCCCGTAATCCTTATTTTATCCATCACACAATCGGGAAACCTTTGACTCCATAGTTTGCCGGGGTCTTTTGCGAGCTTTTTGCCGCCGTTGACTGCGAAAAAAAACTTGACCGGCAGAATATTTTATGCAAGGTTGTTGACCGGTCGGTTAGACTTACTAACTGGAAAGTTAAAGCAGGGCGGTTCCCTGACCAATCCCCGCCGTCATGAAATAAGCCTTCGGGATGGACGGACCGGCCTGTAAGGAGGGAAAACATGAGTACAGAGCAGCCCGCCGCGGTTGAAGATAAGGAAGAGCAGAAAGTCAACTGGGACGAATACCTCCAGGCGTATTACGAGAAGCCCTCCAGCGCCAGAACCTGGTCTGGATACGACGTCAAGGAGATCTATACCCCCAAGGACAGGGCAGGCGAGGAATATGGCAGGGACATAGGAGATGCCGGGGAATTCCCGTTCACCCGCGGTCTTCACCGCAACATGTTTCGGGGCCGTTATTGGACCAGGCGGGAGGTGGTGGGAATCGGCTCACCGGCTGATACCCACGAGCGGGCCGCCTACTGCTTCAAGAACGGGGGAACAGGGCTGAATACCATCGCCGACGTGACATACGAGATGGGACTGGACGCAGACCACCCCTGGGCCCGTAACGAGGTCGGTCTGACCGGCGTAAATATCTCCCACATTCGGGACATGGAAACCCTGGTGGGAGACATTCCACTGGACAAGGTGAGCTGGTCGCTGATCACCGCGTCCACTGCGGCTGCTCCCACCATGGCCCAGTACGTGACGGTGGCGCGGAACAAGGGATACGACATCAGCAAGCTTCGCGGCTCGATTCAAAACGATCCCATCCACTTTCGGTATTGCGGCTTTCGACCGGCCTGCCCTCTGGACCTTTCCATCAAGCTGGGCTCGGATGTCATGGAGTTCTGCACCCTGGAAATGCCCAAGTGGTACTACACCACGGTCAACATGTATGACCTTCGGGAGCAGGGCATCACGGCTCCGCAGGAGATCGCATACGGTTTCGGCATTGCAATGTGTTATATCGACGAATTGATTCGGCGCGGCCTTGACATCGATCAGTTCGCTCCCCGGTTCACTTTTTATGTTTCCTGCCATGTAGACATGTTCGAAGAGCTGGCCAAGATTCGGGCGGCCCGGCGCATGTGGGCCAAACTGATGAAGGAGAAATACGGGGCAAAGGATCCCAGGTCCATGCATTTCCGTTTCGCCGTTCACACGGCCGGCTGCTCGCTTATCCCCCAGCAGCCCCTGAACAACCTTGTCCGCATCGCATACGAGGCCCTGACCGCTGTTCTGGGCGGCGTCCAGTCACTTCACTGCTGCTCTTATGACGAGCCCATGTGCCTGCCGACGGAGAAAGGTCATCTCCAGGCACTGCGCACCCAGCAGATTATCGCCTATGAGACCGGCGTGACCAACGTGGCCGATCCACTCGGCGGCTCCTATTTCGTGGAGAGCCTGACGGACAAGATGGAGGAAGAGGCACTCAGGTACATGAAGGAGGTGGAAGACCTGGGCGGCATGGAAGAGGCCATTCGAACCGAATGGCTGGACCGCCGGTTCGAACAGGAAGCCGTGAAGCGGCAGAAGGAGCTGGACAACCTGGAAAAACTGGTGGTCGGCGTGAATGTTTTTACCACCGAGCCCGAGACGAGCACGCCCATGGGGGTCCAGCGCATTCCGGAGCTTTCAGCAAAGAGTCAGATCGATGGAGTACGGGAGCTGAAGATGAAGCGGGATCCCGGTCTCTTGAAAGAGGCCATCGAAAGGCTGCGTAACGACGCCGCCCAGGGCAGGAATACCATTCCGGCCATGATCGAGGCCACCCAGGCCCGGGCCACAACAGGCGAAATGCTCGGGACGGTCCGGGAGGTCTTCGGTTATTCCTACGACCCAATGAACATCATCGAGTCTCCTTTCAGTTGATTCCATTTTCCGGAGCCTTCACAGATGAGCAAAGAAAAAATCAAAGTGATTATCAGCAAGGTAGGGCTGGACGGACACGACCGGGGAGCCAAGGTTGTAGCATCCCTTCTGCGGAGCGCCGGCATGGAGGTCGTCTATCTGGGAATGTTTCAGACCCCCGAGAGCATCGTCAAAGCAGCCGTGGACGAGGACGCCGACGTGATAGGAGTGAGCTATCTTTCAGGCGAGCACTTGGTGTTCACCCCCCTGATCGTGGAAGAAATGAAAAAGCACGGTCTAGAAGATGTCCTGTTCGTAGCAGGGGGGTCTTTTCCGCCTGAAGACATCCCCACCATGAAAGCCATGGGCATTGACGAGGTTTTTCGGGGCGGCTCCCTTACCGAGGAATTTGCAAGCTACATCCGTAAACACGCAGGGGAGAAGACTGCATAATGGGCAGTAGAAACAATAAATCCCCCGAGGAACTCGTCCAAATGCTGCTTCGCGGCGACCGCCGGGCCGCGGCCAGGGTTATCACCATGGTCGAGGACCAGTCCGAGCACGCCAATGACATCATGAAAGCGATCTTCCCGCACACCGGGCGTTCAATGATAATAGGTCTTACCGGGTCGGGAGGGAGCGGGAAATCAACGCTCATTGACCATCTCATCTCACGCTTTCGAGCCATGAAAAAGACCGTTGGGATCGTCGCGGTTGACCCCAGCAGTCCCTTTTCGGGGGGCGCGCTCCTGGGGGACAGGATCCGGTTCCAGAACCATTCGATGGACGACGGAGTGTATATCCGCTCCATGGGCTCTCGGGGCTACCTGGGCGGCCTGGCCCGCGCAACAACCGACGTGGTGCGGGTGATGGAGGCCATGGGCAACGAGGTGGTCATTATTGAGACCCTGGGGGCCGGTCAGGACGAGATCGACATCATCCACGTGGCCCAGACCTGTCTCCTCATATTGACGCCTGGCATGGGAGACGACATCCAGGCCATGAAGGCCGGTATCATGGAGATCGCAGATATCATAGTACTGAACAAAGCGGACCTGGACGGCGCGAATCTCTGCATGCGCAGCCTTGAGTCCACGGTGCATTACGGGCTGGACGAAAATGCCGGCTGGATTCCCAAGGTCGTTCCCACCGTGGCCTGCGGTTCCAAGTCCACGGATATTCAAGGGCTGGACGAGCTTGTAAAGGCGGTTATGGAGCACCAGGACTACCTTCGCGAGACACGCAAAATCGATGAAGTCAGGGCCAAGCGGATTGAGCAGGAACTGGGACTGGTCTTCAAGGATGAAGTAGAGAAGGTTGTCTTTGCCGGCCTCAAGGGAACAGGCAAAAAACGGGGATACATCGAATCCATACGCGCCGGAAAGACAAACCCTTACTCGGTGGTGGAAGAAGTTCTTGCCACGTTTCTCAAGGTTGACAAACTGGAGTAAAAACCAAAATGCCTCAGAAAAGTAATTCAGGCATAAGCGCGGATTCCTATGCGGGAATCGATTCGCTCGAAAACATGTCGGGCTTTGATATCCAGCCGCTTTATGGTCCCGAAGATCTCCTGGGAGTTGATTTCGAAAGTGACATCGGCCGCCCGGGCGAGTATCCCTATGTTCGAGGGGTATACCCGACCATGTATCGGGGACGTCCCTGGACCATACGACAGCTTATGTCACTGGGTCCGCCCTCGGAAGCCAACAGGCGCATCCATCATCTGATCAGTATGGGCGCCACAGGCATCAGCCTGTGCCTGGATATGCCCACCATCATGGGCAGGGATTCGGACGATCCCCTGGCCGAAGGCGAGGTTGGGCGATGCGGCGGGGTTGCCATCGACACCATTCAGGACATGCGCGACCTGCTGGCTGGGGTGGAACTGGACAAAATAAGCATCAATTTCGTATCCAACAGCCAGTCCACGGTCATCCTCGCCATGTTCTGCACGCTTGCCCGGGAACGAGGGGTGGACTGGAGGCTGCTATCCGGCACCATGCAGAACGATGCGCTCAAGGAATACCAGGCTCAGAAGTCCTATTACTTTCCGCCTCAGCCTTCAATACGGCTGATTATGGACACCATCTCCTTCTGCAGCCTGAACCTGCCGAAGTTCAACCCCATAAGTATAAGCGGCTACCACCTTGCCTCTGCCGGGGCGTCACCCATCCAGGAACTGGCCTTCACCCTGGCCAACGGTTTTTTCTATGTGGAAAAGGGCATTGAAGCCGGCATGGATGTGGACGAGTTCGCACCCCGCCTCTCTTTCTTTTTCAAGGTTCACAACGACCTCTTTGAAAACGTGGCCAAGTACCGGGCGGCCCGGAGAATCTGGGCCCGCACCATGAGGGACAGGTTCGGCGCCAGAAACCCTGCGAGCTGGCGATTTCGCGTACATACACAGACCTCGGGGTCCTCACTGACGGCACAGCAGATGGAAAACAACATTATAAGGACCACAATTCAGGCCCTGTCCGCCGTGATGGCGGGGACCCAGTCGCTCCATACCAATGCACACGACGAGGCCTTGTCTATTCCCACCAAGAGGTCGGAGAAACTGGCCCTCAGGACCCAGCAGATAATACTTCACGAAAGCGGCGTATCTTCCACGGTTGATCCCCTGGCCGGGTCCTACTATGTGGAGGCCCTGACCAGTAGCATGGAAGAGGCCTGCAAGGACATCTTTCAGGAGATAGAGGATATGGGCGGGGTCATTGCCGGTATCGAGAACGGCTATTTTCAGAGGCAGATCGCCGAGTCGGCTTTTCGTTATCAGCAGTCCCTGGAAAAAGGGGAGCGGGTCATAGTGGGCCTGAACCGGTATGTGGAAGAGGAAGATACAGACATCCAGCTTCGTGAGGCGGATCCTGATTTCGAAGAGAAAAAGATAGCCGCATTGAAAAAATTCAAAGAGGAAAGAGACCACGAAAAACAGAGACGAAGAGGCCTGGAACTGAGGGCGGCCTGTGAAGGCGGAGAAAACATCATGCCGGTGCTCATTTCTGCGGTCAGGGACGGGATGTCCCTGGGCGAGGCAGTGGGGCATATGAAGGAAGTCTTCGGGGGCTACCGCGAAAAGGCTGTTTTTTGATGAGCAGTATGATCCTGTGACGAAAGGATGAAGGCATGGGCCCACAGAAGACACTGCGGATTCTGATCGCCAAACCCGGCCTGGACGGCCACGACCGGGGAGCCAGGGTGGTGGCGCGAGCCCTGAGCAATGCAGGCATGGAAGTAATCTACTCCGGCCTCCACCAGACCCCGGAACTAATAGTCAACACGGCCATCGACGAGGATGTGGACGCTATAGGGCTCAGCATACTGTCAGGAGCACATAACACCATTTTCCCCCGGATCATGAAACTCCTCAAGGAAAGGGGGGTGAATGACATCCTTGTGTTCGGCGGCGGCACCATACCGAGTAAGGACTGGGCCGCGCTTGATGCGCTTGGGGTCGGCCGGATCTTCACTCCGGGTGCTGATACGCGGGAGATAATCAATTACCTGCATGAGACGCTGCTCGAGCGGCGGTCTGCGTGAGGAGAGGGATGAATGCCTGATCCTGGACCCGATACAAGCCGCCTTTATCGAAGGGAAGCCGTTTCGCAGATAGAAAAGGCCCATGAGGAATGGTTCCGAATGTATCCCCGGAACAGGGAGCGGAAGTCGGAGTTCAAGACCCTTTCCGGCCTGAGTGTTTCTCCTCTCTACACGCCGGGGTCCATGCCTGATCTGGATTATCTGGAACACCTCGGATTTCCGGGAGAGCCCCCATTTGTGCGGGGAGTGCATCCGACCATGTATCGCGGCCGAACCTGGACACAGCGACAGCTTGCCGGATACGGCCCGCCGGAAGAGACAAACAAGCGCTACAGGTTTCTCCTGGAGGCCGGTGCCGGCGGCATCAACGGCGTCTTCGACTACCCCACCTTGCGGGGATATGACTCCAATGATCCGGAGGCCTTTGCCGACGCCGGCAGAGGCGGCGTGGCCGTGGACACCATAGAAGACATGGAGGCACTGTTCGATGGTATTCCCATTGATCAGGTAAGCATATCCCTGGTCACCTGCCAGCCCATCTGTAACATCTCCGTGCAGTCCATGTTTTTTGCAAACGCTGAGGCCCGCGGAATCCCGCTAAACAGCCTGGCCGGAACCAGCCAGAACGATTTCCTCATGGAAACCGCGGTGTCCATAGCCCCGGGGGTATTGCCGCCTCATGCGTCATTCAAACTGAGCTGCGATGCCATTGAATACTGTAGCAGGCACGCGAAACAGTGGAACCCGGTAAGCTTTGCCGGGTACAATTACAGGGAAGCAGGTTGCAACGCCTTTCAGGAAATAGCACTTGTCATGGCCAACGCCGTGGCCTGCATCGAGGAAATGCTTTCCCGTGGTCTTGAATTAGACGACTTCGCACCAAGGCTCAGTTTCTTCTTTTCCGCCCACAATGACTTTTTCGAGGAAATAAGCAAATACCGGGCGGCCCGCAGGCTGTGGTCCAGGCTGATTCAGGAACGGTTCAAACCAAAGAATCCTCGCTCCAACGCCATGCGTTTCCATGTCCAGACCGCCGGCGTTGCCCTGACCGCGCAACAGCCCCTGAACAACATCGCACGCTCCGCATACCACGCCATGTCGGCGGCACTGGGCGGAGCACAGTCGGTCCATGTGGACGGGTTCGACGAGGCCCTGTGCAACCCCACAGAGATATCTTCTCTGACTGCCTTGCGGACTCAGCAGATACTTCAGATGGAAACAGGGATTACAAACACTATCGATCCTATGGCAGGGTCCTATTTCGTGGAGCATTTGACCTCTGAAATGGAAAAACGCATTGGAGGCCTCCTGGACGAGATTGAATCCGTCGGAGGGATAGTCAAGGCGGTGAAGGACGGCTGGGTACACAAGGTTATTTCCGACTCGGCATACGAGCAACAGAAGGCGGTGGAAACCGGAGATACGCCGGTGGTCGGAGTCAATTGTCATCGCATGGAAGAGGAGCCCTTCAAGGCGGAAATCTTCACCATCCCTGAGACCCTCTCCGTTCAGGATGCGAAGCTGGCGCGTATCCGAGATGAGCGAAGCACCGACTTGGCCCGGAAGGCCCTGGAGGACATAAAGCGTTGTTGTGAAACAGACGGGAACCTCATGGACGTGATTGTGGAGTCGGTCAAGGCCAGGATTAGCCAGGGGGAAATCAGCCGCACCCTCAAGGATTCCTATGGGACCTGGAATCCACCTCTGTTCTAGGAGGACGAGACCCATATGAAGCGAAAGAGATTGATTATGGCCCGGCTTGGGCTGGACGCCCACTGGAGGGGCAGCGTGGTGGTGGCCAGGGCCCTGCGCGACGCCGGAGTGGAGGTCCTCTACCTTGGAAACCAGATGCCTGATGCCATCGTAAAGGCGGCCGTTGAGGAAGACCCCGACGTGGTGGGGTTGAGTACGCTTTCCGGCAACCACATGATCCTGGTCCCAATGGTTACGGAAGGGCTTCGCAAGAACAGGATGGAGGGAACCCCGGTGGTCCTTGGTGGCACCATCCCCGGAGACGACATCCCGTTCTTGCTGGAAAAGGGGGTTTCAGGGGTTTTCGGACCAGGATCTTCTCTATCGGAAATTGTTGATTTTGTCGCCCGCTGTGGAAACGGGTAAGCATACGCGGAGCATCGGGCGGCAGATGCGGCTTACGATGACGGAAAGGCAAGAGAGGAGGAAAACGTCCAGTGAAAGGAATCACATCTTACGGTGTCAGCCTGCCGTACTATCGCATTCGCCGGGAAACTATCTTCGAGGCCATGGGTTGGTTCAACCCGGGGCTGGCGGCCCTTAAAGGCGGAGAAAAGACCGTGGCCAATCATGACGAAGACAGCCTTACCCTGGCAGTAGCCGCAGGCAAGGCATGTTTGTCCGGCATCGACGGAGCCTCTATCCAGGGGCTCTTCATGGCATCCACAACCATTCCATATCGGGAGCGGAGTAACGCCGGTATTGCCCTGGCGGCATTGAATCTTCCACCCGAATGCAGGACCCTGGAGTTCGGAGGGGAAATAAAGTCCGGGGTTACAGCATTGGTTTCGGCCTTGCGTGACGAAGGGAGCGGGACGACCCTGGTCTGCGCCTCGGACTGCCGCACCGGTAAGGCCGGTGGCGCCAATGAAATACTCTTCGGTGACGGGGCAGCCGCGTTCGTTGTGGGCGGCGACACCGTCATCGCTTCTTTTGAGGGGGCCTACACCCTTTCCTGCGATTTCGCGGATTACCGGCGGATCAACGGTGACTCCTTTGTAAGGTCCTGGGAGGAGCGCTGGATAAGGGTGGAAGGCTTCAACCGGTTCATTCCACAGGCCCTTGACGGATTGCTCAAGCAGGCGGGGGTCAGCATTTCCGAGCTGGGTAAGGTTGTGTTTCCACCCTTGGGCGCCAGAGATCATGCCGCCATGGGGAAGCAACTGGGACTGGAAAAGAGACAGGTTCAGGACCCCCTTCTGGACGTGGTCGGTCACACCGGCACGGCCCACCCTCTGATCATGCTGGCCGCCGCCCTGGAAGAGTCAAGTCCGGGTGACTACATTGCGGTGGCGGGTTACGGCGGGGGCTCGGACGCACTTCTTCTGAGGGTGACTGAGGCCATCTCTGATCTGAAGAATGAGAGCAGATTCAAACGGTCACTGGAGTACAGGCAGGAGATGGATTCCTACCCCAAATACCTGTCATTCAAGAACATGGTGGATAAAGAGGCCGGTATTCGTGGGGAGGAAATTGCAGTGACGAGCCTTTCATTGACCTGGCGCGAGCAGGATGCGGTCATCCGGCTGGCCGGAGGGCGTTGCAAGGCCTGCGGCACCCCGCAGTTTCCAAGGGAACGGATCTGTATCAACCCGCACTGCGGGCAGGCGGACATGATGGAACGGTACGTGTTTTCAGACAAGACCGGGCACCTGTTCACTTATACCGCCGATCACCTGACCTATTCGGAAGACCCGCCGTCTCTTTACGGTATTGTGGACTTCGAGGGCGGCGGCCGGTACTGGTTCGACCTCACCGACTGCAGGCTGGAATCGCTCAAGGTGGGTCAACCGGTGCAAATGACCTTCAGGCGTAAGTATCGGGACGAGGCGCGCAGCCTCTACGGCTATTTCTGGAAAGCCACCCCTTTCAAGAGTTGAACCTTGACGTAAGGAGACGTTTTCATGGCGGAAGGCATCAAGAATAAGGTAGCCGTCATCGGCATGGGCTGCACCAAATTCGGGGAGCATTTCGACAGGAGTGCCGAAGACCTGATGGTTGAAGCCTTTCAGGAGGCACTGGAAGATGCCGGTATAGAGAAAAAGGACATCGACGCGGCCTGGTTTGCAAGCTGTTTCGATGAAGTGAATGTCGGCAAGGCTGCCATCCCGCTGGCCGGGGCGTTGAAGCTCCCCTTCATCCCCATAACCCGCGTGGAGAATTTCTGTGCCAGCGGCACCGAGGCCCTGAGGGCGGCAAGCTTTGCAGTTGCTTCTGGAGCCTGTGATATGGCGCTTGCACTGGGCGTGGAAAAACTCAAGGACATCGGATACGGCGGCCTGCCGGATTTCAGCCAGCTCCGGGGCATTTATAACCGCCAGATCTTTCCCAATATGACCGCGCCCGGTATGTTCGCCATGATGGCCACCCGATACTTCGACCGTTACGGCCTGAGCCCGGAAGAAGGGAAGATGACCCTGGCCAGGATTTCCGCCAAGAGCCACTATAACGGGGCCCGAACTCCCAAGGCCCACCTCCAACGAGAAGTTGATTTGAATACCATCATGAAGGCCCCGATCATCTCCTGGCCTTTGGGCCTTTTTGATTGCTGCGGCGTGACCGAAGGAGCGGCCGCGGCCATTGTGGTACGGGCGGATCGGGCTAAGGAATTCAGGCCGGACCCCCTGTACGTCAAGTCCCTCCAGATTGCGGTCAGCCCCGAGGAAGAATACCGTTTTCAGGAGTGGGACGGCACTCATGTTGAAACCACGGTCCGCTGCGCCACCAAGGCGTACGCCGAGGCAGGCATAAAGGATCCTCGGGAAGAATTGAGCATGTTCGAAGTGCACGACTGCTTTTCCATAACCGAGCTGGTCATTTACGAAGACCTGCTCATTTCGCCGCGTGGCCGGGCCAAGGAAGACGTGGACAGCGGGTTCTTCGACTTGAACGGCCCCCTGCCCTGCCAGACCGACGGCGGGCTTAAGAGCTTCGGGCACCCCATCGGCGCCTCCGGCATACGTATGACCTATGAAGTCTACAAACAGATGCAGGGTAAGGCCGGTGAACGCCAGGTGAAGAATCCCCGCCTGGGCCTGACTCACAACCTGGGAGGGTTTCCCGCCAATTGCGTAATCGGCATAACCATTTGGGGGAACGAACTCTGACAGGCTTTCAGTAACCATTGAATTGTTCAGACGGGGATATGCCGCAAGACGGCATGCCTTGCCAGTGACTTGTTGTCTTAAGGCATTCCCTGACAGACTTTGGCCTGCAGAAATTTAATAACCCGCTGGAATTGATTTCAGGGAGAGGCCGGGCATTCATATGGGCCGACAGGAAATTCTGGAAGTACGGGACCTCTGGTTGAGCTTCGGCGGCAATGTGGTGCTGACCGACCTCAGTTTCAAGCTCTTTAAAGGTGAAATTCTCGGCCTCATCGGGCCGAACGGGGCCGGCAAGACCAGCGTGCTCAACAGCATCACCATGTTCTATCGTCCACAGCAGGGAAAAATTATCTTCAAGGGGCGGGATATAACAGGGGAGAAAACCCACAAGGTCGCCCAAGTCGGCATAGCACGGACATTCCAGAATATAGAACTCTTTTCGGGATTGACCGTACTCCAGAACCTGATGGTGGGAAGGCACATCCGCATGAACGCAGGTGCGGTTTCCTCGTCGGTTTTCTTCGGTAAGGCTCGCAGGGAGGAGATAGCTCATCGGGAGGTGGTGGAGGACATCATAGACCTGCTGGAAATGGAGGCCATCCGCGACAAGCGTGTCGGCTCGCTTCCCTACGGCCAGCGAAAGCGGGTTGACTTCGGCCGGGCCCTGGCCATGGAACCCGAACTGCTGCTCCTGGACGAACCCCTGGCCGGCATGAACGTGGAAGAAAAAGAAGACATGGTCCGATTCATCATGGACGTCTTCGAACTCAAGCATATGTCCATAGTGCTTGTCGAACACGACATGGGTGTAGTCATGGACATCGTTAACCGGCTGGTCGTGCTGGATTTCGGTTGCAAGATAGCCGAAGGCGTTCCCGAGGAAATTAAGAGTAACGAGGCCGTAATACAGGCGTACCTGGGCGTAAAAAAGGCCTCCTGAGTCAAGCTGCTTTATAATCCTTTCGTTTTGCATATATAGGCTTGGGGGATTGTTCATGGCGGATCCACAGACGCTACCACAGTTTTTCCTGCACAACTGCAGGCGATACGGAGAAAGCCGTATAGCCATGCGGGAAAAGGACCGCGGTATCTGGAAGAGTTACACCTGGCAGGACTGCTATGAACGTGTCAAGCATCTCGGCCTGTTTCTTAAGAAGATGGGGCTGGAGCCCGGGGACAAGGTCGCCCTCCTGGGGGAAAACAAGCCGGAAATTTACTGGGCTGAGATGGCCACCCAGGCTATGGGGGGGGCATCCGTGGGTATTTTCTCCGACTGCGGGGCCGATGAGGTCCAGTTCTTTGTCAACCATTCCGATGCGACCTTTATTTTCGCCCATGACCAGGAACAGGTGGATAAGGTCCTGGATGCAAAAGTGGAGATGCCCCAGCTCAAAAAGGCCCTCTATTGGAACACCAAGGGCCTCTGGAGCTACGACGATCCGCTTCTTATTTCTTTTGAGGAGGCCCTGGCCGAAGGCCGGGAATACGAAAAGGACAACCCGGGCCTCTTTGAAGAAATGATCGAGCGAGGAAGGGTTGAGGATATCGCCGTCATAATCTTCACCTCAGGCACCACAGGGAAACCCAAGGCGGCCATGCTAAACCAGGGCGCCCTGGTCTCGGCTGCCAGGGGCTTTGTGAAGGTGGACGGCTACGGCCCGGAAGACAATTACCTTTCCTTCGTCCCCGTGGCCTGGATCACAGAACAGCTGATAGGAGTAGCCGGATCCATCTTTTCCGGATTCGTGGTGAATTTTCCGGAAAGCGCTGAAACAGTGAACGAGAACATAAGGGAACTGGGCGCCAGAATCTTGTTTTTTTCACCACGCCAGTGGGAGAGCATCAACCGGATGATCCAGTCCAAAATCCTGGCAAGCACCTGGCTCAAGAGAAAAGTGTACAGGTTCTTCATCCCCATCGCCTTGAAGGTCTCGGACAAACGGCTGAACAGGGAAGTAATTCCCGTCTGGTTGCAACTGCTTTACTGGTTGAGCCAGTGGCTTGTTCTGCGCAATCTCAGGGACAACCTGGGCCTGAGTTTCCTGCGGGTCGGATACACGGCCGGATCAGCCGTCAGCCCCGACATCCTTCGTTTTTTTCAGGCCGTCGGCGTGAATATCAAGCAGATCTACGGCAGCTCGGAAATGGGTCTGGTTACCGCTCACCGCGACGGGAACATCCGGCCGGAGACCTCCGGAAAGCCACTGCCCGGGGTAAAGGTTCGTCTTTCCGACGAAGGAGAAATCCTGGTCCAAAATCCGGGCATGTTTGCGGGATATTATAAGGATGAAAGCGCTTACCAGGGGAAGTTTCGCGACGGGTGGTACTGTTCGGGGGACTACGGTCACATGGATGAGGAAGGCCACCTCATTGTGATCGACCGTATGGACGACCTTCGCTCCCTGGGTGACGGGCGAAAGTTTTCACCCCAGTATCCGGAAGTGCGACTGCGCTTCAGCCCATATATAAAGGAGGTCCTGGTGGTCGGGGACGAAGCGCACAGCGATCCGTGCTGCCTGGTGAACATCGACCTGGACAACGTGGGCCGCTGGGCCGAAGCCAATCGTATTGCCTACACCACCTTTGCCGACCTATCCCAGAAAACGGAAGTGATCGAACTGATCCGTGGGGAAATCCGAAATCTTAACAGGGCTCTTCCGCAAGAAGCCAGGCTGGTGAGGTTCATGAACATGGTCAAGGAATTCGACGCCGACGAGGCTGAATTGACAAGGACACGGAAGCTGAGGCGATCCTTTCTGGAGGAAAGATACCGCGACATGATTGAAGGGCTCTACAGCGGTCAAGATGAGGTGGAGGTCAGTACCTCCATCGAATACAGGGACGGTCGTAAAGGAACCTTGGTCCGGCGGGTAAAGATCTGCACGCTTTAGCCTGAAAAGAGGGCGCTCATGTATTTTCTACAGTTCCTGCTCAACGGAATTCTGATCGGAGGACTCTATGCCCTGCTGGCCCTGGGAATAGTCCTGGTCTACAAGGCCACCCGCGTATTCAACTTCGCACTTGGGGAGATGCTGGCCCTGGGGGCCTTCGTCCTTTACACCTTTATGGACATACTCCATTTTCCTGTATGGCTGGCCCTGCCCTGCGGTCTGGCGGTGATCATGCTCATAGGTCTTGGGATCGAGAGGTTCACCCTCCGCCCCCTCATCGGGCAGCCCATTCTCTCGGCAATCATGGCTACACTGGCCCTTTCACTGATGATCAGGGGCGCTATTCTATTTTTCTGGGGATCTCCCATTGTCAGTTATCCGCAACGGCTCATGCCCGCCCAGGCCACGGTTCTGGGTGACATATTCCTGGCAAACGAACTCATCTGGACCTTCATTATCTCCATGGCCTGTTTTGTGGGGCTATTATTCTTTTTCAGGTTTTCCAAGAGCGGCCTGTTCATGAGGGCTACTGCCGAGGGTCATGACACCGCCCAGGCTGCGGGAATAAACGTAGAACACGTGTTCGCCGCCACCTGGGCTATAGCTGCGATGGTTGCGGCCCTGGGAGGCATCATGCTGGGCAACCGCTTCGGCATAGGAGTCACCACTCTGCCCATCATGGCCGTCAAGGCCTTTCCGGCGGTATTGTTCGGTGGGCTGGAATCCGTCACCGGGGCCATAGTGGGCGGCCTGATCATCGGTATTATCGAGAGCCTGGTGGGGGGTTATATAAACCCACAGCTTTCCGAAATCACTCCCTATATCGTCCTGCTCATGATCTTGCTCATAAAACCCGAAGGGTTGTTCGGACTCAGAAGAATAGAGAGGATCTGATATGTACCGTCCCTGCGGCACGTTCGACGAAAACTACAGCCAGACCATGGCCATTATTCGGACTCGAAAGCACTGGGTTCTCGCCATGCTGGCCCTTGCCGCTCTCATGACCATGCCGCTTTACCTGAGCGGACGGGTCCTCCACTTTGTCAATCTGGTTGGGATAACCATGATTGCGGCCCAGGGACTCAACCTCTTGATAGGGTTCGCGGGACAGATCTCGCTGGGACAGTCGGCCTTTATGGCTGTGGGGGCATACTCTGCAGCAATCCTCACGGTGCACCTCCATGTCCCGTTTTACCTGGCCATACCCGCAGCCTCCATAATCACAGGCCTGACGGGAGTGGTTTTCGGGGCCCCGTCCCTTCGGATAAAGGGCTTCTATCTTGCCATGGCAACCCTGGCGGCACAGTTCATCATCCCATGGATGGTCATGAACGTTCGGACCGACCTGACCGGCGGATCCAGTTCCATGCTGGTGCCATCTCCCAGGCTGGGCAGCCTGGTGCTCAATTCGCAGCAATCCCTTTTCTACCTGATAATTCCCCTCACATGCCTGACAGTGTTCCTGGTTACCAACCTTGCCCGAAGCCGGATCGGGCGGGCCTTCCTGGCCGTGCGCGACAACGACCTTGCTGCGGAGATGATGGGCATCAGCCTGATGCGGTACAAGCTCCTGGCCTTTTTCATCTGTTCCCTGTTCGCCGGTCTGGCCGGTGCACTCTGGGCCTACTGGATGAGGGCCATTTCACCGGACCAGTTCCACTTAGTGGAGTCCGTCTGGTTCCTGGGAATGATCATAGTAGGAGGTATGGGCAGCGTGGTCGGGGTGGCATTCGGCGTTGTTTTCATCAAGCTCTTCGACATCTTGATCACGCTGTTCAGTCCGAGCCTGACCGGTTTCATGAGCCCCCAACTCGCCCAGGACACGGCCGCCGGCCTGAGCCCCTTTGCTTTCGGGCTGATTATTCTTGTGTTTCTTATCCTTGAACCGAGAGGCCTTGCTCATCGATGGGAGATCGCCAAGGCCTATTTCCGGCTGTGGCCGTTCAAGTATTGACGGTTTGTGTGCGCTTTAGGGGACATCGACAATTAACCAACCATAATGGTGTGTGCGTTCCTTTGGGAAAGGGGGAAATGTCGGAGGAACGGCGATCCGTTTTAACGGGAACCTGTTGCCGGTTTCAAGGAGGAATGAGAATGAAAAGACTTGCCAGATTTTCCGCCATGATTTTGTTTTCCGCCGTCTTCAGTGTGTCTTTTCTGGCTTTCCCGGCTTCCAGCACGGCCGAGAAGCCGGAAAAAATCATCTATGCAGCCATTCCAGACATGACCGGCCCCTACGCGGCCATTGTCGGCCCGGCCCAGGCCGCCTTTATGGATGCGGCTGAATACGTCAACTCCACCGGAGGTATCAAAGGGGTGCCGCTGGAGGTCATGGTCCGGGACTGCGGAGGGAAGGTGGATGTGGGTGTCAACGTCTACATGCAGTACCGGGAAATGAAACCTCGTCCGTCTATGATTTACGGAGTGCTCTCCGGGGTGGGCGAGGCCTTGAAGGAAAGGATGAATGAAGATCAAATCCCCGGCATGTGGGTATGCAGCACAGAGGTCATCTATCCGGCTATGTACACATTTGGTGCCTACCCGACTTATGCGGACCTCTGCGGTATGTTCATTGACTGGCTGGCCGCGAACTGGAAAGGCGATAAGCCTCCAAGGATGGCCTTCCTTACATGGGACTCCACCTACGGCAAGGCCGTGCTCTACGACGAGGTCCGCGAATACGCCAAGTCAAAGGGAGTGGAGATAGTGGCCGAGGAGCTTTTCGGCGTTCGCGATGTGGACCTCACCAGTCAGTTGACCCGTATAAGGGCCAAGAAGGCCGACTGGATTTTCACCAACACTGCAGGCCGCGGGCCCGTGATGGTGGCCAAGGCGGCCCGCGAAATGGGCCTTAAGGCCAGGGTAGCCGGATCTATCGGGCTGGACGATTCGTGCCTGTACATCGACAGTGACGCCTTCAAGGGTGCTGTGACCGTCCATCCCTTCGCCAACTGGAGCGAGGTGGACAACAAGGGCATAAAGCTCATGAACGAATACATCGAAAAGAATAAGCGGAAACCCGAGTATCGCACCATCATGTACCCAATGGGTTTCACGGGAGTACTTGTTTTCAGGGAAGTCGTCGAGAGAATAGTGGACAAGCACGGCTGGGATAAGGTGACCGGACCTGCCATCAAGGCGGAGCTGGAGGCTATGCAGGCTTACAACGCCTATGACATCGCCACGTTCTCCTACACCCCGGACCGTCATTCCCCGAACCTGGCCCGGGTCTTCGAGGTCCAGGACGGAAAGTGGGTTCCGGTGACGGAAATGGCTGAGTGCCCTGATCTGCGACCCGCCAAGTACAGGTGATCCCAGGGTTCGATCCCCCGTGATGCGGCATCGGGGGATCGGGCCTACATCAAACCGTGATTCGGCGGCCGCAAATACAGGCGGGTTCCAAATGCTGGTCTTGAGCAACATAGAGGTTATGTATTCAAATGTCCTTCTGGTACTAAAGGGCGTTTCCCTGGAGGTGAAAGAGGGACAGGCGGTGATTCTTCTGGGAGCCAACGGGGCCGGTAAGACCACTACGCTCAAGGCGGTGTCCGGACTTCTTTACACGGAGGCAGGGGAGATCACCGACGGCCACATCACTTTTGAGGGAAAATCCATCAAAGGTATGAAGCCTCATAAGATAGTGGAGACGGGCATCGTCCAGGTCCAGGAAGGACGTCGTATCTTCGAGCACTTCTCCGTTGAAGAGGAGTTGAGGGTCGGGGCTTATGTGGCGGGCCTCTCCGGCGGCCGCATTCACAGTGAAATGGAGCTTATCTACAACTATTTCCCCCCTCTTTCACACCTGCGCCGGAAAACCAGTGGCTGGCTTTCCGGCGGGGAGCAGCAGATGCTGGTGATCGGTCGGGCGTTGATCACCCGGCCGAAATTGATCCTTCTGGATGAACCGTCCCTGGGCCTGAGCCCAATGCTGGTGGAGGAGATCTTTTCCATTATTCACCGAATCAACCGGGAAGAGGGGACCTCCTTTTTGATAGTTGAGCAGAACGCGATGCTGTCCCTGGCGATAGGCGACTACGGATACGTCATGGAAAACGGCCGCATCGTCATGGACGGGAAGGCCGCCGACCTAAATGACAACGAGGATATCAAGGAATTCTATCTCGGGCTTTCCGAGGTGGGGCAGCGCAAGAGCTACCGTGACATAAAACACTATAAGAGGCGCAAGCGTTGGCTCGGGTGAGGGATTGAAGCCTGCACAATCGCCGGTGTAATTGAAACAGGAGCTTAACATGGAATTCGGAGGAAGAGTCGTCCTGGTGACCGGCTCGGCTCAGGGTATCGGTCTGGCTGCGGTCCGAGCATTCGCGCGCGAGGGTGCCACCCTTGTGCTCAACGATGTCAATGGTGAGGCCTTGAATCGGGTTGTCAATGACCTCAGGGACGAAGGTGCGGAATGCCTGGGGGTTCAGGCCGACACGTCGAAGCTGGTCGAAGTGGACAGGATGTTCGGGGAAATCATGGAGACTTTCGGCAAGCTGGACGTCCTGGTCAACAACGCGGGCATCACACGTGACGCGTTTCTTCACAAGATGACCGAAGAGCAGTGGAACAAGGTCATCAGCGTTAACCTGACGGGTGTTTTTTTCTGCCTGCAGGCTGCAGCCCGGATAATGCGCGATGCCAGGAGTGGCTCCATCATAAACATTTCTTCCGATGCGAGGTATGGAAATCCAGGCCAGGCCAACTACACGGCGGCCAAGGAGGGAATAATAGGATTGACCCGGACAGCCGCCATGGAATTGGCTTCCCGCAAGGTACGAGTCAATGCAGTATCTCCAGGGCCCATCGATACGCCCATGCTCAGGGCTGCACCGGAAAAGGTTCGCCAGGCCTTTCTGGCCGCTGTTCCCATGGGGAGGGCTGGATCGGTGGAAGAGCTGAGCCAGGTAATTCTGTTTCTGGCCTCGGACCGTTCCTCATACATCACCGGACAGGCCGTCAACTGCGACGGGGGATGGATCATGCACTGAGGCCGGCATGATGGGAGGGACTTAGGGTGGCTGATAGAAACAGGCTTGGCGACATATACGAGTTCGACTGGGTGGTTGAACGGGGTAAAATAGAGGAGTTCGTGGAGGCGGTGAGCGGAAGAGTATCCCCTTCCTCGAGGTTCAAAAGGACTGAGGCTCCTGGAGATAACGGCCACCTGGCGGCCCCTCCGACTTTCACCACCGTACCTATCATGTGGAGCGGGGTCCTGTTTCAGGCCTTTAAAGACCTGGACATCCCTCTCGCCAACATCATGCATGCCGAACAGTCCTATGAGTTCATGGGAGAAATCCTTGCCGGCGACCGGTTGCACGGGATTTTGGAAATCAAATCCATCACCGAACGGCAGGGAAGAGCCGGTCCCATGGAGTTCGTCCTTTTTGAAACGGTCTTCACCAACCAGGACGGTCGAGGCGTAGTACGTGAGGAGATGCTGATCGTGGAGCGGAAAAAGACGTGAAAGAGACTGAAAAGGCCAAGATTCCGGATTTTAAGTCCATCTCCGCCGGGGACGAGGTGGTCAGGCTTGTAAAGCCGCCTGTAACCAAGGTACAGCTTGTCAAGTATGCAGGGGCGTCAGGCGATTTCAACCCTCTGCATACGGACGATGAAGCCGCTCGTCAAGCAGGGTTTGAGGGCGTGGTGGCTCATGGCATGCTTATCATGGCCTTCATTGCCGAGGCTGTTGCCGCATGGGTTCCCGGGGAATGCTTCAAATCCGTCAAGGTCCGATTCAAAGGTGTTACCCGGCCCGGAGACGTGATCACGGTGACCGGGAGGGTCAAGGAAAAAGAAATGACGAAGGAGGGAGGGGTTGTTCGCTGCACGATCGAGGCCGCCGGCCGGGAGGGAGATGTCAAGGCGGCCGGAGTATTCGAGGTGATTCTTCCTCTGGATTGTTCATAGACCTGAATCTTAAGCCGCCTGTTCCAAGGCCGGGACGGAAGAGATAGTTCTTGCACCCTCGCCGCGCTCTGGGATAAACGGGCTATCAAAATTCTATTTCTATTGGAAGGAGGATGGATTTGGACTTTGCGCTGACCAGGGAGCAGAAAGACATTCAGAAGGCGGCCCGCGAGTTCGCCCAGGGGGAATTCCCGGACAGAGCCCAGGAATTCGACAGGAACGAGACATTCGATCTGGATATATGGCGAAAGGCCTGTGATCTGGGTTTTGTGGGGGTTTTCATCGCGGAAGAATACGGAGGCGCCGGCTTGGGGTTCTTTGAACACAGCCTGATTACCGAGGAGTTCTGGGCGGCGGACGCCGGGATTGCAAATGCAATACTCACAACCACTTTCGGAGCCGAGCTGCTGGGGCTCTACGGTACCGAGGAGCAGAAGCAGAGATACCTCCCTCCCCTGGTGGGAGGAAAGTCCATCATGGGGACGGCCATCACGGAGCCGGATGCAGGCAGTGACGTCAGCGGCGCCAGTACCACTGCGGTCCGTGATGGTGACGAGTGGGTTGTCAACGGCTCCAAGATGTTCATAACCAACGGCACCATTGCGGATTATCTGCTGGTTTTCTGTGCCACCGATCCCGAGAATCCCGACCGTCACGGGCGACACACCTTTTTTTTAGTAGAGACCGACCGTCCCGGTTACGAGGCCAACAAGCTTCACGGCAAGCTGGGTATACGGGCCAACGATACCGCGGAGGTGTCTTTTAACAACGTCCGTATACCCTCAGCCAACCGGCTCGGCGAGGACGGAGAGGCCTTCAAGGAGCTGATGAGTTTCTTCAATGTAACTAGGCTCCACGTTTCCGCCATGGGGGTCGGCATCGCCCGGGCGGCAATGGAAGAGAGCATCGCCCACATCAAGAAAAGGCACCAGTTTGGTGTTCCCCTGGCCTCTTTTCAGGCCAACCAGTTCAAGATAGCGGAAATGGCGACGCGCATCCGGGCTGCAAGGAATCTCTATTATGAGGCGGCCCTTCTTGCTGACCGCGGGCACATTGATCACGCCCTTATCGCCATGGCCAAGTGGTTCGCTGGTGAGACCGCCGTTAAATGCGCGGACGAGGCTCTCCAGATGCACGGAGGTTATGGTTACATCGATGAATACAAGGTGCAGCGTATCTACCGGGACGCCAAAATAGTCGAGATTTACGAGGGCGCCAAGGAGATCGAGAAGACCATAATCGCCAGAGTATTGCTGGGACGCTGAGGTTAAAGGAAAGGGCGGGAGTGAACTCCTATTATTCCAGGCAGGAGAAGAGGATCCGGCGGGAAAAACAGGGCCCTGGAATGATTCACGTGTGTTACGGCCGTGGCCCAGGGAAGACAACAAGGTCCGTAGGTCTGGCAGTCAGGGCCGCGGGCGCCGGCTTGAATGTCTATTTCGTTCAGTTCATGAAGTCCGGGGATTCCGCGGAAGTAAATGTGCTCAGCGCCGTCCCGGGCATAAATTACTACTGCCCGGGACCACATCCTTTCATAACCCCGAGGGGCCCCGAAGCAGTTCATCTGGAGCATGCCAGCAACGCCCTGTCCCACGCGCACGAGGCTGTCGAAAGCGGCGCCGGCGTCCTGGTGTGCGACGAGATCCTTAACACCCTGCTCTTCGGCGTTCTCACGCTGGAATCCGTTATGGGATTGATGGAACGTTGCCGGGGCAAGGTTGAGCTTGTGATGACGGGAAGCGATGCGCCCGATGACATCATCCGGACCGCGGACTATGCAACCGAGTTCATTCAGAAAAAACATCCATATTACGAAGGCGTACCGGCCAGGGTGGGGATAGAACTTTAACCTGGAGGCCCTTTCTCCGGAAGAGGCCGAAGGCCGGATCCGGGCCAGGAGGCCTGAAAACGGGGAAGCCCATTGTCTCTGAATAGAATCGCGCAGGCCCAGGACAGACTTCAGGCGGATGATATTGCCGGCTGCATCCTGTTCTACTCCCGTGACATACTCTACTACACCGGAACGGCCCAACCGGCCTGGCTGGTACTGAGCCAGGACGATTATCACCTGTTCGTGCGAAGCGGAATTGATTTTGCCTTGAGGGAATCATGGCTGCCGCCGGATAGAATAACCCCTGAGCGCAGCCTGTCGGCCGCCGTCAGGAATATGTTTTCAGGTGATGGTGGCGGGCAACGTGTCGGGACGGAACTCGATCTCCTCTCCGTGCTTCAGGCGGAAGGATTTCAAAAGGCCCTGGGTCAGCGCGGAATGGTCGACTTCACACCGGCCGTTCTCGAACAACGCATGATCAAGTCGGAAAAGGAAGTGGAACTCATTCTGAAGGCCTGTACGGCGGCCCGGGCCGGGCACGAGGCTGCCGTAAAGTTCCTGTCGTCCGATGGGGAGAAGACCGAACTGGCTTTGTCCGCCGCCGTGGAAAACGCCCAACGCCTGGCCGGTCATGAAGGACTTTTTTTCATGCGACAGCCGGATTTTGTAATGGGGCGAGGGCCCCTGGCCTCCGGTCTCAATCTTCAGGAGATCAGCGGCGTGGTGTTCACCATTACGGGGAGGGGGCTGAGTCCGGCCGTGGCGGCCGGCGCCTCAAGGCGATCCCTAAAGAACGGAGACCTGATCCTGATCGACATTCCGCCGTGCGTCCAGGGCTACCACGCGGACCAGACCCGCATGTACTGCCTGGGAAGCCCTCCGGGGGCCGCCCAGGATCTGCACAGCCGACTGCTGGAACTGGCCGACGGCCTTCTGGAATCCATCAGGCCCGGACTCACCTGCGACGATGTCTATCGACTGACCCGTGACAAGGCGAAGAAGCTGGGCCTCGAGGATTCTTTACTGCTTTTTCCGTCAGGCATTCAGGCTCACTTCGTAGGGCACGGTCTGGGGCTGGAACTCAATGAGCCCCCGCTCATGGCCGGGGGACGGTCTGATGAGATCCGGGACGGTATGGTACTGGCACTGGAACTGCACGTCATGGATGGGGACGGCATTACACTCAAGCTGGAAGACACTTTTCTGGTGTCCGGAACCGGGTGCCGCCTGCTTACCTCAAGCCCCCGGGAGCTGACTGTCGTCTGATATGTGCTTTGTTCCCGTCCATGAAGGCGATTTCATCTGAGGCCGGCCCTTAAGCCTTAAGCCTTGCAAACCTGAAGCTCATGCACCGTTCTGCCTGATCTCCGCTTCGAACTCCTTGAAAAATGCGTCACGGTCTTTCCAGTCCGGACCGAACCTCTGATCGAAAAAACCCCCCAGCTTGTCGAAGAACCTTACCCAGAGAGATTTTCCGCTACCTGTGACCATGCCCTCGAGAAACTCGGAGAGATCCGAGATCCTTTCCTTGGGCAGAAAAGAAACAGCCCCCAGGTTCATGGACTTTTTCAAGGCCTCGGGGGTCAGAGAATGCGCAGTCAGCATGACCGTTGGAAAACCGCGGGAGACGGAGGTTTTGAGAAGCTTGAAACCGTCGACTCCCATTATGTCCAGCACAACTGCATCGTAAGTATATCCCAGGAGATACTCAAGGGCCGTTTCATAATCCAGGGCCTTTTGGACCCGGCACATGTGCAGCTCTTCCTCTAAAGTCTCCAGAATGTCGGGCTCGTCGTCAACCATGAGGACGAGTTTGCCTTCCAAGGGGCTTTTCGAATTCAACTCAGCGTCCCTCCTCTTTCGCGTTTGACAAGCTTCTCCTTGAAGCTGAAAAATCATCTTTTCTCCACGTTATACTAAGACATAACGCCTCCACTGTAAAGGAGCTTTCGAAAGTTCACGGCTTGAAACAGGAGGCCAGGGCTCCTAAGGACGGGCCTGTTCGCCCGGAGCGCCGGCCGGTGCCTGAATCCCCCATCGTTCCAGGAGAGAACCTTCCAGCCGGTAAAGGTCCACCAGGCCCTTCAGGACGGTGACTACGGCTTGGATCTCCTGGATCCGGCCGCGCAAGAGGTCCCTCTGCGCCTGGGCCACGAGGAAGCTGGTGGAACGTCCCACGCGGAATTTTTCGGTCTCGATCCGCGCCTTTTCTTCCTCGAGTGTGCGGGTGGCCCGTGTTGCGTGGATCTGCTGCAGCGCGGTGTCGAGCTTGATGTGGGCTGTTCTCACGTCGAGGGCCACTAGCTGGGCCAGGTTTTCCAGTGCTTCCCTGGCCTGTAGGTTTGTGAGGGCGGCCCTCTCGTGCCGTGCCTTCCTGTCCCGGTTGCGGACCGGGAACTCGAATCTCAGTCCCGCAGCTGCATCGTAATGCTCGCCGGAAAGCTCGTCCAGCGAGCGGCCGAATGATTCCGCGTACCCGGTCTTTCCCAGAGAGATAAAAAGGTCCATGCGGGGCAGCAGTCCGTTGCGGGTCTTGACGACCTCCAGCTCCTCCAGCTGCGCGGCCAGTCGTGCCTGGTTCAGGTCGGGCCGCATGCGCAGGGCCAATTCCACGTGAGAGGCAACATCATCCAGCTTGATATCAGGCACGACGGGGTCGTCTTGAAACACCAGGTCCCTTGATCGAAGCCCTGTCTCGGGAGGATTGGTCAGCCTGAGGAATCTCAGCTTGGCCAGGGCCGTCTCGTTTCGGGCATCGATGAGCTCCTGCCGGCGCAGGGCCAATTCGGCCCGTGCCGCCACCAGTTCGGTCTCGGGGAGCCGCCCCACCCGGACGATCTCTCTGGTCTCATCCAGCTGCCGCAGGGCAAGGTTGACTGAGTCTTCGAAGATCCGTAGCTGTCTTTGCGCCAGCACACAATCCCAGTAGGCTTCCTCGGTGCTGGCCGCGAGTGTTTCCGAGACGCCCCGGAATTCGTACTGGGAGGCCCGGGTGCTCAACTCCGCCTGTCGAAGCTCGGCGAGATTGACCTCCGACCCTCTTCCGCGCAGTAGGGCCTGGGTAAGGCTGAGGCCGGCCCGGGTTGAATATCTTGTGTCAAAGTGGTTTGACCTCCGCCTGTTTCCTGTCAGGCCGATTCGTATGTCCGTACCCGTTGAAAAGAACCGAGAGGCGCCTACATCGATCTCGGCTTGATCGGTCTTGGCATCCTGCGAAGGGGCCGCTTCCATTGGAGCCTTTTCCTCGGACCAGACGCCCTCGGCGTCTATAACCAGATCGAACGCGGCCCGTTCCTGATCCTCGAAGGTCCTGCGGAGCTCCGGCTCGAGCCTGTCCACGCGAAGTCCCTTGTTGTTTTCAAGGGCCATGAGCACGGCCTCCTCAACAGTGACATGGAAAGGCTCGGCCGATCCTGAGCCGTTTTCTGGAGAAGACCGCTCCTTTTCGTAACTTCCTTCTGACGGTGTGCATGGATCCGTGAGGAACAGCACCAGAATGAGGGCCGCCGGTATCCACGCGGCGCGTAAAACGGTCAAAGTTAATCCCCCCCTTCTTTCCGGGTCGTCTGAAGCCCGTTGGCGTTTGTCTTATCATTTTTAAGGCCGCCTCGTTCGAACAGCATGTACACCGTGGGGACGAAGACAAGGGTGATCAGGGTCGAGCTCAAGAGGCCCCCTATCACGGCCCGCGCCATGGGGGCCTGGGCCTCCCCCCCCTCTCCCAGGCCCAGGGCCAGGGGAATCAAGGCCAGTATGGTTGTGCTTGCAGTCATAAGGATGGGACGCAGCCTGCGCCGCCCCGCCTCCTCGACGGCCTCCATAAGGCCCATACCGTCTCGACGGCGGAGCAGGTTGGTGTAGTCAACCAGCAGGATGGCATTGTTCACTACGATGCCTCCAAGCATTATGCAGCCGATATAGGACTGCACGTTGAAGGTCGTCTTGGTCAGTAGAAGCATCAGGACAATACCTATGATCGCGAGGGGCACCGAGAACATTACCACGAAAGGATCCCTGAGGGACTCGTAGAGGGCGGCCATTACCATATATACCAGTATAAGGGCCAGGACGAATCCTACAAGGAGCTCGCGGAAGGCCTTTTGTTGCTCTTCGTAATCCCCTCCCAAGACTATACTGAAGTCCCTTGGCACGGGAATTTTCCGTAGACTCTGCTGGACGTCGGCGATAACCGACCCCATGTCCCGTCCCGTATAGTTGGCCGAGACGCTCACCACGCGGTCCTGGTCTTTTCGTTCGATCAGAACGGGACCGCTCCAAGGCTTGACATCGACCACATTTCGGAGGACCACTGGTTCTCCGTCCCGGTTGATGAGAGTCAGGTCCAGGAGTTCCGACAGCTTAAGGCGTTCCGCATCGGCTATCTTGACGAGGATCCGGTACTCGTTACCGCCTTCCCGAAAGTCGCCTGCCCGGGTGCCCGAAAGCACGGTCCGGAGCATGTCGGCGATCTCGGAGATAGTGAGCTTCATGTCCGCGGCCCTGTGGCGGTCCACGACTATCAGTTCCTCAGGGCTGCCGATCTCCCTGCTCACCCGGGCGTCCGTTACGCCCTCCACATTCAGCAGAATATCCTTGACGCGCATGGCCAGTGCGTCCGCTGCCTCCAAGTCGTGCCCGCGTATGTCCACCTCGATCCGGTCGGAATCCGTCTGACCCATCCGCAGTATGAACAGCCCCTGCCCGGCACGCGTCCGAATGGTGAGGCCGGGGATGCCCACCAGCTTTCGCCGCAGGTCGTTGGCAATATCCTCGCTGGACCGATCGCGTTCAGAGAGCGGCACCAGGGCTATTCGAGTTTGACCGGCATGAGAGGTGCGCCCCCTCCAGAATGAACCCCCGATGAGGGTCACCATGTTCTTCATCTCGGGGACCTCACGTTGCACCACGGCCTCTATTGAAAGAAACTGCTTGTCCGTCACGTCCAGGCGGGTGCCGACAGCCATTTCGGCGTTGATTCTGACCTCCCCCTCGTCGGTGCTCGGCATGAACTCGACGCCCACAAAGGGGATGAGCGCCAGGCTCCCGATCAGGCAAAGGACTGAACCGCCCAACACAAGCCACCGGTGGTTCAGCGCAAAGTGCAGTATCCTCCGGTAGGTTTCCTCCAGGGCCGTGAAGGCACCTCCTGTTGCCTCGAGTATGCGGCGAGGGGCTGAACTTTCCGCTCCCGCCCTTCGCCTCAGAGGTTTAAGCAGCCTGGCTGAGAGCATGGGCACAAGGGTGAGGGCTGCGGCCAGTGAACACAGGAGAGACAGTCCGACCACGTAGGAGAGCTGCTTGAACATGACCCCGGACATTCCGCGCATGAAGACCAGGGGAATGAATACCGCCAGGGTCGTTATTGTGCTGGCTATAATGGCCGGGGTGACCTCTTCAGCCCCTTTTACCGCAACGTCCTGGAGATCGCCGGACTTTCGCAGGCGGAAGATGTTCTCGAGAACCACTATGGCGTTGTCCACAAGCATGCCTACTCCCAGGGCCAGGCCGCCCAGGGTCATCAGGTTCAGAGTGAACCCGCCGAAATACATGAGTGCAAAAGTGGCAATGACCGATATCGGGATGCTCACGGCCACGACTGCCGTGCTTCGAACGTTTCGGAGGAAAAACAGGAGTACCAGTACGGCCAGGAGCCCTCCGTAGAAGAGAGAGGAGCCCACGTTGGAAATTGAGCGCTCGATGTAGTCGGATGTGTCGATGATGGGGACGATCCGAATATAGGGGAGGTCCTGGTTTATACGCTCGAGCTCGCTGAGCACCTCCCGGGCCACGGAGACTGTGTTTGTGCCGGACTGCTTCTGGACGGCCAAGCGAATGCCGGGTTGGCCGTCCACCCGTACGATGCGGGTTATCCTCTCCCAGGCATCCTCGACATCCGCTATCTCCCGGAGAAGAATGGGGCCCCCGTCCCGTACGGCTATAACCGTGTCGCGCAGTTCATTGAGGCTGGTAAACTCCCCCGGGGTCCGCACCATGAGCTCCGTGTTGCCTCGCTCCAGGGGGCCGGCGGGGATATTTACGTTCTCTGCCCTGATCGTAGCCAGTATCTGATCCAAGGGCAGGGCCAGGGCCTTTATCTTGTCTGCACGGAGGTTGACATGGATCTCCCGGTCCAGTCCGCCGAAGATGTCCATAGAGGCCACGCCGGGGATTCTTTCGATGCGGTACTTGACCTGTTCATCAATTATCCGCCGCATCTCTATGGGATCAAGGTTGCTGGAGGCCCCGAGGATCAGGATGGGAAAGCTGGCCAGATCGAACTTGCGAAGGACGGGCCGGTCCACATCCTCCGGAAGGCGGGACATGACGCGGTCCAGTCGATCTCGTACGTCATTGGCGGCGGCATCCAGGTCCGTCCCCCAGCTGAAGTTGACACGGACCTGGCTGGTCCCCTCCGACGAAATGGAGGTGACCTCTTCCACGCCCGGTATGGCGGTCAAGGCCTCTTCAATGGGGCGCGTGACAAGTTCTTCCATCTCTTCCGGGCTGGCGTTTTCATACTGCGAAATTATGCTCAGTGTCGGGTATGTTATGTCCGGCATGAGGTCGATGGGAAGCCGGCTGAGAGAGACCACGCCCAGGAGCACCACGATGAGGACGGTCATGACCGTGAAAACGGGCCGGCGTATGGACAGGCGGGAGATTATCATGATTCGAACCCGGCAGGCGTTTCTGTCTCGCGCTCGCGGGGCGCAGGGAGGAGGACCGCCGAGCCGTCATCCAGCAGATGCTGCCCTAAGGTAACGACAGGCTCGGTGATGGACGGGTCGAGGATCTCGGCCGCTTCATTTTCCATGATTCCGGTTTTGACCGGTACGAAGCGGGCCTTCATCCCGTCGGTGTCTACGGTGAAAACACCGCGGACGCCTTCCCTGCGAACCAGCGCGGACTCCGGGACAAGCAAGGCGTTTTCATGACGATTGAACTCGATCTCCGCTCGGACGAACATACCGGGCTTGAGAAGTGCCTCGGGGTTGGGGACCTCAATTTCGACCCGGGCCTGCCGCGAGGTCTCCTTCAGCAAAGGGGCCAGGCGGACTATCCTGCCGGTAAACCGTTCTTCCGGAAAGGCCTCGGCAGTGATCGACGCACCCTGTCCTATTTTTATCTTGGGGTAGTCTTTTTCGATGACGTGGACTACTGCGATCAGGGACCCTATGTCCAGGACCGATATGATGGGGTTGTTAGGCGCCAAGAGAGCCCCCTCGTCCACGAAGCGCTCTCCCACGACCCACAAAGCTCCGTTCCCGTCACCGCCCGCCTGGATTCTGGTATAGGAAAGGCGCACTTCAGCGGCCTTGAGCGAGGCCCTTTTCTGTGTTACCTGGGCCAGCGCCACCTGGTGCTTTGCCTGCCGGGCCTTGAAGTCGGCATCAGCCGCGTCCAGTTCCGACTCGGAAGCGATTTTTTTCCTTCGAAGCTCTTTGACCCGTTCCAATTCGCGGCCGGCGATCTCGAGGGCACTCCGGCTCTCTGCCAACTGGGCGCGGGCCACCTCCAGCTCGGCCCTGGCCTGTTCCACCTGCTGGGCATATTCCCCCTGGTCCAGGACCGCTACCAGCATTCCTGGAGCAATGCTGTCCCCCACGTGCACTGGGAGGCTCTCCAGACTACCGCTGATCTTAGGAGCGACCATAAACCGGCTCCTTGGGTGGAGCGTTCCTGTGAAAACGCCTACGTCTCTGATAGTGCCTGTCTTCACGGGCTGGATTTCCACGGCCACGGCCGGTTTTCCTTGAGGTCGGCCCTCGCCTGTCAACGGAGCGGTTACCTTCGTGTAGATTTGCCACCCGAGCAGGCCGAGCAGGGCCAGGAAAACCACCAAAATGACGAATTTTTTCATGAACTACGCCTCATGTTGAAGTTCGGTCCGTTATCATACATAAAATTCCATAAATCTTAATACAGGAAACGAGGCATGGGCCAGAGCTGATTCGGTCCTTGCTCCTGTCATTTGGAAGCCATGGTCCACACACCGTCCCAGTCCGGGTCTGGAGAATCAGTTAGGAAGTGGCGGCAACGCTCCGCATATAGGAGGGTGAGGCGGTCCAGGGGGTTTATTCGGCATGCGGAGTCGAAAAAGTCCAGCGCCTCTGCGAAATCCGCGGTGAAGTAACATGACAGGCCCTTATCGAATAGCTCCAGGTGCTCTTCCATTCGGGGAAAGCTTGAGGAGATATGATAGTCCAGGGCCTCGTAGATGGCCACGGGCTGGGTCTTGCCCTTGACCCTTATCCGGTCTACCGGGCGCAGCGTATAGTCGCCTTTCAGCCGGTCCCGTGTGAACTCGGAAAGCAGGATGCCCGAGCCGTAGTACTTGGTGGCGCTCTCCAGCCGGGAGGCGAGGTTCACTCCGTCACCGATGACCGTGTAATCCATGCGCTTGAGGGAGCCGATATTGCCGACCAGGATCTCGGCGGTGTTGAGGCCTATGCCGATATTTATGGTGGGCTTGCCTTCGCGATCCCGGCGGGCGTTGAATTCCGCCAGCTTTCGCATCATCTCAATGGAGGCGAGGAGCGCATTGTCCTCGTCACGTCCCGT
>CAZEIA010000003.1:0-52910 GCA_964512335.1 uncultured Desulfobacterales bacterium
AACCTGCGACCCCCGGCTTGTAAGGCCGATGCTCTCCCAACTGAGCTACCCGCCCATAAGCGAATAATTATGTGGCATAGCCCAAACCTTGTCAATAGATATTAATGGGCCGTCACCTCGGAAATGTCTTTTTCCGCGTTTGCATCCGCTTCTATGCAGTAAGGTTCGCACTCATCCGAGGGCTTGAAGAGTTCCTCCCCCTCTTCGAAGACCAGGGCCTCTCGAAGAACCTGGTCCATATGCTCCACAGGAACCAGTTCCACTTTTTTGAGGACCCGCTTGGGGATCTCCTCAATGTCCTTCTTGTTCTCCATGGGAATCAGGACCTTGGTCACATCTCCTCTGTGCGCGGCCAGAATCTTTTCCTTGAGCCCGCCGATGGGAAGCACCCGTCCGCGCAGGGTGATCTCTCCGGTCATGGCCAGATCCCTTCGAACCGGTTTCCGGGTGAGGGCGGAGACCATTGAAGTGGCCAGGGCTATGCCTGCAGAAGGCCCGTCCTTGGGGATTGCCCCTTCAGGGACGTGCACGTGAATATCGACCTTCTCATAGAACTTTTCCGGCAACCGCAGTTGTCGCGAACGGGACCGCACATAGCTGAGGGCCGCACGGGCCGACTCCTGCATCACGTCTCCGAGCTTGCCGGTGAGCACGAGATTGCCCTTGCCGGGCATTATGGCCGCCTCTGTCTGAAGGAGTTCCCCCCCCACATCAGTCCATGCAAGGCCGGTGGTCATACCGATCTCGTCCTTTTCCTCAGTGCGGCCGTGCCGGAACTTGGGCACACCCAAATACTTGGGAATGGAACTCTGAACAATACGAACCTTTGTGTCCCTGCCTTTGCGGGCAACCTTCTTGGCCACCTTGCGACAGACGGAAGAAAGTTCTCTTTCCAGGTTTCGCACGCCTGCCTCGCGCGTGTATTCACGGATCAGCTTCAGAATAGCGCTGTCTGAAAAGTTAATATTTTCATCTGTTAAACCGTTTTCCTTAACCTGTTTCTTTACCAAAAACTGCTTGGCGATGTTGAGCTTTTCCAGTTCGGTGTATCCGGGCAGCCGAATGATTTCCATACGATCCTGCAACGGCAACGGGATGTTGTACAGGTTGTTCGCGGTGGTAATGAACAGGATTTCAGAGAGATCATAGTCCAAGTCCAGGTAATGATCGTTAAAGGCAAAATTCTGCTCGGGATCCAGGACTTCCAGCAGGGCCGCAGAGGGATCCCCGCGGAAGTCCGTGCTCATCTTGTCCACCTCGTCGAGGCAGAATACCGGGTTGTTGGACCGGGCCTTCTTGAGGTATTGAATGATCTTACCCGGAAGCGCTCCTATGTACGTCCTGCGATGTCCCCGAATCTCGGCCTCGTCCCGCACACCGCCGAGAGAAAGCCGAACAAAGTTCCTCGAGGTGGCACGGGCCACTGACTTGGCCAAGGATGTCTTTCCTACTCCCGGAGGCCCCACAAGACACAGGATAGGCCCCTTGAGCTTCTTGGTCAGGGTCTTGACCGCAAGGTATTCGAGAATTCGCTCCTTGGGTTTCTTGAGCCCGTAATGGTCCTCTTCCAGTATCAGCTCAGCCTGATTAATGTCGTTTTTATCTTTTGTCTTCTCCTGCCATGGCAGTCCCAAAATCCAATCAATGTAGTTACGGACAACTGTGGCTTCCGCGGACATAGGGGACATCATCTTGAGCTTTTTGAACTCTTGCCACACCCGGGCGTTGGCTTCCTTGGGAAGCCGTTTCTTCTTGATCTTTTTCTCAATTTCGTCGAGCTCGGCCTTGAAATCGTCCTTGGTGCCCATCTCTTTCTGGATCGCGCGCATCTGTTCGTTCAGATAGTAATCCTTCTGGGTCTTTTCCATCTGCTTTTTGACACGGCTCTTGAGGCGTTTTTCCAGGGAGATGATGTTGATCTCGTACCTGATCATCTCGTAGAGTTTTTCAAGGCGTGCGTCCGCATTCTCGATCTCCAGGAGCTGCTGCTTTTCGCTGACCTTAAGGGAGAGATGAGCCGCAATACTGTCTGCAAGGCGCGAGGGATCATCGATCCCGGCCACGGTGTTCACGTGATCCTTGCTGAGTTTATCATTGAGTTTGACATACTCGTCAAAGCTATCCACCACGGTCCGCATAAGGGCGCTGGTCTGATCCGAGATCTCGTTCGATTCCTCGACACGCTCGACTTCAACTATAAAAAACTCATGACTGCTGACGAATTCCTGTACGCGGGCCCTCTCCTTCCCTTCAATGAGGGCCTTTACCGTACCGTCCGGAAGGCGCAGGAGCTGAAGAACGGCCCCGAGGGTCCCACAAGGGTAAATGTCCTTCTGAGCCGGATCATCCACCTTGGCGTCCTTCTGGGCGGAAAGAAAGATAAGTTTTTCCCGGCTCATGGCGTGTTCCAGCGCCTTGATGGACTTCTCCCTTCCAACAAATAGAGGAACCACCATGTTCGGGAACACAACCACGTCCCTCAAGGGGAGCAGCGGGTAGTGCACTTTTTGTTCTTTAAAAACTTCCAATGGATTCTTCTTTGTCAGGTTGAACATATCACCTTCATGTCTTGGGGTTAGGCATAACCGGCCTGGTTTTCATAGATGAGCAGGGGAGACTCCCCGCGCTCAATAACATCATCGTTAATCACGCACTCCCGAACGCCGGCCATGCTCGGAATTTCATACATGATATCAAGCATGATCGTCTCGAGAATGGCCCGAAGCCCGCGGGCCCCGGATTTCCGCTTGATCGCATCATTGGCTACGGCAAGGAGCGCTTCATCAGTAAACTTGAGAAGCACGTTTTCCAGTTCAAAGAGCTTCATGTACTGCTTCACCAAGGCGTTTTTGGGTTCGGTGAGGATGCGTACCAGGGCGTCCCGGCTCAACTCGTCCAGGGACGCGATGATGGGGATGCGCCCTACAAACTCAGGGATCAGCCCGAACTTGATCATGTCTTCAGGCTGTACCAGGGTCCGCACCTTGTTGGCGTCCTCGTTCAGCCTGTCTTTGATGGCCGCTTCGAATCCCATGGTCTTGCTTCCGAGACGGTTGCTGATGATCTTTTCAAGGCCGTTGAAGGTCCCGCCGCAGATGAAAAGGATATTGCTAGTGTCCACTTTTACAAAATCCTGCTGCGGGTGTTTCCGACCTCCCTTGGGAGGCACGCTCGCCATGGTCCCCTCGATAATTTTCAGGAGGGCCTGCTGCACACCTTCGCCAGAGACGTCCCGCGTTATGGACGGACTGTCTGATTTGCGAGCGATCTTGTCTATCTCGTCGATATAAACAATCCCCCGGCAGGCGGCATCCACATCGTAGTCGGCCATCTGTACCAGGTTCAGGATTATGTTTTCCACATCCTCGCCGACGTAACCGGCCTCTGTAAGGGTTGTTGCGTCCGCAATGGTGAACGGGACCTTCAGGATCCGCGCAAGGGTCTGGGCCAGTAAGGTCTTACCCGATCCGGTAGGGCCGATCAGAAGAATATTGCTCTTTTGAAGCTCTACTCCGTCCATGTCCGCCCGGGTGTTGATCCGCTTGTAGTGATTGTGGACCGCCACCGAAAGTATCTTTTTGGGACGTTCCTGTTCGACCACGTATTGGTCGAGCATCTCCTTGATCTCGTAAGGCTTGGGCAGCTTACCGTCCTCGTCCGCACCGGACTCCTGTCCGTATTCCTCGGCAATGATCTCATTGCAGAGTTGAATGCACTCGTCGCAGATGTAGACCGAAGGCCCCGCGATGAGTTTCTTCACCTCTTCCTGGCTCTTGCCGCAAAAGGAGCAGAGCAGGTCGTCGCTGGAGTCGTTTTTTCTCGGCATAAATATATTCCTCTATCAAGTTTCCAGGGAATCCCGGATCTCTCTGTGGGTAATCACCTTGTCCACAATTCCGTACTTTTTTGATTCTTCCGCATCCATAAAGAAATCGCGCTCCGTATCTTTTTGGATCTGATCAAGGGACTGTCCGGTATGATGCGACAGCAGCCGGTTGATGGTCTCCCGGATCTTGAGGATCTCACGCGCGTGAATGTCAATATCCGTGGCCTGCCCTTGAGCCCCTCCCATAGGTTGATGGATCAAGATCCTGGCACGGGGAAGGGAATACCGCTTTCCAGGGGCGCCGGCGGCCAGGAGCAGGGCTGCCATGCTTGCGCACTGCCCGATACAGATGGTCGTAACATCGGGCTTGATGTACTGCATGGTGTCGTAAATCGCAAGGCCCGCGGTCACGGATCCGCCGGGAGAGTTGATGTACAGGTTGATATCCTTTTCCGGATCCTCGGACTCGAGGAAGAGCATCTGGGCTATGATAGTGTTGGCCATGTTGTCATGCACCTGCTCCCCGATAAATACGATCCGGTCCTTCAACAAGCGCGAGTAAATGTCATAGGCACGTTCACCGCGGCTTGTCTGTTCTACTACAATTGGTATCAGCATATGTCTCTCTTTCTTCTATACCAAACGGTACGTCTGACCGGCTTGACCGATACGCCGCCAAATTCGTGTCATTATCAAGACTCTATTTTGCTTATTTTGTCTGAATCAACTTCTATGATCTTAGAACTATTAATCAGGAAATTCAAGGTCTTTTCCTCCAGGAGCCGCTCACGGTACGAATCCATGAGGTTCTGGGTCTCATAGAAGCGCCGTATTATACCGGGATCCTGACCGGTTTCAGCGGCAAGGTTTAAGAACCCGTTCGATACGTCCTCATCGGTGACGCTGAGGTCGTTCTGCCGGGCGATCTCAGCGAGCACCAGCATCCGCTTCACCCTGGATTCGGCTGCGGGAAGCAGTTCCTCGCGAAGCTTGTCCTCGTTCAGCCCGGCCTGGTCCACAGTCATTCCCGAACGGGACAGGTTCTGCATAATATTCTGGATCGCGCCGTTCAACTCCTGCTCCACGAGGGATTCGGGAAGCGCGAAGTCCACCGTGTCACAGATTTGTCTTGTCAACCGGGTTCTCGCTTCCATGTCGATACGCTTCTCTTCCCTCTTGGTGAGTTCCTTTCGAACCTCTTCCTTCAAGTCCTCGAAAGTCTCTACGTTGCCGCCGAGCCCCTTGGCGAATTCATCATCCAGCCCGGGGAGCTCCATTTCCTTGATGTCCTTGAGTTCAATTTGGAAATCGATGCCCTTACCCGCGAGATTCTTATCGCGGTAGTCCTCTTCGAAGTTCACGCGAACCGAGGCGGGCTCTCCCTTCCTGACGCCGATGATTTGCCTTTCAAACTCCGGGTGGAAATCGCCGGAGCCCACCCTGAGCATGTGATCGTCGGCCTTCAGGCCTTCAACGGGTGTACCGTTCTCCACCCCCCTGAAGCTGAACTCGACATGGTCTCCTTCAATGACTCCACGATCTTCCTCAACAGGCCGGAGTTGACCGCGGGCACGGCGGATCTCCTCGATCTGCCTGTCCACCTCTTCCTGCCCCACGGAAAGGATCTCCTTTTCCACCTCGAGGCCCTTGTAGTCATTCAATTCGAATGTCGGACGAACTTCCATTATTGCCGTGTACCTGAACGGCTCGCCCTTCTTGGGCAAGTCGTTCTCGAGGCTCGGCATGTTCAGTGGAAAGGTGTCGTTTTCCTCCAGGGCCTTTGGAAGCGTATCGTTGATGAGGTCTCTGGTCACGTCATTCAAGACTTCCCTGCCGAACCGCCCTTCTAGGACCTTCATGGGAATCTTTCCGGGACGGAACCCGGGCAGACGTGCCTGTTTACCTAGGTCTAGGTAGGCCTTGTTTATCTTGCGCTCAACTTCATCGGCCTCAATTTCCACAATGAGCTTCTTCTTTACAGGGCTTATCTCTTCTATGCTGCTCTTCATGAGAACCTTTCCAAAGTATCCGGGGACAGGGGATTAAAACAAAGATTAAGCACGATCAACGGTTGTTCAAGCAAAATTGTTGTACCTACAGGAACAGAGTAACGGGTGTCAACCGGTTTGTATGTGTTCATACCATAGCGCCCGTCTTTCTCCGCGGTGCTTGCGACCCCTTGGGGTGGATAAAAGCACAAACCATGCCACAAACAAGGGAAGGCTTGGCTTCAAAGATTGATCACTCTTTATTCCGCTTTTTCACCAACTCGATGAACTCCTCGAGTTCTTTTTCCGAACCGAACACTTCACTGTACTGGCGCTCGCTCCATACTGAGAGTCCGAGTTCAAAAATGTGGTGAATCAGCCGATCCGCATTCTCAGCACCCTGGAGCTGTACAGTCTGGTACAGCAGTTCGTTGGGAACCCTGATGGGGTATACGGAAGTGGAGGATGTCTTCAGGGGCTTTATATAATCCTGAATATCCTTCAGAATCCTCAAGTTTATATATTTTTTTTTGTACTCTTCCTCGTTCATGTTGAATCCCTTCGCTCCTTATGACATGTATAGAGTCTGAAGAGGTCTCCGTCAACCATAAGAAGCCCCGCAGGCGTGCGAGGGCTGAGCCGTAGGAAAACGCCCATGCCCATCTACGAATACCAGGCCGAGCATGCTGAATCCTCGTGTCACCACTGCCGCAGCCCTTTCGAGGTGCTTCAGGGGCTCAGAGACGCTCCTCTCGCGTTCTGCCCCGAATGCGGTAACCCCTTAAAAAAACTGATCTCCTGGTGCCGTGCCGCAGTCATGGAGACACCCGGCGAGATTGCCGGCACCGAGAACCGAATCCGCTCGTACGAAAAGGAAGGGATGTGGAGCCACGCCGCCGAGTTGGCGGACAAGCAGGCGGAAAAGATCAAAGATCCCGACCTCAAGACCAGGGCCCTGGAAAACTACGAAAAGGCCGGTTACGATGCGGGAACCCTGTCTCGCTACGACCAGGGCGACTGAGTGTCGCGTTTAATTGCGGGTCGTCGCCCCATGCCGCGGGACCCAGGCACGGCTCTCTCTATCCCTCTTGACTTGCCCGGTTTTCGGCAAGTATGGTACGGTGCTTGACGCGGCAAGAGACGAATCCTGGGGCTTGCGCATATGAAAGCCTCCGCGTTCCCTTCCCGGATAGAACCGGGAATGCGCAGGCGCGGCTTTTTCAATGGAGGAACACCAGTTTGATCGATCTGTTTGTCAGGGGCGGTGTGTTCATGTACCCCATCCTGCTCTGCTCCGTCATTGCCCTGGCGATCTTTCTGGAACGTCTCTGGGTAATGAGACGCAGCCAGGTCCTGCCTGAAGAGTTCATTCGAAACGTCGAAGCCTTGCTGCGACAGCAAAAAGTCGCTGAAGCACTCTACCTTTGCCAGGGACACACATCGTCCATCGCCCGGGTCTTCGTTGGGGGACTCAAGAATACCGGCCGGGGTATGTGGCTCGTTAAGGAAGGGATCGAGGAGATGGGCGGCCGGGAAGCAGTCGTTCTCGAAAAGCACGTGGGCGTCCTGGCCACCATCGCCAACCTCACCCCGCTCCTCGGGCTGCTGGGCACGGTTTCCGGCATGATCAAGACCTTCAACGTCATCTCCATCCAAGGTGTCGGAAATCCAGCTCCGCTTGCCGGAGGTATCGCCGAGGCGCTCGTCACCACCGCCTCGGGGCTCTGTGTGGCCATTCCTACGCTGGTCTGCTACCGTATCCTCAAAGACCGAACCGAGAACCTTGTTTTCGAGATGGAGGAACACTCCATGGAGATTATAGAGATCCTGGAAGAGGCAAGCGACGGGAGCGTTGAAAACAGCTCAAACGGCCGCCGGGGGACGAAAGCCGGAGCGTCCTCCAAGAAAGGCTGATCAGGACGGAGGAATGTCATGCGATTCAGCCGGAGTCGAAGAGAGGAGGAACCTCGACTGGGGATCGCCCCGCTGATCGATATCGTATTTCTTCTTCTGATCTTTTTTATGGTCACATCCCACTTCGACCTGGCCTCCGGTGTCAGATTGCAGCTTCCCGAGATGGCAAGCCGCCTGTCCCAAGAGCCGCGCAGGGAAGCCACGGTCGTCATCGACACGGACGGGAACACTTACCTGGAGGGAGAACCGGTCGAAAAAAATATGTTGGAGGGGCGGTTTCGAAAGCGTGTGCAGGACGACGGACTCGAACGTATAATACTCCAGGCCGACAAGAATACCCGCCACGGGGCTGTGCTTGGAATTATCGACCTGGCAAGGGCTGCAGGAGTCCGCTCAGTGATTATCGCTGCACGATGGAAACCGGAGCAGGGCCTTTGAGCGACTCCGATACAATCTTAACGTCCAGTCGGGAACGGGACGGAGAGTGGACTAAGCCTTCCCCTCGGGTATCGAGAAGCGCTCTATGGAACTGAACAAAAAGGAAATCATCAGGCTTTCGGTTTTTGTGTTTTTCGTCCTGATCATTGCCTGGCTGGCCTTTGGCGAACGCGGGCTTATCCACTTGTACAAAATGGAAGGCCAGAGGCAGCAATACAGGAAACGTATTCAGGAGCTGGAAAAGAAAAACCATGAACTACTTCGCGAAATCGAGAGCCTGCGAACCGACGAGGGTTATATCGAGTCCGTGGCACGCCAGGAGCTGAACCTCCTGAAGGACAACGAGGTCCAGTTTCATTTTACGCAGGAATCTCGAACCGGCGTCACGACCGGAGCGCCTTTGTCCAGGGGCCGGCGGTCCGGTCCTGACATAAGCGGTGAAACGGAGCCGAAGGTACTTGGGACCGCATCGGACTGATAATCACCAAACAGGGGAGAATGCACATGGACGACCTTGAGCGGGTTCTCAAAGACATCCTGGAGAGCGATGCTTCGCCCGATACCATTCACTTGGTCCTGTCCAAGCTCATTACAGAAGGACCTGCAGGGCTCGTGATCCGGCATTGCCGAAAGGCCCTGGAAATACATCCGGCCCATGACGGACTCCGCACACTCCTTGCCGAAGCCTACCTTGAAAGCGGACTAACGGCCAAGGCATCGGATGAACTGGAGCGCGTGACCCGAAGCCTGGATGAATCTGCGAGGGCCTATGTCCTGCTTGCGGGCGCCTATCAACGTCAGGGACGGCACCATGAGGCGGCGGGCTGCCTTGACATTTACCTGGCCCATAACCCCGCTGATTCAGCGGCCCGTGAATCCCTGGAAAGACTTCGTCCACCTGCCCTCGAAACCGGCCGTGAACCGCTCGAGGACCGGGATATGGAGAGACCCGATTATCAGTCGGACGAACCAATTCCTGAAATCGCAACGTCCACACTCGCCGAGCTCTATTTCAGCCAGGGCCAGATTGATGCCGCCATCGAGACCTATGAAAAAGTCCTGGCCCGGTCACCCGGCGATTCAAGGGCGATGGCCCGTCTTAACGAATTAAAGGCCTTGACCGAGGGCTTTCCCGACCATGCTCCAGGCTATGAATTGCAGATGGAAGCCGCCCCCGCGGAGGACGAACTCCGTGAAGAAGCCCCGGCCTTGGACTCGGAAAAACGGAAAACCGAAAAAATGATCGCCTTGCTCGAAGGCTGGCTTACACGTATTCAGGAACCAAGGACGAATTCGTCCGTCTGAGGGGGATGAGTCCTTTGAAATTCAAGTTTGCTGCCACCGGCGTGGGCAGTGTGCCCTGGGTAAACGTGGAACACTCCTGCCGACTGATCCTGGAACAGCTTCCGGAAATGCCTTTCTGGCCTCAGTTTGTGAATCTCTCACCCTTGGAAGATATGACCCTGCAGTTCAGCGAAGGGCTGCCCGGGATTCGGACTAAAAACAACCATGCTAAGCCTTTTGTAGCCACGGAAGCGCTGGAAGAAAACATGGCCCTGTTTTACGAAAAGTTTCTGGCCGAAGATCTGGACGCGTTTGCTATCGGCCCTGACCGTGCCCGCGGCCTTTATGCACTCCTGGACTTGATCGAAAAGAATCCGCCTTCCCGGAACGGCTTTATCAAGGGGCAAAGCACAGGCCCCATCACCTTTGCCTCCTCGATTTCCCTGGAGGACGGCCGGTCTCTTCTCCATGACCCCGGCCTCCTGGATGCGGTCATCAAAGGCCTGTCCATAAAGCTCCTGTGGCAGGCCAAGGTCTTGGGCGGAACCGGTAGAAGACCAATTCTCTTCATCGACGAGCCGGCTCTCTCCGGCATCGGCTCTGCGTTCTCATCAATGAACCGAGGGGTTGTCGTCCAGGCGCTCAGGGAAATGATCCAATACTGTAAAGACAGGTCCGATGCGCTCATCGGTGTTCACTGCTGCGCCAACACGGACTGGCCGATGATCTTTGAGTCCCGCCCGGATATTATCAACTTCGATGCTTACGGCTTCATGGATTCTTTCCTTCTTTACCCCGAGGAGGCGACGCGTTTTATCGAAGAGGGAGGAACCATCGCCTGGGGCATCGTGCCCACAATGGCTTTTGATACGGAAACCACTGCGGCTTCCCTGCATGGGCGTTTGGAGCGCGGCCTTCGGCAACTGGCCGCCCAGGGCGTTAACGAGAATGACCTTCGAGCCCGATCCATGCTAACATCCTCCTGCGGCATGGGAACCATGACCGAAGAATCCGCCGAACGATTACTTCGAGTTCTCTCGGAACTTGGTAGACGAATGCACTGAACAACGGAGGACCGGCGGCCCTGTCTCCCCAGCCTGATCCGCCGGCACTTATGTGATATGGATACGCGCACGATTTCCAAGGTTTTCCTCGTCGTTCTCCTCGGGGCCGGAATCCTCCTGGCTCTTCTTTTCTGGACCTATATCTCGGCTATCGTGCTTGGGCTCCTGATAGCCAGCGCCTTCTTTCCCCTCTATTCCCGTCTCCGCAGCCTGCTGAAGGATCGGGCTCGGCCCGCCTCACTCCTCATGTGCCTGATTATCACAGTGACCCTGATCATTCCCGTAGGAGGCTTCGTGGGAACCCTTTCGAACGAGGCCTTTGATTTCTACAAGCACAGCCGAACCATGGTCTCCGTCTCCCAACTCGACCAGATGATTCACGGGGACAGCATATGGGCAAATCGAATCCGAAGGGTGGCCGGTATGGCGGGCGTGAGCCTCGATGTGGAAGCCTTGAACCAGCTGGCCTCATCCATCGGGACCAACGTGGGACTATTCCTTTCACGACAGATCGGCTCTTTAGCGTCCAATCTGCTGAGCCTCCTCATACACTTCTTTCTCATGATCCTGGTAATCTTTTACATCTTCAAGGACGGAGAGCGCCTCAAGAACTACATTTCGGAACTGCTTCCTTTTCCCCTGTCTCAGCAGGAGCTCATGGTCAACAAGTTCCGGGAAACAGGCCGCTCCGTAATCCTGGCCAACGGGGTGTCAGGGAGCATCCAGGGAGTTCTGGCCGGCGTTGGGTTCTTCTTTTCCGGCTTAGGGAGCCCTTTTCTCTGGGGCACCATAGCGGCCTTCATGGCCTTTCTGCCCCTTGTGGGCGCGTCCATCGTCTTTGTTCCCGCCACCGCCATTCTCTTCCTTCAGGGGAAGACGGGGATGGGAGTGCTGTTTTTCATCTACAACGTCTCCTACAGCGCCGCGATCGAGTACGTCATAAAACCCCGTCTCATCGGAAAGGGCATGAAAATGAACCCTCTTCTCGTATTCATAGGAGTGCTCGGCGGGCTCAAGCTTTTCGGCATTCTCGGCGTGGTTTACGGCCCTCTGATAATGACGATCTTTCTGACGCTCGCGGAAATATATCGCCTTGAGTATAAGGAAGCCATGTTGTAATTTGAGGTGTTGACTGAATTGAGAAATTCAGGTTTCGTTTGACACTTGAGTCCTCTTAGGTAGCCAAAAGCAGGAGAGCCGCACGGCCGGGGCAAGACGCACTATACAATCAGGAGGTCATATAATGGATACGGAGAAAATCTTGCGAGGGAAGTGGATTCTCATCGTAGATGACGAAAAGGACATCCTCGATCTGCTTACTGAAATACTCGAAATGTGCCGAATAGATCAGGCCCTCTCCTTTGAGGAGGGTAAGGAGCTTCTCGAAAGGAACTCTTACGATGTCGCCGTGCTGGACATTATGGGGGTCAGGGGATACGAACTTTTGGACATAGCAAACAAACGGGGCATTCCCGCTCTGATGCTCACCGCCCACGCCCTGACCAAGGAAGATCTCAAGATGTCGGCGGAGAAAGGGGCATCGTTCTATGCCCCCAAGGATGAGATCAACCGCATCGACGTATTCGTGGCCGATGTAATCGAGGCCAGGGAAAAGAAGCGCAACATCTGGGCAAAGTGGTACGACCGGCTCAGCGGTTTCTACGACCGTCGGTTCGGCCCCGACTGGCGCGAAAAGGATCCGGATTTCTGGGATCACCTGATCAAGTACTGATTCCCCTTTGCACCCCCAATATCTCGAGAAAGGTCTCCAGACGGGTCAGGGTCCGCCCGTCAAGAGGCCCCGGCCGGTCCCCTTCCAGAGTCAGGATGGGCAGCTTGAGGCTCTCCTTCAGGAGGATATCGTGGATCTGCCGGTGACAAAAGGTCTGTGTGTAGTGAATGAGGCCGTGAAGGCCCCTTTCCTCTACCGCCTTCCCAATGTCCATGATCCTTTCTTCCAAACCGTATGGATAGGTGTAGATGAGATATCGGTCCACGATGTCCCTTCCGCCCACAGGCAGGCTGAACTGACGCTGGACTTCATTGAAAACGATCCTGGCGTCAAAGTGTTCAATGGTCTCGTAAAGATCGTCAAAAATCGGAGGGACCCCGATGAACCCGAGGCGACAAGATGATTCAAACGGAGAACGGCCGGCGGATTCGGCCATGAACTCGTCCAGGGCCTCCTCGTAGGCATCCGGATTTGAACCGAAATCCGAACTGCTCACCAAAAACTGGTGGTTCTCCCGGCCGCTGACAACATTTTCTCGATAGGTCATACGGTCCAGTCGTCGCAGCTTCTCTCGAATGCGGTCCAGTCGTTTCACTGTCGCATGCACACAATCCCAGGATACGTCGAGTTCCTCAAGCAGAAGTCCCATTGCTCGTTCAAGCAGCGCCCGATTGCGATCGAGGGGGTAGTCGAACCGGTGAACCTTTACCCCCCTTCTCTCCAGGACCTCGGCCAGGGCTACGGTGTTGCTGCAATCCCCCCCAGTCACGGCGATTACCCGGTCAAGACCTCTGTCCATGACCACACCGTATATGCCTTTGATCCAGGCGCAGACGGTCCTGGGAAAACCCTCGGCTTCGGCTGTCTCCAGAAAGGCTTCGGGGTTGGGGGAGGTGATGAACAGGTTGTTCAGGTCCACGGGCCGGAGGCCTGCTGCGTAAACGATCTCCACGGGAATTGTGGTGGTGAGGCCGATACGGGGGTCGTTTTCACCTGAAGCGGTCAAGGATCAGACCCTCACAGACACGAACTCACGACTGGGAAGCTCCATGCAGGTGAGCTTGTTTCCATACACGGCGCCGGTGTCAAGGCCTATCTTGTTGGACTCCACCAAAGGCTCCCGAAAAGGCGTGTGTCCGAACACCACTATCCTTCCGAAATCACAGTCGGACTGGATGAAGCGCTCTCGTATCCAGAGGAGATCTTCCGGGGTCTGGTCAACAAGGGCCACTCCGGGGCGAAGACCGGCGTGGACGGCCAGGTATTCGTCAAGCTCTACGTAGAGTTTAAGTGACCTGAGAAAATCGAGGTGCTTGCCTGGAATCCGCGGAACAGCCGTAGTGTTTTCATGAATACCGTAACTCTCAAGAGTGGTTTTTCCGCCGTTGGCCAAAAACAATCTCGGGTCCCCCGTGTTGAGGTAGTGGATGAAAAGGCTTTCGTGGTTTCCCATGAGACAGTCCACGGAGCCGGAGCGCTCCCTGAGATCTATAATCAGATCAATGGCACCCTTGGGATCCTCCCCGCGGTCGATGTAGTCCCCAAGAAAAATCAGCCGGTGATTTTCAGGTTCCCACTCAATCCGTTCTATCAGTCGTTCAAGGAGCCGGCAGCACCCGTGTACATCTCCAATAATAAACGTCTTTTCCACACCCAACCCGTTTGCTCCTTGTTTTTATTCACAGCAAGGTACATGCCTACAAAAAGGCGACCCGCATGCGGTCCCTGGGGTCCAGCCTCTCAAGACCCGCCTTGTGGGCCATATCCAAGGCGTCGCGGAATTCGTCGGCGGTAAGGCGACGGTTGATTATCTCGTCCTGGACCGCATCCCCGCAGGGACGGTACTGGTCCATTACGTTCACGTAGGTGTGCGGAGAGATCTGCCGGGCGATAAAACCCGCCACCTCGCCGGTGCCGGCAACCCGCTCGGGCATCACCAGATGTCTCACCAGGAGACCCCGCGTGGCAATGCCGCGACCATTCACTGCCAGGTCCCCGACCTGTCTGTGCATCTCACGCAAGGCCTCCCGGGCCCTCTCCGGATAGTCGGGCGCATTACAGAAACGGCCCGCCCATTTACCGTCCCAGAACTTGAAGTCAGGCATGTATATGTCCACAATGCCCTCCAGGAGACGAAGTGTTTCCACCTGGTCGTACCCGCTGGAGTTGTAAACCAGAGGAATCCTGAGCCCTGCTTCCGCGGCTATTGTCAAGGCCTCCAGCATCTGAGGCACCACATGCGTAGGTGTGACAACGTTTATGTTGTGGCACCCCTGCTCCGACAGCAGGAGCATGATGCGGGCGAGCCCGGCCGCCTCCACCTCGACACCTTCGTTTCCGTGGCTGATGTCGCGGTTCTGGCAGAAGCTGCAAAGCAGGCTGCACGAGCTGATAAAAATGGTCCCTGACCCGTGCACGCCTACCAGGGGAAACTCTTCCCCAAAATGAGGGCTGTAGCCGGCTATCCGGGCAAGCCGGCCTGTTCGACAGACACCAAGCTCCCCCGCGAGGCGGTCCACCCCGCAGGCCCTCGGGCAGATCTCACAGTGCTCCAGCAGGGCCGCAGCCTCAGCCGCCCGCTCTTTCAATCGGCCGCTGCGAGCGAGGTCTAGATATAACGGCTCCATATGGGCCCCGGCAAAAAACCGCTCCCTTCGGCTTATACCGCTTCCCGCCGAGGGGGCTGTCCGGCATGTAAAGACTCGGGCGGGATCAGTCCCGGCCCCCTCCGAATATACGCAACATCAGGAGGAAGAGGTTAATGAAGTCGAGATACAAGGACAAGGCCCCCAGAATAGCCCCTTTCCGTATGACACCGGCTTCCGCATCCGCCGGCTGGGTCAGGGCCATGTTCTTGATCTTCTGGGTGTCGTAGGCGGTGAGCCCTACGAAAACGAACACGCCGATGTAACTGACCACCATACTCACGGCGCTGCTCCTTATGAACATGTTCACCAGCGACGCAATGATGATCCCGATCAGGCCCATGAACAGGAAACCCCCAAGGGAGGTCAGATCCCGCTTCGTGGTCCATCCGTAAATGCTGCAAGCCAGGAAGGTGGCGGAGCAGATAAAGAAAGTGCTTACAATGGATTCCCTGGCGTACAATAGAAAAATAAAGGAAATAGTCACTCCGTTAAGCCCGGCATAGAGCACGAAGAGTCCCGTAGCCGTCCCTGCACTCATTCGGCTCACCATCCCGCTGATGGAAAAAACCAGGGCAAGCTGGGCAATGATAAGCCCGAAGAAGATCAGGCTGTTCCCGAAAACCAGATTGAGTATGGCGGGAGAGTTGGAGACGTAATAGGCCACAAATCCTGTAATGGCCAGTCCTATGCACATCCAGTTGTACACACTTCGGACGTAGTCGTTGACAAATACCTCGGTTCGCGTCCTCGCCGCGGACGGATACTCTGCCATCAAAAATTCCTCCTCGTTGTTGGGGTAGTGTTCTTCTTAAAGACTCGATTCAGGGCGATTCGACCGGCCTCCAGCCCCCCGCAGGCCTTCCTGTTTAGGGGCTCGGGCAGGCCGTTTTGGGCAAGAGTATAGGAATCGCAGGTACCAGTTCAAGAAAAATGGGACAGCGAGCGCTTCTGTGTCTTTGATTTTCCGATCCGCTCCAGAAGTCGAACAACACGTTCCCAGACCTCATCCACCCCGATAAGGTCCATGCACGAGTCCTCTGGTCGAATACAGGTCTCCTGCCTGCACCCGCAGCAGGGAACTCCCTTGAATACCACTTCACCGAGCCGGCTCAAAGGCATCCACATGTGAGGAAAGGTGGGGCCGAAGAGGGTCAATGTGGCGCACCCGGCTGCTGCAGCAATGTGAGCCGGGGCCGAGTCGTTGCCTATGAACAGGCTGGAACGGCTTAGAAGCTCTCCGGTCTCGAAAAGAGTCATATCTGCAGAGCAAAAATCCGGCGGCCTTTCCATGCGGGACTTGACCTCGTCCAGCAGGGCCTCTTCGCCCGGTCCACCCAGCAGGAGCACCGATGAACGGGTAGTGGCCTGGAGTTTTCGGCCGATCTCGCCGAAACGCTCACTTTTCCAGCGCCGCAGCGATCCCCGTGCGCCGGGGTGTATAACCACCCACGGCCTTTCCGCTGAAAGGCCTGCGCGATCGATCCTGCGGTCCACGCTGCGCTTCACCGAGTCCGGCACGTGGAGCCCCAGTGTCCGCTCAAACCCGTCCAGCCCCAGGACCTTAAGGGAGGCGAGTTGGTGATCCACAATATGATTGGCGGCAGGATCAGAGTCCACGAACCGGTTCATGAGAAAATGCGAAAGCCTGCCCGCATGCCGATGGGTGATACGGATCGGGGCCCCGGTCAAATAACAGATCAAGGCTGCACGATCGCCGTGAGTGTAGTCAATGACCACATCGTATCGCCTTGACCTCAACCGCTTTATCAGGTTAATCTGATATATTATTGATTTGTTTGTTAATTTTTTGGCCAGAGCATAGTCATAAGTCAACGTTCGGTCAATACACGGATGATGTATGACCACGGGTTCGGTACCCTGGTTCACCAGCACCTCCACCATGGTGCCAGGCGAGAGGCGCTTGAGGTTTTCCACCACCGGCACCATGCTCAGGGTGTCCCCGATATAGCGAAGCTTGACGATAAGGACACGTTTTCCGTAAAGATCCACAGTCTGTTTTCCGGGACGTCAGGATTAACCGGTTCTCCGTTCCGGGTCGGCCGCGAGTTCTCGCAGTTTGGCGTACTTGAAAAAAGACCCGCCTGCATTCATGATCGAGATAACGAGCCCGTCAAACCCGTCCAGGACGCCAAACTCTAATGCATATGTTCGAAAGAACATCCACAGGGCATGAAGGGGAGGCGTCAGGGGGCCTGCTGTGCGGCCGGAATCATACATTGATCGGGCCGCCAGGTCTGAATAGAGCTCCATCTTGGCAACGATATCGGAGTAAGTCCTGAAACTGAAGTGCTCAATAGGTGCACTAAGGAGTTGTTCGCGGCCACGGGTGAGCCAGCGCTCATGGACAGCACGACCGTCGAACGATCCATAACGGCGATCTACAAGACGAAGGATTCGGTCGGGCCACCACCCGCAGTGACGAATCCATCTTCCGTGCAGAAAGTTCTTTCGTGGAAAGCTGAAGGCAGTCACTGCATTGTCTTTGGACGACAGCGCGTGCAGGATTGCTTCGGCGGTCTCTATAGGCACCCGCTCGTCCGCATCCAGGACAAGGACCCAGGAGTTCGAGCATGAGTCCACGGCGAACTGCTTCTGCCCTGAAAACCCACTCCAGTTCTCCACTATTACACGGGCTCCCAAGGAGTCGGCTATCTCCACGGTTCGATCCGTGCTTCCCGAATCCACCACCACGATCTCGTCTGCAAATGAGACGCTCTCGAGACATGCCGGAAGGCGTTCCTCCTCGTTTCGTGTTATGACGGCGACGGAGAGGCCCTTCTCATCTTCAAGGTCCCTTTTACTTCTGGAATCCCCTCCCCCCATTGGCCCCGGCATGCCTTAAGCATCCTCACTTTCCACGGCATTCAGGACCAGGGTGATGGGCCGGTCTTCCTCCGCCGCTCCGCAGAACCGGATCGGGCCCGGCCGCCGGAACTCGTCTTCGCCCGGATGGGCGGCCAGCCATTTGTCACGCAGGACCCTGGCCACTCTAAAGGCCGGTGAGTCAACATCCACTACGGTCTTTTCGAGAACCAGGGTCAGTCTGCCTTTCCGCTCCTCCAAGCGCATGAGTGGAGCAATGGGAATGCCTAGGGGTTGCCAGCGGGAGAAATCGAGCTCCAGGTTCCGGATGGCCGCCATCTGGCCTGTTGCGCCGTGCGCGATAAGGCTGAAGACACACAATCCCAAGTTGTAGGTGTACGTGCAGTCGAATCTGGTGGGGTCGTTTCCCCTGCCGTCGTACCCGTAGAAGTGGTTTTGGGTCTTGAACTTCGGCACCGAAGCCTTGAAGATCTTTTCTACGGCCGATGGAACCGTTTCGTTCTCTGCAATCACGCCCGCGCGGGCCAGCTCCTGCCTGAGCGTCTTCCGGGAAATGATCTCCCTCCTGACCAGAAGTGGGTCGTCTCCTCCCCAGTTGGAAAACAGGGCCGGGCCGAAGCTAAGCGGGTCCAGGCCGTCTTTTTCCAGGACTTTCCTGTAGTAATCCGGGGCAACCCCCAACATGTACTCTCCACGATCCCTCAACCATCCAAGGTAATCGCGGACCATTCCCATGACCACCTTGTCCGTCTCCACAAGGGAAAACTGAAAGTTCCCGTGACTGTCCCGCTCTGAAAGAAGTCCTTCCTGGAAAAAGGAAGGAAGGTCGTTGAAGAGTTCGTCGTCATGGTCGCTCCAGATTGGAATCAGTCGTTCCTCCCGACAACGCCGGGCCAGTTTATTAAGGTACTCCAGCTTGTCCTCCAGCCTGGGATGCCTGCTGTGAAAATCGCGGTCGTGGGTGTCATTGTATTCCGCAATGATCTTGCTGAGCTTGATGATAAACGCCTGGATCTCGTTGATGAACTCAAGCACCCCTTCTGGAATGACAATGACCCCGTAGTTCTTGCCGGCGGCCGCACGCCTCACTATAGCCTTGCAGATGACCCGCGAGAGATGCCTCATGGTAAGGCCGTATGCACCGTAGTCCACCTTCCCTTCCTTCCGGGCCTTTTCCAGGCGTTCCTCATCCACGTAGTTGCACAGGTCCTCGCCGATCAGGGTCACGGTGGCATGGGTCTGTAGGGCCACCTCCAGGGCCAGGTGACTTGCCACCCTGCCCATCACCTTGCAGATGTGCCAGTATTTAACATCAGAGCTGCTGTCAGTGCACAGGTTGGAGATGTTGTTTGAAAAGGCCCTGGCCGCCGTATGAAAGCCGAAAGACATGGCGCACAAGACATTGTTTCGGGCATCCCGGACCTGGATGTCGCCGTCTATGGTCTTGGGGACGCCTATGACCTGAATGCCGTCATTATAGAGCTCCTGGGCAAGAAAGGCTGCGTTCGTGTTCGAGTCGTCTCCGCCCACGATCACCAGTGCGTCCAGCTCTAGACACCTGCACGTATCCCTGGAGAGAGCCATCTTTTCCCGGGAATCGATCTTGGTGCGGCCTGTTTTGACCATGGTAAAGCCTCCCAGGTTGCGGTAGGCGTCCACCATATCATCGGTGATCTCCTCAGCCTCATTCTCTATGATACCGTCGGGACCCATGAGGAAACCAAAGATCCGGGATTCCGAATTGGCGGCCTTGGCCGCATCGTAGAGTCCGGCGATCACGTTGTGGCCGCCCGGCGCCGGGCCGCCGGAGAAAACTATCCCGATATTCCTCCGCCGGGTAAAGACCGCCTTGAGCCGGTCGTCGGGATCATCCTCTCGGATTACTTCCTGGACCCGATTTCCAATAATGGAAGGGAGCTGTTTTGCAGCCTGGGAGTCCACGTCGAAGACATACTTGTCAGTCTCCATGAGATTCGTGTACCTGCCTTGAAACGCCTCGCACCGCGGGGGCTGGAACGCCCTTCGCTCCAATAATTCCCGGCTTGTGCTGGAAATGACATCCCTTACCTCGGGATGGTCGAGCAATTCCTCCGCACTAGTTTTTGGCTTCTCAGACATGAATGTCCTCCATAAGCATATGAAAGAGGCGCTGGCATCCTCTGTTCATCAAAAGCCATAGTTCTTCAAAAAGGTCCGTGAATCGTGTTCGTGTTCGTGCCTGCCGGATTCACAGAAAAAACGCCTTCAGCCGTAACCGAACGGAAGACACACATTTTCCGTGCGTTTCCACGGAGTTTCGTCTATCATAATAACGATCGGGCCTATTTGCAAAGGTATTCCTCATGCGACTCGCCTCAAGGCGGTTTTCCCGTATTCGGCTCCATTCGGAAATCGACAAAGGAGACAGCCATGCCCCTGAAAAAACCCGATTCCGGCACAAAAACATCCAAGGCAATCATTGATCTCCTGATCAGCATACCTATATTCGACTCCCTCAAATCCGATGAACTCAAGCTGGCGACGCGATACATGAACCTTACAGACGTCAAAACAGGCGAGGTGGTTTTCAAAGAAGGGGATCAGGGAACCTATGTATGCTTCGTGGTGGATGGCACCCTCGAGGTGCTTAAAGGGGCGGACACGGGACACCAGGTCGTAATAGCCAAGCTGGGCAAGAATCGCTCTATTGGAGAAATGGCGGTAATCGACGACTTTCCGAGGTCTGCTACAGTCCGTGCACTGAAGCCGAGCACCCTGCTCATCCTCACGCGGGAGGGGTTTGACAGCATACTCGAGGACCATCCACGGACAGGCGTCAAGATACTCAAAGGGCTGGCAAGGCTCCTGAGCCAGAACCTGCGCAAGACCTCCAGCAGGCTCGCAGACTACATGCTGCCCCTCAGCTAGCCGCGGCGGCCGGTCAATGCGCGTGGCCTGAGTTCCTGATGAGTTGCTTTTGTGTTCCCTGGATGCGGGGCCTTGCTGATCCGGCTTTTTGACCTTTTACCGCATAATGGGCTTTTGAGAATGACCATGTATACAGACTCCCTGCTTACCCCCGAAGACCGCTACCCTCTGAAGAGGCAGGCTGAGTAGCGGTTCGCAGGAGACTGGGTCTGAAATCCTCAGTCACGATTGCTCAGTCCGAAGAGATCCTGCACACGCCGCCTGACAGGCAAGTATGAGACAAAGCAAAAAGACAATGCGAATTTCGATGATGGCCCGGCTTATCGACAATACAGCTATCCTTGCGGGTATGGCAACAGGAGCCACCTCTTTGGCCTGCTGTTTCAATTTACTGAACTACCGTCAGCAACCACAGCGAGAGGAATGAGAGGCTTGCTTTTTTACTCCTGAATACTATAACCTGATCCTGAAACTCAATGACTTTACCGACGAAAAGGGTTCCTTTTTCACGGCCTGGAAACCCATTTCGGGTCGTAATCAAGATATTAGGAGGCACAACAACATGCCCCTGGACGAACTTCTTCCAAAGGCAGTCAAGCTTTATCCCGAAAGAGAAGCAGTGGTGTGCGACGATTTGCGCCTGGACTACCGCTCATTTTCCGAGCGGGTCTGGAGGCTGGCCAACGGCCTCGATTCCATGGGTCTTGAAAAGGGTGACCGGGTCGCAATTCTGCACGAAAACTGCCATGTTTTCCTGGAAGCCTACTTTGCAGCCGCTCATCTGGGCCTGATCCTGGTGCCCCTTAATTTCAGGCTGTCGCCCAGAGAACTGGCCATGATACTCAACGACAGTGGCTCAGGCGTCCTCATCGCCCAAAGCAAATTCCAGGACGGGGTGAACAGCCTGGCCGGGTTCTCGTGCAACATGCAGCGGATCATATGGACGCAAAAGGCCGCAGGCCCGGGGGAAACGGCGTACGAAGACCTTCTGGCCGGGCAGACAGCGGTTCCTCCCCGGAACCTCGGCCTTCGGGACGACGATGTGGCCCATTTGTATTATACGAGCGGAACCACAGGCAGACCCAAAGGCGTTATGCTGACGCATAAGAACGTCAAGAGCCACGCACTCGGAACCATTGCGGAGCTTAACCTCACAGACAGGGATCACTGGTTCCACGTCGCCCCCCTCTTTCACCTGGCGGACGCCTGGGCCACCTTTGCCATCACCTGGGCCGGGGGAAAACATGTGCTCACACCTGTCTTTGACCCGCTTCGAGTCCTCTCCCTCATCCAGGAGGAGCAAATAACCCTAAGCAACCTGATTCCCACCATGCTCAACATGATGGTCAACCAGCCTGAGGTAGGGGACTTCGACTTCTCAAGCCTGAGGGTCATTTTGAGCGGTGGGGCACCGATAGCCCCGGAGGTGGTGCGAAAAATCATCGATACCTTCAAGTGTGACTACATCCAGACTTACGGCATGACCGAGACCAGCCCCTATTTGACCCTTTCCATTTTGAAAGATCACCTCAAAGGGCTGCCCCGCGAAAAACAACTGGAATATAAGGCGAGCACGGGCAGGGAATTTATCAACGTGAGCCTCAAGGTCGTTGACCCTGACGGAAGAGAGGTTGCAAGAGACAACTTGGAGGTGGGAGAAATAATTGTCAAGGGAGATACGGTGACGCCCGGTTACTGGAACCTGCCGGATGAGACCCAAAAGGCCCTGAAGGACGGGTGGCTTTACACAGGGGACCTTGCTGTGGTCAACGAAGAAGAGTATGTCAATATCGTAGATCGTAAAAAAGACATGATTCTGACGGGCGGAGAAAACGTCTATTCCACGGAGGTCGAGAATGTCCTCTACACCAACAACGCTATCCTGGAGGCCGCCGTCATAGCTGTGCCTGATCCAAAATGGGGAGAGGCTGTCAAGGCCTGTGTCGTGTTGAAGCCCGGCGAAAAGGCCACTGAAGAAGAAATCATTGCCTTCTGCAAGGCCAATCTGGCAGGTTACAAGGCACCCAAGACCGTTGACTTCCTCGACGCCCTTCCGAGAACAGGCTCCGGCAAGATCTATAAGAAGGGATTAAAAGACCCTTACGTCTGAATCGATCTCCCTCTATCTGACTCTTTCTCGCGCGCTGAAAGAGGCGGCCGAGGCCGCCCCCATCCCTGAACTGAACGTCAGGGCTGTCACTCTGCACCAGCACAAAACCCAAATCTCTCTGTGTGATGACGGCCTTAACCTGGGAAAGCTACGTCTACAATGAGTCACTGTCGGCGGATCAGCACAACTCTAATCCCCCGCATAAGCCGGAAACGGTGAGACAAGGCGTTGAAATATCTTGATGTGTCACGAACCTGACCCCGGCCCTGCCTGCGAAAACAGGGCTTATTGCATGTTTAAACACCCTTTTTTCAATGATTCCAGAAATTTGTATCTTATGACGCGTTTAAGATTTATTCTTGACACACTCCAGTCACGCTGGTACATGTTTATCCAATAAGATAATTTTCTATAAATTTTTACCCATACAGATAACATAATATTGTCAGTTAAACCAAAGAGGGCTCCAGGTTTTGATAAAGGCTAACAAAACATATATTAAGCACTTTAAACTACAAAATAAGGAGATCTTGACCATGAAAAAAAGTTCTGTAATAGGCGTTTTGCTCATGTCAGCTTTTGCATTGCTTCTGTTCTCTGGCACTGGGATGGCGAAAACCATCGAACTTAAATTTGCACATGCATTTTCGCCGAAGCACACGATGCAGGTTCGGGTGTTTGAACCCTGGGCCGAAAAAATCAACAAAGAGACCGACGGAAAGGTAAAAGTGACATTTTTCCCAGGCGGTGCGCTTGGAAAGACACCCGACCACTATGAGCTGGCGGAAAAAGGCATTGCAGACATCATCTATATTCTTCACGATTACACGCCCGGCCGTTTTCCTATGACTGAGGTCTACAGCCTGCCTTTTATGACACCATCGGCTACGAAGACTTCAAGGGCCATGTGGAAAACATATGAAAACTTCCCGGAATTCCAGAAAGAATACAATAAGGTCAAAGTCCTTGCCCTTTTTTGTCACCCCGGCGGAGACTTTCACACAGTAAAGAAACCCATTAGAACCGTCGAAGATTTCAAGGGCATGAAGATCCGGACTGCCAACCCCTCGGTCACCGAAGCTCTCAAGATTTTCGGAGCCGTTCCGGTCACGACTCCGGTCACCGAGACCTACACCGCTCTTGAAAGAGGTGTGGTGGACGGCACTGTGGTCCCCTGGGAAGGTCTCGGCATCTTTAAACTGGACGATCTGACCAAATATGCTACCATGGCCGACTTTTACACCATGACTATGATGGTGGTTATGAACAAGAGAAAATGGGAATCACTGCCCGATGACGTTAAGAAGGTGATTGACGAAAACAGCGGAATGTCATTGTCGGAATGGTGCGGCAAGGTTTACGATGAAACGGACGAGCCCTTCAGGAATCAGGCCCTTGAAAAAGGCATCGAGATCATCGAACTTTCCGATGAGGACAAAGAAAAATTAAAGAACATGACCATGCCCTTGAGGGAACAGTGGGTCAAGAACATGGAGGCCAAGGGATATCCCGCCCAAGACATATTGGATGCGGCGCTTGAGTATCTTAAGGAAGAATAAACAAGCGGGCTCTAATCACGCCCCGGTAACAGTAAACTGGAAATTCGCCGTGGGAGGAGGCGGCAAGACTTGTTCTTGCCGTCTCCTCTTGACAGATATACAGAACCCGGAGGAGGCTCCAACACCCCATGAAAAGGAAGAGCCTGTTGAAGAAAATGGAGACCATCAGTTCCTTGCTGGCCTACGTGGGGGCATTTGCCCTTCTCTGCATGATGCTGATCACCACGGTTGATGTGGCAGGGCGATATCTTTTCAGTAAGCCTATCACAGGGGCATTTGAGATTACGGAATTCCTAGTGCTGATCCTGATTTTTTCCTTTCTTGCATTTACTCAAGCAGGCAAGGGCCATGTTTCCGTGGATCTCCTGTTTACTCTTTTTCCCCGGCGGCTCCAGATAGCCATAGATTTGGTTACTCACACAATCTGTCTCATTCTTATGCTCTTGATCACATGGATGGGGGTCGAAAAAGCGCTGGAATTGATGGCTGTCGGGGGAACATCTCCAAACCTCAAGATCCCGACTTACCCCTTTGTGTTTTTTCTCGCCCTGGGATGTACGGTTATGTGCATTCAGTACCTTTTGGATATCATCAAGTTGTTTATGGGCCGAAAGGAGAATACCGCCTCATGAGTTCGGAGATGGTCGGTGTCCTGGGGATCGTCTTTCTCTTTGTTTTGCTTGCCTTGCGGATGTATATCGGCATGGCCATGGCTCTTGTCGGATTTCTGGGATTATGCGTTCTGGTAGGCGTTCATGCTGGCATAAACATTTTGGGAATCACTCCCCTTGCGGAAGGTTCCTCCTACACCCTGAGCGTGATTCCACTTTTTGTGCTCATGGGACAGTTCGCCTTCCTTTCAGGAATAAGCTCGGACATTTACAGGACTGTCTATACCTGGATGGGACATTTTCGAGGCGGTATGGCCATGGCAACCATCGTGGCCTGCTCCGGCTTTGCGGCGGTCTGCGGTTCATCCCTGGCTACCGGAGCCACAATGGGAATGGTGGCCATTCCTGAAATGAAGAAATACGATTACGATTCAAGATTGGCCACGGGATGTGTTGCCGCAGGCGGCACCCTGGGGATCCTCATCCCCCCCAGTATCGGTTTTGTCCTTTATGGTATCCTCACGGAACAATCCATCGGCAGGCTTTTCATGGCCGGGCTTATACCCGGGATTTTACTGGCTTCTCTCTTTGTCATCGTCATCGCCATCCAGTGCAGAATCAATCCCGAAATGGGGCCCTGCGGCCCGGCCACCACCTGGAAAGCCAAAGTCAAGTCCCTGGGAAACACGTGGGGTATGCTGGTCCTGTTCATTATTGTTATGGGAGGCATATACCTGGGTGTCTTCACTCCTACGGAAGCCGCGGGCGTCGGGGCATTCGGTGCTTTTCTTTTTGTACTTCTGAAAAAGAAGTTAAAAATGAACACGTTCATGCAAAGCCTCCTGGATACGGGTAAAACGACGGCCATGATCTTTCTGATCATTATCGGCGCAAACATGTTCTCCTCCTTTCTCGGGCTGACGAAACTCCCTATGCTTCTGGCCGATTTTACGGCAAACCTGCCTCTGCCCAGGGTCTTGATTCTCGCATGCATTATCCTCGTCTATTTGGCCCTGGGCTGTGTCATGGACTGTTATGCAATCATGATCCTGACGGTTCCCATTCTTTTCCCGGTAATTGAAGCATTGAATTTCGACCCAATCTGGTTTGGAGTCCTCATGGTCATTGTTTTGGAGGTCGGACTGATTACACCACCTGTGGGCCTTAACGTATTTGTTATAAAAGGTGCAGCCCCGGATGTGCCCCTGACGACCATTTTCAGGGGTATTCTGCCTTTTCTGATTGCCGCTTTTATGGCTATTATCCTTATTATCGCTTTTCCGCAGATTGCGACCTTTCTGCCGGATCGCATGTGGGGCGCCATGGGATAGGATATAGGATGCTGCGGTCTCGGGCTTCCCGTTGATTCACCTCAGCAACATCAAAGGTAATCCGCACCTCGCGTGATTTTCTCAGAGAGTATAATCCGGAATTCACATGGCGGGCTGATTCAAAGGCCTGATCCAACTTCCGGGCAAGCGATGGAAAATGAGGGCATGAACAATGGAAGAACTGAAACGCTACTTCGAGACCACCAAAGGGACCGGTGTCCTGTCAACGGCGGATGCCGACGGATGCGTCGACGCCGCTGTCTATTCACGGCCCCACGTCATGGAAGACGGCACTCTGGCCTTCATCATGCGGGACCGCCTCACCCACAGAAACATCACTGAAAACCCCCATGCAGCCTTTCTGTTCATTGAAAACGGTCCGGGCTATAAAGGAAAACGCCTCTTTATCACCAAGGTTCGCGAAGAGGCTGAAAGCGAGCTTCTATACGAGCTTCGACGCAGGACGTTTACGGACGAAAAAGACCAACAGGAAGTAAAATACCTGGTTTTTTTCAGGCTCGACAGGGAGCTCCCGCTGGTAGGTTCGACCGCACCGGAGAAATAGTCCGATCAGTACATCCCTCCGTTTACGGAAAGGACTTGACCTGTGATATAGGAGGCGTCTTCAGAGCATAAGAAGCGAACCACCTTTGCCACCTCTTCAGGCCTGCCCATCCGTGCCATGGGTATCATCCGTTTGATGAAATCCCTGGGCACGTCCCCGCTCATCTGTGTTTCGATCATTCCCGGCGCAACCACATTGACCCGGATTCCGAGCCTGGCAACCTCGCACGCAATAGAGCGACTTGTACCGATCAACCCGGCCTTTGCAGCCGAGTAATTGGCCTGCCCCCTGTGGCCGATCAGGCCCGACATGGAGGAGATGCTGATAATGCTCCCTTGCTTTTGATGCATCATTTTTTCAATAACCGGCCGGGTCACATTAAAGAAACCCTTCAGGTTGGTATTCAGGACCGAGTCCCATTCCGCCTCGGTCATGAAGACGAAGAGCCCGTCCGCCGTGATTCCGGCATTGTTGACCAGGACATCGATATGGAGAAATCGGGAGCAGATATCTGCTATGGCAGTGGCGGTGTCTTCGGAGCTGGAGACGTCAAATCGGTTCGTTTCACCTTCCCCGCCTGCATCTTCTATCATCTGAAGGGTCACCGCTGCTGCGTCATCATCGGATTGGTAATTGATAATGACATAATAGCCCGCTTCAGCCAATTCCCTGCATATGGCCCTGCCGATGCCCCTGCTTCCTCCAGTGACCAAGGCCGCTTCTCTATCTCTATTTTTGTTCATTTCCCTTTATATCCTCAACACACTCCAAATGGAGCCACATGAACGGCGGGTGAATCCCGCCCTGCGAAAACAAGGGTCGTGAAGGGTCGTGTTTTCTTGACAAGGTAATTTACTGAAATCATAAATAATTGTCAATAGACATCCAGCTCGTTTACGGGACTTGAAAAAACAATTAGTTCACAGATTCAGGATTTTGTTCAGGAAAAAACAAATTGACCCCGAAATCCAATGATAATATTATTGAAAGTTTATGATGTACTTTTTTGATACTTATCGTCACTAACGCGAAGGAACGAAGTTTGAAAAATCTGATAAATGAACTCAGGGTCAAGATAGTTCAGACACTCAACCTCGAAGACATCGACCCGGAAGAGCTCGGTGAAACAGATCAGCTTGTTGGTGGGGAACTGGGGCTTGATTCCATAGATGTATTAGAACTGGTAATGATGATCGAAAAGGATTACGGCGTCAGAATCGACAACGAGGAACTGGTCGCCGAGGTCTTTATAAATTTGGAGACCCTGGCGGTCTATATCAGTGAACATTCGGCGGGGAAAGGCCGTTGACCGGCGTACGGATCTGTATAGCCGGCATCGGGTTGATCTCCCCGTTGGCGTGCGGGGTCCCGGAGACCTGGATCGCCTTGAAAGCAGGGAAAAAGGGTATCGGCCCTCTTAAGCTTTTCCCGGTGGCGGAAGGCAGCTCATTGCCGGTCGGAGAAGTCAAGACCCGTCTGGCTGACCCTGGGGTCCCCAGGACGCACAACCTGGCGCTCATTGCCGCGAAAGAGGCCCTGGCGGGTTCACCCGACCCTCCTGATGCCGTGGTTATGGGGGTGACCACCGGCGGAATGCTTGAAACCGAGGAGTACTTTAAGACCGGTAAGCCTGTCGGGACAGGGTTCTTATTCCATGCCCCTAGCTCCGTAACCGAATACCTGGCTGCACAACTCCGCTGCCCGGGGCCGGTGATCACTGTTTCAACGGCGTGTTCGTCAGGGGTTGCAGCCATCAAGATCGCAGTAGAAATGCTGAGGGCCAATCAGGCCAAAAGGATCCTTGTGGGTGGTGCGGACGGCCTCTGCCGGCTGACATATTACGGATTCAGGGCCCTTCAGCTGATTGATCCGGCCGGGGCCAGGCCCCTGGATGTGGACCGTCACGGCATGACTCTGGCGGAAGGGGCCGGCATGATTCTGCTTGAAGCAAGGGAAAAAACGCCGGAGAATGATTCCTGTGAGGTCCTGGGGGCCGGCCTGTCCTGCGACGCCTATCACCCCTCATCCCCTGATCCCCAGGGGGCAGGCGCTTTGGCTGCCATGAGGGCCGCCCTTGAAGACGCGGGGATCCTTCTGTCAGGAATCGACTACATCAGTGTCCACGGCACAGGGACCGTTAATAATGATCTCTCAGAAGCAAAGGCCTTAAACGCCCTGTTCGGCAAGAAGATGCCGCCCCTTTCTTCCGTCAAGGGGGCTATGGGGCACAGCCTGGCAGCGTCGGGGGCCATTGAGGCCGGAATCGCCGCCATGAGTATCAGGGGGAGTCTGATACCGGGCACAACCGGCTGTGTTCGGCCCGACCCACGCCTGGGATTGAATCCACTTATCAATCCGCTTGAAGGGGATGTGAACACCGTCCTTTCAAATGCCTTTGGTTTCGGCGGGAACAATGCCTCGGTGGTTATCGGCCGGCGGGGCTCGATGCGGTTACCGGATACACCGGAAAACGGGCGGCATCTTACAGTGACGGGCAGCGCCTGCCTCAGTGGAGCCGGGAATATCATCCAGGCCATACGTGCGGTCTGGGAAACAGGACACTGCCGCGGGATACTCCCTGACAGGGACTTTTCCTTTAATCTTCCCTCCCGATCCATCCGGCGGTTCAAGCGGCTGTCGCGAATGGCCTTATCCCTGGCCGTTTCGGCCCACGAAAACGCAGAAAGCCCTGCTGAACCGGCCTCGGTCTTTTTCAGCACCGGCTGGGGAGCCCTTTCAGAGACATACGGCTTTTTGACCGGACTTGAGTCTTCCGAGGAGGCGTTTTCCAGCCCTACCGGATTTGTGGGGTCGGTCCACAACGCACCGGCCGGTAACATCGCAGTCCACTTCCGGGCGACCGGTCCTAATATAACGATCACAGGTGGTGATTATTCCTTTGAACAGTCTTTGATGACCGCCGGTCTTCTGATAAGAGAAAATCATGTCCCGGCGCTGGTGGTGGGTGCTGACGAGTTCCACGAAAAGCTCTCCAGGAGTTTTGATCGTTCTGTGGCCGGTTGTGACACGCCGGCCGACGGGGGGGGAGCACTCTGTGTTACGCGTTCCCGAGACCCGTCAGGCACAAGGATCGCCTCTTTATTCTTTGAAAATCCAAAAAACAATCCTTCGATCATGGGCTCACTGGTCCACAGCCTGGGTGGCATGAAAAGAATCAATGCTGCTTATGGGGCCATCTTCGCAGGGATTCCCGGCGCCTGGGAAAATCTCGGCCGCAGGCAGCTCCATGAGTTCTGCACGGATGTGGGTTTCCGGGGGCCGGTGATCCGGTACCGGCGGTTTACGGGTGAATTTGCCTCGGCGTCGGCCGTGGCAGCGGTCCTTGGCGTCACCTTTGTGAGAGAAGGAAGGATCCCCGGCGGGTTTGTGGACGGAGGCGATTTCAGCCTGAACGGACAGGGAATTTTGATGCTGGGCCTCGGCGGATTCATAACAGCCGTTGAAATCACCTGAACGCTGACACCTGGTTCCTGGACAGTAATAAATGCGACAAATAGAAAGACAGGGTTTTTGAATGAAGGTATTGCTCATTTCGCCCAACTCCCTGACTACGCCCTACCCGGTATACCCCCTGGGTCTTGATTATGTGGCCGATGCAATCAGAGCCGAGCATAAGGTCAAAATCCTGGATATCAACGCCTTGGGGGGGCTCGAAGCTCTAGGGAAAGCTATTCGGGACTATGTCCCTGACATGGTCGGAATCTCGTTACGAAACATTGACAACACCGATAAAACAGACCCGAGCGTCTTCATGGAGGATTATCAGGCGTGTTTAAAGACCGTCCGGAAAAACACCAAGGCCCCGGTGGTACTGGGCGGAGCCGGGTTTACTCTATTTCCCGAACAGATCATGAACGAATTGGAAGCTGAGTATGGCATTGTGGGAGAAGGAGAGAGACTGGCCGCACTCCTCAGGGCCATGGAAAAGGGAAAGGATGTTTCCCGTATCCCCGGTATCGTGACCAGGGATTCGAACAAGGGGGCATTTGTGCCCCTTGACCGGGCATTCGCTCTGAATTGTCGCCCCGAGCCTTCAGGACTGGAGTATTATCTGAAAAACGGTGGAATGCTTAACCTTCAAACCAAACGTGGATGCCCTTTCAAGTGCATCTATTGCACCTATCCCGGCATCGAAGGTGACCGGTTACGGCGCATTCCTCCTGAGGCGGCCGCGGAGCAGGCATTGCGTCTTCAGGAATCAGGGGCACGATACTTCTTTGTGACGGACTCTGCTTTTAATGCCGACTACGCACACAGCTCCCAGGTGGCCGAGGCGTTCATGGATACAGGAATTTCTATCCCCTGGGGGGCCTTTTTCGCCCCCACGAGCCCCCCTGACGGATATTTCCAGATCCTGGCCGATGCAGGGCTTTCCCATGTGGAGTTCGGCACCGAGTCATTGTCGGATAAGATGTTGGCGGCGTACGGAAAGCCTTTTCGATCCGATCATGTGATCAAGGCCCATGAGCGTGCCCTTGATGCAGGCTTATATGTCGCCCACTATTTTCTCCTCGGAGGGCCGGGTGAGGATGCAGACACGATCGAGGACACCTTTTCCAATATTGCTCGACTCAAAAAAAGCGTCTTCTTTTTTTTTGTGCTATGCGTATTTATCCCGGTACAGCACTTTATGAAATCGCAGCGGAAGAGGGTCAGATATCAAGGGATCAGAGTCTCTTGAGACCGGTTTTCTACGAGCCCGGGCGGATCGGGAGCGATGAAATCGTCCGGAGGCTCAAAAAGCAAGCTGAGGGACGGCCCAACTGGGTGACGGGGGCGGGAGGTGAAGCCACTACCAGGGTCATTTCCAGGTTATACAGCCGGGGACATACGGGCCCGCTCTGGGAGTACCTGATTCGGTGACCCCGTATGCCCTTCAAGGGTTTAATCCCCCTGGGAACACTTCCGGCATAAACCGGAACCACCGTTTCACGGGGCTTCACCCGTGGAATGCGTTCAGACACTCCTGCATGAGATTGACAAGCGTGGCCGGCTTTTTGTCATTCAACAGCACCTCCCCCTCTTCTGTCAATTCCACAACACCGTAATAAGGCCTTTGTTCAAAGTGAGGTGTCTGCTCGATCATGATAAAAGCCGCTCCAGGCGGTATTTTCGCTGTCGACGGGAAATCCGGAGGACAATTCCCGTCCACTATCCCTGCAAGGCCTTTTTCAAACTCATTCAACCGCATGTTCAAGAGGAGCGCGCTCAAACTCGAGAGGCCGGCAAAATGGGGGTCATGGATCACATAGGATAATCCGGTGGTCCCGTAGTGACCGGCGGCCTCCCCCAGAAAGCAGTTGGGAAGTGTATAGGAAAACAGAATCGGGCTTCCCTGACCCCCGTCACCTTGAATAACCGTATCATAATAGTCCATATCGGTCTGAAGACACCCATACACCGTAGAGGCGACGATGCCGATGGGACGCTTTTCCGTCCATTCATGGAGCCCGGCATCCCTCAACGCAAATGCGATCCCGGCCAGACCCAGTTTGGAAAACTCATCCATGCGGCCGAAATGAGAAAAGGGTTTGTCAGTCACTGCTTTCCGGCTGACCGGAGGCACGCTGCCGGGGGTCATATCAAAACACTTGCTCTCCCGGCCGCAACCCATTCCCCCGACTGTAACCCAACCCATACCGGTAATGAACGGCATAACATTCAGCCTCCTCTTTCCAGGACAATGACGGCGTTTACACCCCCGAAACCTGAATTGGAGGTCAACAGGTAATCGCCCCGTACGGCAAGAGGTTTGTCAAAAACTCGGCCCTGAGCCCCCTCGGCAGGACAGGAAAACCCCACTGTGGGCGGCACAATCTGCCGGGCAAGCACTTTCAGGCCCAGAGCAATTTCAATGCCCCCTGCAGCGCCCAGGGTATGCCCGATGGCCCCTTTGACTGAATACACAGGTGGCCAACACATGCTTGCGTGGTCTCCGAAACACCGGCCGAGGGCTCTCAGCTCCATGGCATCATTGGAGATCGTTCCAGTACCGTGCGCACAGACGGCACACACTGCTTCTTTTTTCAGGCCTGCACGTCTCAAAGCTTGGTTGATGGCGCTTGTCAAGCCGTATCCATCAGGATCCGGAGCGGTGATATGAAAGGCGTCATTAGCGGCACCCCACCCGCAGACCTTGCCCAAGGGTGTTTTTCCCTCGGCTTCAGCCCGTTGTTTGCTCATGAGAAGCAGAGCAACTGCGCCTTCCCCCAGGCTCAGGCCGCTGCGATTAAGATCAAAAGGCCTGCAGGGGGTTACGGAAAGAGCGCCTAAGGCGGAAAACCCGGAGAACACAAACTCGGTCACAAGATCCGCACTGCATACGAGTACGGCATCGGTTGTTCCGGAACGGATTAATACGCAAGCCTGCGAAACCGCGATTGCTGAAGAAGCGCAGGCTGCGCTGATGTTTACTCCTTGCTTATTCAGCCCGAATGTCTCGGACACAACCTGCGGAAAGGATGCGGGAAGGATTTTTTCGGCATGGTACGGCCGGCCCCGTTTAAGCCTCTCCAGCACGTCCACTCCCGCCTTGGCGGTAGCGGTCAAGAGCGATACATCCGAAGGGACAGGCCCCAACCCCCGGGCCAGCCGCGCCAGCAGATCATTCATCATGGAGCCATATCCCGTTGGCTTCAGGTCTGGAATACAGGCCGCGACACTGCTCGGGTATTCATCTGCATTGAACCTGTCAATCGAACGGATGGCCGTCTTTGAATTGAGGAGCGCAGGCCATATTTCCTCGAGGCAGTCACCCAGTGCGGTAACCGCAGCCACACCCGTAATCCAGATTTCTTTTTGCCCCGTCGTATAAGTGAACATCATGACATCTCTTTCAGCATATTTAGCCCAAGGGTACATGACCAATATATCGACCACCCCGCGGCAATTCTCCGTTCCGCAAGCCTACTGAAGTCTTCGCCTGAAGGCGAGGGTTTTTCTCCCCTTCCCCGAAGAGTAACTACCGGGTTTAAGGGTAACACTTGACGTTATTATCGCAATGCGTTAATACCACTTAGCAGGTTATCATTAGGAGATCATACTAAAAATAAAAACTTGCCACCCATTCATCCAGGCTGAAGTCTTATGGGATATTCTTTGGAGACCACTGGAATCAGCAATTATTGTTTGGGAAAAGATCAATTGTGGTCGATACTGCAGTTCGCTTTTGTCGCATTTTTGGCATGACTTCACAGTTCTTTTATATCTCCAGTATAGTTACAAACTCTAAGCCACGGCGTATTTGTTTGCGGTATGCCTTGATTACGAAGTGAATACAATGCATGTTACAACTTCTTAATTTATACTGAGACTCAAGTAATTAATTTCTAGAACAATGTGACAGGCTATGACTTTGACTTAAAAATAAAAATCTTATCATTTTTTTCTTTTTTAAAATCATGTCATGACATATAATTATACAGGATAATTAAGTTGAACTCGATTCAAAATGTTTTGGTGGGCTTGCAACCGCCGCTTGTGTGGAAGCACTTTTACGAAATCAGCCGGATCCCTCGCTGCTCGGGTTATGAGGAAAAGATCAGAGAATATGTTATTGAGGTTGCGCGCTTAAATGACCTTGTCGCCAAGGTCGATAACGGCGGCAACCTGGCCGTGACCCGGCCTGCGGCTCCGGGGTTCGCCGACACGCCGGGGGTAATCCTCCAGGCACATCTGGACATGGTCTGCGAAAAAGACGAGGATATTGTCTTCGATTTTTCCGCCCAGCCCCTCCAGCTCAAGATCGACGGGGACTGGTTGAAAGCAGAGGGCACAACCCTGGGGGCCGATAACGGAATCGGAGTGGCGATCGCCCTGGCGGTTCTGGAGGACCGTGAGCTTGAACTGCCCCAGGTGGAGGCCCTGTTCACGGTATCGGAGGAAATCGGCCTGCTCGGCGCCAAGGCCCTGGCCCCTGATTTGGTAAGAGGGCAAATCCTGATCAACCTGGATACCGAGAATGTGGACACCTTCTACATCGGCTGTGCCGGTGGATGTGACACTTTCATCGAAATCCCCATGGAAACCGAAATGATCCCAGCGGGGTTCAGGCCGATACGAATTGTTATCCAGGGCCTGGCCGGCGGCCATTCCGGCGTGGAGATCCATCAAGGCCGGGCCAATGCCGTCAAGCTGATGGGACGACTGCTGAATGCAGCCGCCGCGGCAACCGATATCAGGCTGGCATGGATAAACGCCGGAAAATCCGTAAACGTCATTCCCCGCCGGGCTGAAGCCCTGGCCCTGGTGTGTTCCACAGCACTGCCTGCCCTGAAAAAACTGCTCTCTGAACTCCGGGCGGTCTTTCAGGCCGAGGTCACCCGGCGCGATAACGGGCTGGATATCCAAATCATCGAAGAAGCTCCTGTTGACAAGACCACTGTCATGACGCAAGCATGCCAGCAAAGAATTATCAGACTCCTGCTGGCATTGCCATACGGCCCGACCCAACTGGACCAGACCGTCCCCGGCCTGGTGAAAACCTCCACCAACCCGGCGGCCGTGACCACAGAGCCTGAACAGGTGGTGATCGCCACCAAACAGCGCGGCTCCGATGATACGGAAATGCTGGCCCTCAGCCGATCCATAGAAGCTATAGGTCTCCTGGCAGGAGCGAAAGTGCGACAAAGCGGCCATTATACAGGCTGGAAGCCCGACACCGAATCTCCTCTTCTCCAGCTGGCCAAAAAGGTTTTTGAACAAATCAACGGCCGTCCCCCTGCGGTTGAGTCGATCCATGCCGGTCTGGAATGCGGAATCCTCGGCGAAAAACTCCCCGGGCTTAAGATGTTGAGTGTAGGTGCCACTATCCACAACGCCCATTCACCTCAAGAAAAAATGAGCCTCTCTTCGGTCGGCCGGCTGTGGAGCTTTCTGGTTGCATTGCTTAAAGCCCTGTCCAAGGATATGGAAACAAAATGCGGAAAGGATCACCAATGCGCATAAAAGTCATAGTTCCGGTGGCGACCGACAAGTGGGATTCCCTGGCGGCCTCGCGGTCCGGCCTGCAGTTGAAACCGGAAACCGTCCTTGAAGTGGTTCACCTCACCTGCGGTCCGGAGGCCATTCAGTCCGAATACACGGAAGCGCAGGCCGCGCCTTTTGTCTTGAAAGAAGTCAAGAAAGGGACTGAAACCGGATGCGATGCCATGGTTATCTGGTGTTTTTCCGATCCGGGCCTGGCGGCGGCCAGGGAATTGTCCCACGTGCCGGTGCTGGGCATCGGGCACACTTCGCAACTGATCGCCCTAGACCTGGCCGACCGGGTGGGTATCATCACCACCCTTGATCAGTCGATAAATCGGATTCGACGCAAAATCGCAGCCCGCGGGCTGACGGTCCGCATCCCCTCGGTGTGGCCCCTTAATATACCGGTCCTGGAATACGACCGGAAAGAGGCCGTCATACAGCGAGCCGGAGAGGTCGCCTCCCAAATGATTGATCAGGACGGGGTTGAGGGGATCATCCTCGGGTGTGGGGCCATGGACGGGGCAAGGGCCTTTCTCGAGAAAGAATTCGGACTGCCGGTGATCGAACCCGGTCCCGTGACCGTAAAACAGGCGGAAACCATCGCCGGATTCGGTCTCTGTCACAGCAAGCGGTCCTATATGAACCCTTTGCCGGTCACCGAACACTGATCCGCCGGATTACAAAAGTGCAAAGCCATGATTCCCGGCAGGAACGGAGAAACCTAATAGAACTTTTTTCAGGGAGGAGCCATGGACCTGACAATCGGAACAGAACTGCGAGACGAATACATGAACTGGGAGCTGGAAGCCGGCGCCAAAAAGCTGGTTGAAGAAATGATGCTTGTCAAGCCCGGCGAGACCGTAGCCGTCACCGGGGATACCAGCAGCGACATGAGGGTGATCCAGGCCACTGCCAGGGCCGTCCTGTGCGCAGGAGCGATCCCGGTAGTCGTTATCCATCCCACCCAGAGCGAAGGGTATCAAGAGCCCCCCGCACCAGTAGCCGGGGCCATCGCCAGGTCCGACGTCTGGATCGAGTTTGCCGTGGGGATGATCTTCCTGTCCAACGCATACAAGGCCGCCCTCGACAACGGCGCCCGGTATATCTGCCTGACCGGCATGGACGCCCCCATGATGATCAGCACCATCTATCGGGTCAAAATCAAAGAGCTGATCGATATGGGCAATATCCTGCGGGACATGGCCCAGGCCGCCGACAAGGTCGAAATCTACAGCCCGGCCGGAACCGCCCTCGAGGCTTACAACCAGGGCCGAAAGGCACGGCAGTCCGGCAAACTGGCGGATACGCCCGGTGAACCGGTCATGCTGGGCGGGCAGGTCTCCTGGTGCCCCATGGAAGAAACCATCAACGGCAAGCTTGTGTTCGACGGGGCACTCTATCCGCCGACAGACATGGGCAAGCTGGGGGCGCCGGTGGAACTGAGCCTGGAAAAAGGCGTGGTTACAAAGGTGGAAGGCGGCGCCGAGGCCAAACGCTTCGAGGCCTGGCTCGCCTCGTTCAAAGATCCCAACATGTACCGCCTGGCCCATTACTCCATGGGCTTCAACCCCGGGGTGACCAAGATCTCAGGACGCATTGTCGAAGACGAACGCGTCTTCGGCAGTATCGAGATGGGAATCGGCAGCCAGGGCGCCCAGATCATGGGAAAGACTTGGAAAGCGGCCGCCCATACGGACGGCATTGTCCTCAATCCGACCATTATCTTTGACGGCGAGACAATCGAAAAAGAAGGCCGGTACGTTCACCCGCGCCTGGTGGAGGCATGTCAAAGGCTGGGGGTAAGCGGTTATTGATCCCGGCCACTATTAGCTGAAGGCGAATTAAGGTTCATGCGAACCAGGGGTTCCTCTGCAGAAACAATAGGAATCCACCAACGAACCATGAACGGACACCAAAGAAGAAGAGGAGGAAAGATATGCGGAAGGCAATAAAACTGGGAACATTGGCTCTGGTCATGGCAGTGGCCCTGGGATTGGGACCCGGCAAACCGGAGGTCCGGGCCGCAAAAACCTTAACGGTGGCGTTCACCGCCGATGCCCGGACTTTTGACCCCGGCAGCGCCACCAGGGACTACACGGGGTATGCGGCTGCGGGCGCCATGTATGACGCCCTGGTGCAGTATGAACGTATTCCCCAGCCGGACGGCACGGTCAAGGTGGACACGACAAAGATCGTTCCCATGCTGGCCGAAAAATGGGAATTCAACGAGGACATGTCGGAGTGGACCTTTCATCTTCGTAAAGATGCCAGATTCCATAACGGTGACCCTGTCAACGCTCAGGCGGTGAAATACACATTTTCGCGCTACCAGAAAATGAAACAGGCGGCCAACACGGTTTTGTGGCTGGCCAAGGTCACGGATGAAGGGATGACGGTGGTGGACGATTATACGATCCAGTTCAAGCTGACCGGCCCCAACCCGCTCTTTCTGGACTATCTGCAGATGCTCAATCTGATGATCCAGAATCCCAAGCCCATTGAAGCCAACGGCGGAGTGGTCGAAGGCAAGATCAACGAGTGGGTTGCCAAGAACGATTGCGGCTCGGGGCCCTATGAACTGGTGTCCTACAATCCAGGGGTGGAGATCGTTTTCAAGCGCTTTGAAGACTACTGGGGCCCCAAACCCAAGCCCGAGAAACTCGTTTTCAAGATCATCCCCGAGGAATCGACCCGGGCCATGCTGCTGGAGCGGGAAAAAATCGACATCATGTGGTGGATTCCCTCAAAGGACTATGAGAGCCTGTCCAAAAAGAAAAATCTTAAGGTTATCGGCAGGCCCACCATCAAGATCAACTACATCGATATGAACCGAAACAACCCGCCCTTTGACAATCAGACGGTGCGCAAGGCACTGGCCTACTCGTTTCCTTATGATGCCGTTATCGATGAAGTCCTCTACGGCAGGGCCATCCAGATGACCAGCCCGGCTTCAGAGGGAAGTCCGGGGCACACCTCCGAATTTTTCAAATACACGCATGACCTCGAGAAGGCTGAGGCCTTGTTGGCCGAAGCCGGTTACGGTGCGGACAACCCACTCTCCTTCACTTTCCAGTTGGGAGAGGGCCGTATCGCCAACAACAAGGAAGTGGCGGTCACCTGGCAGGCCGCGCTGAAAAAGATCGGTGTGAACATGGAAATCAACGTCCTGCCTCAAGCCGTCCACCTGGACAAGCTCAAGGCAAAGGAAGTGGACATCTTCATGGTCGCCTGGACGTCGTTCGTCACCGATCCATGGTACCAGTTCGGCTTCCTGTTGGGTTCCGACAGCTTCTGCAATTACGCCGAGATCAAAGACGAACAGCTGGACGAATGGATCCGCCAGGCTGCAGTCACGATAGAGAAAGAAGACCGCTATGATCTGGCATGGAAAGTTCAAAAATATGTCTCCGAAAATGATCTATGGATCTATATGTTCCAGCCGATTGCGGACACGGCAATGAACAAAAAGGTCATGGGGTTCTGTCTGAACCCTGATGACCAGTTCCATGTCCGGACCGTCTACGTGGAGTAACCGAAACCCTTGTGACCGGGAAACCGCGGGCCGGTTTCCCGGTCAGGCCTGTCAGATCCCTTAATTCTCCGAGAGCCTCCCTGAGCCATTGTACCTCCGGGAGCTGATGGAAAAGGAGCAAGCGCCGGGCCTCCAACACCGGGGAATCACCCCGGGGTGGGAAGCCTGCGCCTTAACGACGGCCTCCCCCTGCGACCACTCCAGAGGCCGCAGTGTCTTTATCGGATGGATCCATGAACATCTGGCGATACATTACCCGGCGTTTGTTATTCACCATTCCCACCGTGTTCGGCGCACTGGTGCTCATGTTTATCGTGACCCGGATCCTGCCGGGGGATCCAGTCATGATGCTCCTGGGCCCGGCTCATGCTTCACCGGAAAACATTGAATCCCTGCGCCAAATGATGGGGCTCGATCAGCCCCTCCCTGTTCAGTTTGTCAAATACGTCGGCCGGATCCTGCACGGTGATCTGGGGTATTCGTGGCGGGCCGGGAGTCCTGTCCTTGACGAACTCCTGCGCCGCTTCCCGGCGACCTTCGAACTGACCACATTCGCCTTTCTGCTCATGATAGTCATCAGCATCCCCCTGGGCGTCATTTCAGGCTACTACCGCAACAAGGCCCCCGATAACGCCATCAGTATTTTTACCGTAGTCGGTGTCTCAATGCCGATTTTCTGGCTTGGGCTATTGCTTATATATGTTTTTTTCTATCTCCTGGATGTCATGCCCCCTCCCATGGGACGGCTTTCTCCAGAATATTCCTATCCCGAGCCGGTAACCGGACTCCTCCTGATCGACACCATTCTCGCAGGCGACTGGGAAGCCTTCAGGGGCGCCCTGCACCAGATGATCCTTCCCGGAATCACCCTCTCTTTTTACAACCTGGCCATCCTGGTGCGCACGCTCAAGGCCGATCTGATCGAGACCCTTGAGGAGGATTACATCAGAACCGCACGGGCCATGGGCGTCGGCCTGAAAAAGGTCCTCTTCAAACACGCCCTTAGAAATGCTCTGCTGCCGACGATCACCATGATCGGCGCAGTCTATGGTTCCCTGCTGGGCGGCTCAGTCCTGACCGAGGTGGTCTTCTCCTGGCCCGGCGTAGGCAGTTATGCCGTGGAATCGATCCAGTATCTCGATTTCGCAGCCCTGCAGGGCTTCATCGTTTTTTATGTGCTGATCTTTGCCCTGATCAACCTCCTGGTCGACCTCTCCTATGGCCTGATCGATCCCAGGGTAAAGCTGAACTAGGGGAAGCGAGACATGTCAGACTCAAAACCGGTCGACACCAACTCCATTAAATACAAATTGAGCCTGTTCATGAAAAACAGGCTCGCCCTGATCGGGCTGGCCATCCTGCTGGGGGTGTTTCTGCTGGTGATATGGGGCCCGGTTCTGGCGCCCCACGATCCGCTGGGGGTCGACTTCAAGACCAAGCTCCAGGGGCCGTCGTCATCTCACCTCCTGGGAACGGACAATTACGGCCGGGACATCCTCAGCCGAATCTTCAGCGGGGCGCGTTTCACTCTCATGGCTGCAGTGGTGTCGGTTCTGGTCGGGCTGCTGGTGGGTGCGCCCCTGGGAATCGTTTCCGGCTATTTCGGCGGGCGGTTCGACATGGCCCTGATGCGGATGGTCGATGTTCTGCTGGCGTTTCCACCTCTCATTCTGGCCATGGCCGTTGTTTCCGGACTGGGACCGTCAATGTTAAACGCCGCCGTGGCCATCGGCGTCTCCTATATCCCTGTCTTTGCCCGCATGGCGCGCAGCAGGGCTATTCAGGTCAGGCGAATGGATTTTGTCCAGGCGGCCGACGCAATCGGATCGGGCCATTTTCGCATCATGCTGACCGATATACTGCCCAATTGCCTGACTCCCCTCATCGTTCAATCCACCGTTTACACCGGCTACGGTATCCTGTGGGTGGCCAGCCTGAGCTTTATCGGACTGGGGGCCAAACTGCCTACACCGGAATGGGGGCTTATGATCGCCGAAGGCCGGCAGTATATCGTCACCGGCCAATGGTGGATGACCGTTTTTCCCGGAATGTTCATCATGCTGGGCGTCATCGGATTTACCTTGATCGGCGACGGGTTGCGAGAGGTCTTCAACCCCAAGCTGCGACTGAAATGATGGCGCGGCACGACTGAGCATGGAAAGAGACACGTATATTCATGGGAAAACATGATGACATACTCCTGGAGGTCCGTGACCTGCAGACCCAATTTCGCACCGATGAAGGTGTCGCCCAGGCGGTCAGCGGCGTAGACTTTGTCTTGAAGCGGGGCGAAACCCTTGGGCTGGTGGGCGAGTCCGGCTGCGGAAAAAGCGTGACCGCCCTGTCCATCATCCGTTTGATTCCGGATCCCCCCGGCCGCATCGTCGGCGGGCAGGTGATGTTCAACGGCCGGGACCTGCTCGGGCTGAGCGAATCCGAAATGCGGTCATTGAGGGGAGGTTCCATCTCCATGATCTTTCAGGAGCCGATGACTTCATTGAACCCGGTATTCAGGATCGGGGATCTGATGAGTGAGGTCATCCGTCTCCATCATGACGTTACCCGGGCCGAAGCGAAAGATCGTTCTTCGGAAATGCTTCGCAGTGTAGGCATCTCCGATCCGGCCCGGCGGCTAAGGGATTACCCCCATGAAATCAGCGGCGGCATGCGTCAACGAGTGATGATCGCCATGGCCCTCTCCAGCCAGCCGGAAATGCTGATCGCCGACGAACCGACCACAGCCCTTGATGTCACCATCCAGGCCCAGATCCTCGATCTGATAAACGTGCTCAAGGAAAAGATGGGGACCTCCAATCTGTTCATCACCCACGACCTGGGAGTAATCGCCAAAATGGCTCAGAAGGTGGCGGTCATGTACACCGGCAGGATTGTGGAAAACGCCGTGGTCGGAGAACTCTTCCGCCACCCTCTTCATCCGTATACCCAGGGGCTGATAGCGTCGATCCCGAATATGACCTGTCCAGTGCCGCCGGACAGGATGCTGAAAACGATCCCCGGAACCGTCCCCAGCCTTTTCAGGCTGTTGCATGGATGCTCCTTTCAGGACCGCTGCATCCGGGTCATGGACCGTTGCCGCCGGAAGGCCCCCGAACTTATTGATGCCGGGGCTGGCCATCTGGTGAGGTGTTGGCTGTATGAATGAAACGGCATTGCTGTCCGTTACCGGACTCAAGAAATACTTTTCTGCGGGCGGCGGTTTCCTGGGCGGCCGGAAACTCCATATCAGGGCGGTGGACGGGGTCGACCTGACCATATGGCCGGGCGAAACCTTCGGGCTGGTCGGCGAGTCCGGCTGCGGCAAGACGACCCTGGGGCGCTGTGTAGTGCGGCTGGAGGATCCCACCGACGGGAGGATTGTTTTTCAGGGGCGCGATATCACCGCACTGGATCGTCGGGCGATGAAACCGGTCCGGCGGGATTTGCAGATCGTATTTCAGGATCCCTACTCCTCGCTGAACCCGCGCAAGACCGTCGGGAGGATCATCACGGAGGCATTCCAGGTCCATGATCTGCTTTCCCCGTCCGGGCGTCTGGACCGGCTCCAGGAACTGGCCGGTCTGGTCGGGCTTCGCCCGGAGCAGTTGAACCGTTACCCCCATGAATTCTCGGGCGGACAGCGCCAGCGCATCTGCGTGGCCAGGGCACTGGCTCTCAATCCCAAGCTGATCGTCGCCGATGAACCGGTCTCCGCACTGGATGTCTCCATCCAGGCCCAGATCATCAACCTCCTGGTAAAGCTGCAGGAGCAGTTCTCTTTGACCTATATCTTCATCAGCCATGACCTGTCCGTGATCAGGCATATCTGCTACCGGGTGGCGGTCATGTATTTGGGCCGCATTGTGGAGCTGGCCGATCGGGATCGGATCTTCGGCTGCCCGGGCCATCCCTACACCATCGCGCTGCTGTCGGCTATACCCGCCCCGGATCCGTTCAAACAAACCCAACGGGCCCGTCTGGCCGGAGAAGTGCCCAGTCAGGTCAACCCGCCCGAGGGTTGCCACTTTCATCCCCGTTGCCCGAGACGGGGGAAACGATGCAACACGGAACCGCCGCAGCTCAAGGAGTGGAAGCCGGGTCACTGGCTGGCCTGCCATTATCCTGAAGCATGAACCTCGGCCGGGCCACGAGGAAAGCCCTTGGAAACAGCACGGTCCTTTCCTCTGGACAGGACCGCTTCCGTTGCGTTAAAGAGGAAAAAGGCTTGGCTGGACGAAAACCGGATGTTCCAATCTTGGTTTAAAAGGCATTGAACTTCATATTGTCGTGAGGATCCCATGAACCTTGCCAAATTTCCCCGCCGGCGGTACACCGCCGGTTCGACTCCGATAGAATTCCTGCCCCGCTTCAGTGAAGCCCTGGGTGGGCCGGACATTTACATCAAAAGGGACGACCTCCTAGGCCTGACGTCGGGGGGCAACAAGACCCGCAAGCTCGAATTCCTCGTCGCAGATGCGCTGGCCCAGGGGGCCGACACCTTGATTACCTGTGGTGCGGTGCAGTCCAACCACTGCCGGTTGACCCTGGCCGCAGCCGTAAAAGAGGGTCTCAAGTGCCGGTTGGTCTTGGAAGAGCGGGTTCCCGGCAGTTACAACAGCGAAGCTTCCGGAAACAACTTCCTTTTCAGGTTGCTGGGCGTGGAGGCTATCAGTGTTGTTCCGGGCGGCTCCGACATGACGGCCGCCATGCAGGGGGTGGCCGAGGACCTTGAAAAGCGAGGGCGCAAGGCATACGTCATCCCCGGTGGTGGGTCCAACCCCATCGGTGCGAGCGGTTACGTGGCATGCGCCCAGGAGATCCAGGACCAGCTTTTTGAAGAGGGCCTGGCCATCGATCGGCTCTTGGTGGCTTCGGGCAGTGCAGGCACCCATGCCGGACTGGTCACCGGGTTTATCGGGTGCAATATGAACATCCCCATCGTGGGAGTTGGGGTCAGCCGCGACGCCGGGGACCAGGAACCGATCGTTTTTGACCTCGCGCGCCGGACCGCCGAACGACTGGGTGTCAATCAGGATATTCCGCGCGATGCCGTGGTTTCCGTGGGCGGCTACTGGCAGCCGAAATACTCGGTTCCCAACAAGAGGATGGTCGAGGCCGTCAATTTGATGGCCAAGACAGAAGGCATTCTCCTGGACCCTGTGTACACCGGAAAAGCCATGGCGGGCCTCATTGGTCTCAGCCGCGAGGGGTATTTCAAAAAGGGCGAGAATGTCCTCTTTGTTCACACCGGAGGTTCCCCGGGCCTGTATGCCTACATCAGACCCTTGCTCGGGCTTGAAGAGGTCGCGGATTGATCGAGTCGTTCGTTTCAGCTCCCGTTAAGTGAGCGTCGATGCATTCTTCCACCGGAGGCCGCATCAATGCAGGAAAAGATTGTCGGCATTATCGGCGGGATGGGGCCGGAGGCCACCGTTGACCTCATGACCCGGGTCATCAAGGCCACCCCGGCCCTGGATGACGGCGACCACATCCGCATGGTTGTAGACAACAACCCCAAGGTTCCATCCCGCATCAAGGCCCTCCTTGAAGGGAAAGGCGAAAGCCCGGTTCCCTGCCTTCAGGACATGGCCCGCCGGCTGACGGCCTGGGGGGTCGATTTTCTCGCAATGCCCTGCAACACAGCTCATTATTACCACCGGGATATCCAGAACGCCGTCACTATCCCCGTGCTGGACATGATCGATCTTGCCGTTCAGGCGGTCAAGAGCCGGAACCCCGACCTTGAGCGCGTGGGATTGCTCGCGTCAACCGCAGTGATCAGTCTTGGACTTTATGAGCGATCGTTTGCCGAAAACAATGTCGCCGTTGTGACACCCGTCGACGAGTTTCAATCGAACCTTATGCAGGCCATCAAAAAGATCAAAGCCGGTTCTTACCGCAATGAAGTCATGGAAAGGATTCAGGCGGCCGCGGACAATCTCCTCGAGCGAGGTTCTGACGCCCTGCTGGTGGCGTGCACGGAGATTTCCATCGTCGCAGGACAAATCCGATCAACCGTTGAAATGTTCGATTCGGCACAGATCCTGGCCGAAGTCATCGTCAAGGAGGCACGCAACATGCGCGCCTGGACTCCAACAAGGACATTGACGACCGGCGGCAACGTTTAACATATCATACCTTATGGCACAAACATGCAAGCTGGCTTGTGAATAGTGAAACCCCTATTTATGCGGTGCAAAAGCTATTAGGACGCCGGGATCTTCCCATGACGGCCCGATATTTTTATGCAAATGATGAAACACTTAAGGCAGCATGTCTGCCTAAAGGAGAGGAATCGCTCCACTTCCAGGCTTAGGACAAACCTCCCCGCCGGGTCGTTTTTGCCTAGACCCCGGTTTTGCTTGATAAGTTTACAAAGTAAAGCCTGGCGTACCAAGCCCGCCATTGGCCTACGATAGGGGGCTCCTTGGGTATGCGAACCAGCCGGCGGAGCTCATCTCCGGCATGACGTCCGCAGGCTGCGATCTCCTGATGGATGTGGTAGGGCCCTTCATCAATGAACTCGGTCCCCCACACAGGCACTGAGTGGTGTAGACCTGCTCCCCATGGGACGTGGGCAAAAGCGTTTGCTTGTGTCCCGTGTGCCCTTTCTGGCCTCCGCGCTTTCGCTTCTTCTGTTTGCCACGGTCTTTGAAGGGACAGTCAGAGGACTGAGGGCGGTCAAATTTTGAGGAGTTCCGGCCGATCAGGGCTTCCAGCTCTTCCACTCGCTTGGCAAGTTATGCGACAAGGGATCACACCGCAGGAGATCTGTGTTGCCAGTCCTCGTCTGTGACGCGGAGATGTTCCGGACGATCAGCCATGGAGCCGTTCCTGGAAGGACCGTTACCATAGCTGAAGCGTGGCCCCAGCATAAAATCAGGAAATCCGTGAAATTTTTTTACCCTGTAAATCGGTACGAATAAATCAGCCCTGTGGGTACCCGCATTTGCCATTAATCATCTGCTGTAGTGCAAAAGATCTAAAGCTGAATGCCGAAGTATCCGATTGGTTTTATGTCGCCTGAAATTTTTATGACCGGAGATTTCATATGAGCCTGACGGTACATCAGTGGATTGAACAGGGCAAAGATCTTCCTGTTTTATCTGGATCAATTAGCAAAATAATGAATCTCACCCAGAAGGACGAATCCAACGCTCAGCAGATAGCTGAAGTCATTAAAATGGACGTGGGGCTCTAAAGAAAATACTGAGGATGCATTTACATGCGGTCTTCTGCACGATATCGGATTAATTGCTTTATATACATATGACAATGGTAAAGCCGCAGAGATTCTTTATCAAGCAGAAAATAAAGGACGATTATCTCTTGATGAAGAAAAGCAGCTGGCTGGAATTGATCATACTGAATTAGGCAGACTACTTGCAGAAAAATGGATGCTTCCAGATGCCGTTAAATATTCAATCTCACACCACCATGACGAGCCAGGTGAGAACACAACTCTTTCTGCCAATAGACATCTTGCATATAGTATTTATTTAGGATCACTTGTTGGGGATATTTTCTATTTTGGCAACAAAGATAATAGTATTAGAAAATTTATGGAAAGCTGCCATATTTTGTTAGGAATAAACAATGAAGATTCTGATCAATTTTTACATAATATTCATCCTCAGCTGTTAGAGATTGCATCGCATTTCGATATTGCCATTGGAAGTGGTAATACTTATGAGGAAATAATATGCAAATTGAATGAGGAAATTGCAGCAATTACTATTACAAATGAGGCAGTAAAAAGCCACCTTACGAGGGCATTCCAGCGGGAACGAGAACTCGCTGCAAAACTGGATGATGCTAATCGAAAGTTACAAGTCTTGGCCAGCAAAGATAGTTTGACCGGATTATATAACCGTCAGTTTCTCAATAAAATATTAGAAAAGGAATGGCAACAGTGTGTCAGTAATAACAATCCTCTATCAGTAATCATGATTGATATAGATGACTTTAAACAAGTTAATGATAACTATGGTCATAAAGCAGGAGATGTCGTATTAATGAAGTTGACTAATACTTTGAGTAAAAATATTAGGAAAACTGATTTTCTGGCAAGATATGGAGGAGAAGAATTTGCTCTGGTTATGCCTCAAACTACTTTGGAGAATGCATGTAAGTTAGCCGGTTTACTCATAGAGGTCGTTCGAAATCTTGAAATTCCATTTGTTGACAAACAATTGGGCTTAACGATAAGTTGTGGAATTTCTACTACCTCAAAGACTTTCGATGATACTCCCGAAGATTTGATTCAAAGAGCAGATGAGGCGTTATACGCCGCGAAAAAATCTGGGAAAAACCGGATTGCTGTCAAAGCTCAGGTAGCACGGGATCGTGGATAGGTTAGGATGTCTTGGAATCGAATCAGTTTGCTCACGATCTCAATCGGAGTTCCGGCCCAGGAGGCATAATATATGGAGGTCATGTCATCCAAGATCGCGAGGGTTAGTATTGAGTGGCTGTGCGACCAATTGATATGTCGGCAGGAAGTCTTACAAGAAACGTGCTCCCCCCGGAGGAAAGACAATCAGATGCTGTCTTCATGAATGGACAGGCAGAAATTCTTCCCGGGCATTCGTCTGTGTCGTCGGGTATGAATGGGCAGCGGTTGCTTTTGAATGATATTGAAAAGCCATAACGTTGCGAAAAAACTTTGGTTCGAAGCAGATCTGAACCGGTACCCCCAGCATTGAACTGGTAGGGCCTTTTAGACGCATAGTTCATTGTGTCCTGGGTGTGAAAGAACCCGTGGAAAACCAACTTCTGGTTTTGCGGGCTGATTCCAACACCGTAATCGCGAAAACCGACACAGATTTCGCTGTCCAAGCTCGTGAGGCTCACTTCGATCTTTCCTTCATCCGGGGTGTTTTCCACGGCATTCTTCAAGAGGCCTGCAAATACCTTCCTGAGCAGCGTCTTGTCTGCGTTCACCACATGTCCCTTTTCAAAAGCCCTGATGATCTCCAATTCCCTTTCCTGCATGGACGATATGGCCTCATTGTAGATGTCGTCCAATAGGTAGAAAAGGTCTATCGCTTCCGGGTGGAGCGGTTCAAGGTGATAAATGGATTCAATGCGATTCTGGACCAAGGCCAAGGCTTCGGCATGTAAAGAGCTGCAATTCTCGCTGCATTCTTCCACCAGATCAGCGGCGGACGCTACAATCTGATGGATTCTGTCTTTATCCTGAAAAACCGTGAGGCTGAGGATATCGTCAATCTTGTCCTGAAGATCAACCAACCTCTTCAAATTGCGCATCCCCCGTTGGAGTACTTTTTCTCTTTGGGGTTTGTCCCGCTCACTAAGGTCTTGCATGAGACTGCTGAATACGGTTGAAATAATCGCCAGAGGTGTTTTCAGTTCATGCGCCAAGTGATTGATCGCCCTTTCCATAGCCTTATTGAGGCCAGTGAGTTCCTCAAAAAACTTCATGTTTTCCAAGGCGATGGTCACGTAGTGGGAAACAAAGGCCAGGAGTTCCAAGTCGTCTTCGGTGAAATCACCCGAACGCTTGTTGAGACACTGAAGGGATCCTATGCAGTGGCCTGCCCAACTGATAAGTGGAACGCACATGATATTCCGGGTCCTGAACCCCGATTTCTTGTCCACTTCGGAATAGAAACGGGGATCGCTGTATGCGTCATTAACCGTGACCGGCGCCCGGTGTTGAAAGACCCAGCCGGCTACACCGTAATCAGCGGGGATGCGGATTTCTCTTTTCTTCAGTCCGACTCCTACAAGCGACCAGAGTTGGTCTGACTTATCATCGTGCAGAAAGACCGTGCTCCTCGCGGACTCCATCACATCATTGGTCTGATGGATAACTACTTCAAAGAGGCGGTCTCTATCCACTTCCGATGTGATAAGCTGTCCCACATGAAAGGCCATTCTATATCTGCGGAGCCGCTCCCGCATAATTCGAGTTTCTTCATTAGGGGCTCTGGGAATGTCTTTCAAACTGGTGTCATCGGTATGTGGCATTTCGACCTCCAGGTTGTTTCCCAGGTCATAGAAAGCCGTCTCTTGGTGACTGGGAACAGCCTTTTGGGACATACAGGAAAGGAAGCTGCTTTTCGAGAGGCATGATAGCCGGAATTGCTTTTAGTTTTCAACTACAAAAGCAGAACACTACAAAAGCAGAACCACGAGTGGTGGCAGGAAAAAGCCCTGGCCGAAGCCGCGGCCTTGCTGGTGCTCAAAAAAAAGCCCCGTCGATCTGGGGGGACGAGGACGAAGACACACCCCGGAAGAACGGCAAGTAGTGCTCGAGCTGATTGACGAGGCCGTTGCACCCGGAGCCCGACTTTGAACCATATGAATTTCACGGGCAAGGGAAACGACCTTCCCGCATGAACGGCTGCAGCAGAATGAGGTGGTCTTCTCCGTCTATTTCGCCATCCCGATCACCGCATAGGGGTCCTCCCCGGCCTGCTTCATGCGCTTCAGGGCCGATGCATTTACATCCGCGTCCATGAACAGGCTGACGAAGCGCTCCGGCTCATCCAGATAGGGAATCAAGGCCCAGGCGCTGCGAACCCTGGCAGTGAAGAACGCCGGATTGGACTTGCCGCCCTTGGGGTTGAATTCCTCGGGCGTAAGGCCCGCCAGCTTGTACGCCTCGTTCCAGTCGAACTGTAGCACAGCGGCCTTTCCGGTCTTGGTCTTGGGATTCCAGCGCACCATGATCCCTGCATAGCGCCCGGCCGGTCCTTCTGTGGCCCGGCCTTCGGCCATGTTCTTGACGAACAGGCTCTGCTTGCCGGGTGAGAGATCCAGCATCATTGAGATAGCATCGTCCTTGCACCAAGGCGGGCACGCGAACCAGAAGTACTGCTCTCCGGCCACCTTGGGGTACTTGTTCAGGACGAAGTGGGCGATGAAGTATCCCGAGGTCACGCCCGGGCAGTAGTGGTTGTGGTGCTCACAGCACTTGAGGAAATCGTAGGGCGCACCCTTGGCGTGAGCGGTCAACAGGGTGACCACGGAAAAGGCGTCCCCTTTCAGCTTCTTCTGGATCTCGCCGAAGACCACGGGGTCAGCGGCCGAGTCCCCCTTCATGTTGAATCGAAGGGTCTCTGAGAAATCGCCGTCGTAGCGGATCACCACGGTCTCGCCGTTGTCCTCCCTATGAAGGACTACCAGGAGGGGATGGTTTACGGGCCGCTGAAAGAAAAGGAGGTTCTTCCGGCCCACCGAGCAGCCGGTCAGATCCTGAAGGGTGTCCACGACCTCCGGGCAGCTCTTGCCGTTCAGGGCGACGTAAGGAGCGTTTGTCAGGGCGCAGAGCTGAGGGGAGCCCTTCTCGACGTCGAGGTCCTTCATGGCCTGTTGGATCCGAGGAATCATGGCGTCCGAGGCGAATGCCACCGAAGCCAGGGTCATAACACATGCAAAAACAGCAAACATTTTGATTTTTGTCATTTTTTTCTCCTCCTCTGTTTTTTAAATCGGCATTAACAAAAAAAGCCACGAGCGTATCCTTCCTTCTGGAAGAGACGCCTTCGTGGCTACGTTCTAACAATTTGGATGTGCTGACTTCTTTACGCCGGGCTTCTTGCCCTACCCCTTTTTCACTCGGGGTTTTCTCACGACAACGGATCCTTGTCAAGAAATTTACAGGTGAGAAATTGGTTCTTGTGAGTCAAGGATTGATCCGGAACACCTGACTTCATGCCCCTCGCCTCGATTACACATGATACGATAAGAAGGGCTTCTGCTCCTCAGCTCTGAAAATTCGAGCGGAAGGCCCTTCCATCCCTTCCCGATTCCCCTTGATCCGGCAACATTGTCGATCCGCCGCGGTGCATCGAAGTGGTTGATACTTATCCAGGTAGATCTTGGTGTCGGAAAAGCACCCCACAAAATCAGTTTCCTCACGGTCGGAATCGATCTTCCGCCGCTGTAAGCCTGCCTGCATTGACAATCCGCAGGCAAAATTCTATGATTCATGCCACTACCAATACCCTTTTCTTAGAAAACGTTTGGATTCTGCTCATATGCCCCTCGGAGGACCCTTCGATGAATCGGAAAGGTATGCTGCCGTTTTCCTTTTGTCTGCTGTTGATCAGTCTCCTCCTCGCAACCGCTCCTTCAGCATGGTCTGACGAAGTAAAGCTTTCTGGAAATATGCCTGATGTTTTGAAGGACGTGAAAATCCAGGACGCCTATAAGCCAGCCCGCGGGTTTACCCGGGCCGGATTGGTACATGCCCTCCAGGGAACAGTGGTAGTGGTGCACCGAGCCGATGGGACAGCCTTTGTCGCTTCCAAGGGGGACCCCATCCACGAAAACGATGAACTCTTCACTTTAGCTGATGCAAGGTGCCGCCTCCGGTTTTTGAGCGAAGACGTGGTGAACATTTCCCCGAACACGCACTTCTCCGTGGACACGTTTCTGGATAGTCCGGGAAGAGGAGAAAAGACCTCCCGTTTCAGCCTGCTCAAGGGCAAAGCCGTATTTTACGCCCTCCGGCTTTTCCGTTACAAGGAAACGCGCTTCAACGTAAAAACGCCTACCGCCGTTGTGGGTGTGCGCGGAACTCGTTTCGGCGTGCACGTGTTTGAGCTCCGAGCAGACCGGGCTCAGTGGTCCAGAGTGCGAATTGCGGAAAGCGGAAGCGGGATGGTCGCACACCTCGCCGAAACCGGGTCAGAGAGCAGTCCCAGGACTGGAACCATAGTGGCCTGTGGTGATGGTAAACTGGACGTGATTGATCCCAACACCGGCCAACGACTCGCCCGAGTGAACCCGAATGAGGTCTTCAACACTGACTCCGGGCAGAAAACGTTCGATCCTCAGAATCGAACGCTCAACCAGATCGCCGCGGAATCCGAGGTGCAGGAAGTAGACGGCGAAGAGGGGGCCTCCGTGGGGAAAGAAGAAACCGAAATGGAGGATACCGAGGGCAAGGAAGGAGATGTGTTGTATCCGTTGGGGGCTTCAGAAGGAGCGTCTCCTGAAGCCTCGGCTCATGTGCTTGAGGGAATCATCGACACCACGAGTCTTGAAGTACAAGAGGAAGTGACAGAAGGTAGGGAGGATGTCATTTCGCAGGGAAAGACCTCTGGTCGGGCCTTCGCATATAGCTTTATCATAACAGACGATACATATGGTCAAGCCTGGTTTTCTTCCGGACCTCCCCGAAAGAGCCCCTTGTATGAATCTGACCAAGCGGAAATAGGTGGCCTTTATTTTCGAACCGGCGGACCGGAGGCGCTCTCGGGCTTTGAGGCGTTCAACGGCAACGATTCCGGCCCAAACTATCAGGTTATTTTTCAGGAACAGAATGCTCCTTTGACCGAGGCCATCGTGAATCAGTTCGACTGGGGCACAGGAGGAGACATTTCATTGCCTTCTCCTCATACCTTTCAGTATATCAAGATGGATTCCTACAAAGATGAAAGCGGCCACGAATACCTGGAGTGGGGGTATTGGCAAGACACCTCTGGATCTGAAACAGGAAAAATAGCTTATGATGGAGTCAATGGCTACTTCGCAGCAACCGGTAAGATCTGGCATGTCGAGGGAGACATCACACACCCTGATTACATTGACTAC
>CAZEIA010000004.1:0-28859 GCA_964512335.1 uncultured Desulfobacterales bacterium
GTGCTCTCGCACGAAAAGGACCTCAAATACGAGGCCCAGGCCATCCGCTACCGGATCCTTGCGGAAAATGCGGCCCAAAACGGGTTCCAACTCTTCATGCTGGACGGGAAGGGGCTGATCCTCGAAAAACTGGCCCCTACTCCCACTCAATAGTGCTGGGGGGCTTGGACGAGATGTCGTAAACCACCCTGTTGACGCCCCTGACACGGTTGATGATCCGGTTGGAAATGCGGGCAAGGACCTCATAGGGAATACGTGTCCAGTCGGCCGTCATGGCGTCCAGGCTGTCAACGGATCTGAGCGCGATCACGTGCTCATAGGTCCGCTCATCGCCCATAACGCCCACGGTCTGCACGGGTAGGAGTACGGCGAATGACTGCCATACCTTCTCGTAGTAGCCCGATGCAATTACCTCCTCCTGAACTATCGTATCTGCGTGGCGAAGGATCTCCAGCCGCTCCGGGGTCACTTCGCCCAGGACCCGGACCGCCAGTCCTGGACCGGGAAAAGGCTGTCTGATAACCATCTCATGCGGGATCCCGAGTTCTGCGCCCAAAAGGCGAACCTCGTCCTTGAAAAGCTCCCTGAGAGGCTCGACGAGTTCCAGGTTCATGACCTCGGGCAGGCCGCCCACATTGTGGTGGCTCTTGATTGTGACCGAAGGCCCTTTGAAGGAGACGCTCTCTATTACGTCGGGGTACAGAGTACCCTGGGCCAGATACTTGACCTCCCCGAGTTCCCGGGCCTTGGCCTCGAACACGCCTATGAACTCGCGGCCGATGATCTTGCGTTTTTCCTCAGGATCGGTCACCCCCCGCAGCCCGGAGAGAAAACGTTCCGAGGCGTCCACCAGGTGGAAATCAGCGTGATAGTGCTCCTGAAAGAACTCCGACACCTCCCTGGCCTCCCCTTGGCGCAGAAGGCCGTTGTCAACCAAGATACATGACAGGTTCCCGCCTATTGCCTCGTGAAGCAGGGCGGCCGTTACGGTGGAGTCCACGCCGCCGGACAGGCCGCAGATCACGCGCTCATCTCCGATCCGCTCACGAAGGTCTTTCACGGTGGCCCGGACAAAAGAGGCCATGGTCCAGGACGGTTCACAGCCGCAGACCCTGAAAAGAAAATTCTTGAGCATTCGAGTGCCGTTGGGCGTATGGGCCACCTCCGGATGAAACTGGACCCCGAAAAAACAGCGCTTCCTGTCCGCAATGGCGGCCACCGGGCTGTTCACGCTTCGAGCTATGGCGGCAAACCCATCCGGCATTTTCTCAATCCGGTCACCGTGACTCATCCACACCATCTCAATACTCCCTGTGGGAGAGCCGTGAAACAGGTCGGCGTCGTCCTCCACTATCACCTCTGCACTGCCGTATTCCCGATCCGCAGCCCCAGCCACCCGGCCTCCCAGGGCATAGGTCATATACTGCATGCCATAGCAGATTCCGAGCACAGGCACGCCCATCTCGAGGACCAATGGGTCAAGCATGGGGGCGCCTTTGTCGTAAATGCTGGAAGGCCCCCCGGAGAGGATTATGCCGTGCGGTACGAACTTCCTGATCTTGTCCGGGGAGATGTTAAAGGGATGTATCTCGCAGTAGACCCGGGCCTCACGCACCCGCCGTGCGATGAGCTGGGTGTACTGTGAGCCGAAGTCAAGGATGAGGACGGGCTTATTCCACACTGTAGTTCGGGGCCTCCTTAAGGATAATTACGTCGTGCACATGGCCCTCCTTCAGTCCGGCCGGGGTCACCTGAATGAAACGCGGTTTGTTGCGAAGCTCGTCCAGGGTCCGGCACCCCAGGTACCCCATGCCCGCACGAAGACCGCCTGTGAGCTGATAGACCGTATCGGCAAGCAGGCCACGGTACGGAACGCGCCCGACAATGCCCTCGGGAACGAGCTTTTTTTCGGCCTCAACGTCCCCCTGAAAGTACCTGTCCCTGCTTCCTTCCTTCATGGCCTCAATGGATCCCATGCCACGGTAAACCTTGTAGGTGCGGCCTTGATAAAGAATAGTCTCGCCGGGGCTCTCCTCGGTTCCTGCAAACAGGCTTCCGATCATAACGGAGTCCGCACCCGCCGCAATAGCCTTGGTGATGTCACCCGAGAACTTGATGCCGCCGTCGGCGATGATGGGAATCCCCTGCTTTCGAGCCTCGGAACCGCAATCCATGATGGCGGTTACCTGGGGCACCCCGATACCCGCCACAACCCGCGTAGTGCAAATCGAACCGGGGCCCACGCCCACCTTCACGGCGTCCACTCCGGCCTCGATAAGGGCCTTGGTCCCCTCGGCCGTGGCCACGTTGCCCGCTATGAGCTCGAGCTCGGGATAGCGCTTTTTCAAATCCCTTACAGTGTCCAGAACGCCTTCGGAATGCGCGTGAGCGGTGTCAATCACCACCACGTCCACATTGGCGGCCATCAGCCGCTCAGATCGATCAAGCGCATCCTTGCCAACACCCACGGCGGCGCCCACACGCAAGCGCCCCAGCGGATCCTTGCAGGAATATGGATATTTTTTAATCTTTTCAATGTCTTTAATAGTAATAAGGCCTTTCAGCTTACCTGTTTCATCCACTACAAGGAGCTTCTCGATTCGACGCTCGTGCAGAATCGCCTTGGATTCCTCCAGGGTAATTCCCATGCGGGCCGTCGCCAGGTCATCTTTGGTCATGACCGAGTCCACACGCTGGTCCAGGTTTGTCTCAAACCTGAGGTCACGGTTGGTGATTATGCCCACCAGGTTGCCGTCTTTGACTACTGGAACCCCGGAGATGCGGTACTTGCTCATGATATCGAGGACGTCGGAGATCTTTCGCCCCGGTTCTATGGTAATGGGGTCCACGATCATGCCGCTCTCGGACTTCTTCACCTTCTCAACCTCGAGGGCCTGCCGCTCCACACTCATGTTCTTGTGGATAAACCCTATGCCGCCCTGCCTGGCCATCGTGATGGCAGTCTCGGCTTCTGTCACAGTGTCCATAGCTGCGCTGACAATAGGGGTGTTCAGTATCACGTTGGCGGTCAGCCGCGTCCGGACATCCGTTTCGCTGGGAATCACGCTCGAATGATCCGGAACGAGTACCAGGTCGTCAAACGTGTAGCCGGTTCGAATTCCGATGCTGTTACTCATGTCCATCTCCCTGAAGATACTCAATGAGGAGGCCCTCCAGGATGTCCGAAAGGCAAACCATCAACTGAGAGGCCTCGAAATAATGAAGAATACGCAATACCGCCAGGCCCCCTGCGGGAATCACATCGGCCCTGCCGGGGTCCAGTCCTCTAAGACGCCGCCTGCTCTCAAGGGGCATGCGAAAGATACGGTCAAGCAAACCCTCGAGGGCTCCGCGCTCCAACAGGAGACCGTTCATGCGTTCCGCCCCGATCTCCCGAACCTCGATGCCATGGATCATTGCTGCAAGGGTAGTCAAGGTACCCCCGGAGCCGATGATAAGGGGCGGTGCACGAAAGCCCGTCGGATCGGGAATTCCTTCAGCCAGGATCCGGTCCACGCGGTGTGAAGCCGCGATAAGCTCCTTGCCCGACAGAGGGTCTTCGTGAAAAAAGGCCTCCTTCAGTAAAAGGGCGCCCAAGGGCAGGGATGTCATTTCCCAGTCTTGTGCGTCGAAGCTCCTACGCATTACAAATTCGGTGGTCCCGCCACCGAAGTCAAAAATGACATAAGGTCCTTTTACATCACCGAGTGCGTGCAGCACGCCTTTTGCGGTCAGTCCCGCCTCTTCCTCCCCGGATATCGGGTTAACCCGCACACCTGTTTCAGCGAAAACGCCTTGAATAAACGCATGCCTGTTTTCCGCCGTTCGAGTAACTCCGGTTGACACGGCGCGGACAATTTCACCCCGTGCTTCACGAACAATCCGGACGAAAAAGCCCACGGCCTCAGCCGCGCGGCGGGCGGCATCTTTATGAATTACGCCTGTCCCCTGAGATCCGAATCCGTCAGCAAGCCGTATGGTCCTGCGTTCCCTTGCCAGGGGTTGGAACAGGGCGGTGCCGGAGGCGGCCCTTGCGAGCAAAAGCCGGGCCGTGTGTGTGCCCACCTCGAGTGAAGCGATGGCAGGAGCTATAATCCTGGTAGCCTTTACCGTTGCAGAGCCCAGGCAAAACCTCTTTATATTGGAATCCCTTCGAGTTTCGGGAAAATAGCAAACACTCTGTTGTTTTTCAAGAAATAATCCCCTTCAGCGGGTCCGGATTTGCTCCCGTGTCCTTCGTGGTGCAGAGCTGAATTGCGACCCTGGGGCAGGGCTACTCGGCCGTGGCCAGGAGTTCCTTTCGGCCCTGTTCTTCGTTCACGAAATAAAGGAGTACCCCGCCTATTACAAACAGGAGTGCAACCGAAGTAATGCCGGCCCTGGATGCGATCTCCGCGCTGTAACCCGCCTGACGGACCAGAAGTCCGAATCCCCCCATCAGCGCCGGGCCTATAACCGCTGCGAATTTCCCGAGCATGTTGTAAAACCCGAAAAACTCCGCCGACTTGGCCACTGGAATCATTCGTGCGAAATATGACCGGCTGAGGGCCTGTATTCCACCCTGGACCAGGCCGACAACCACAGCCAGCACAAAAAACTCCGATTCTTTCTGCATGAAGGCCCCCCAGGCGCACACAAAGAGATAGACAACTAGAGCCAAATATATAGCCCTCTTCGTTCCAATGCTGCTTCCCAAAAAACCGAACCCGATGGCCGCTGGAAACCCCACAAGCTGGGTTATGAGCAGGGCCAGGATGAGGGACCGGGACTCAAAGCCTATTGAGAGCCCGTAATCAACAGCCATGCGGATGACAGTGTCCACTCCGTCAATATAAAACCAGTATGCCGTCAGGAATAAAAACACAGTTCGAAGCCGCTGCAACTCCCGGAAAGTCCCCCGAAGCTGTTCCAGACCGGCCCGAATTGAGGCGAAACCGAAACTCCTTCTTTCAAGCACCGGTTCCTTCACCAGAATGAGAAGGGGCAAGGTGAACAAGGCCCACCAAACACCCACTGTGAGAAATGAAAACCTGACGGCCTGGGAGGCGTCCAAAAAACCGAAGGTCTCAGGACTGAGGGTCATCCAAACGTTGAAGGCAAAAAGGATTCCTCCTCCCAGATAACCGAGTGCGAACCCCAGAGAGGACACCATATCAAGCCGCTTCTTTGAGGCCACAACAGTGATCAGGGCGTCGTAAAAAATGTTCCCGCCGGAGAACCCCACATTACCCAGCACATAAAGGGCTATGGCAGCAGCCCAGTTTCCCATGGAAACCGTATAAAGGGCCGCAGTCATCAGGGCGCCCATATAAGAGAAAAAAAACAGAAACTTCTTCCTGGTGGTCCCTTGGTCAGCAATGGCGCCGAGGACAGGTGCGCACAGGGCCACCAGCACGCCCGCCAGCGAGTTGGCCAGCCCCAGCCTTGCAGTGGACATGGTGGTATCCACCCCTATGCTCCAGTACTGCTTGAAAAAAATGGGGTAAAAGCCTGCCATAACGGTGGTTGCGAAGGCCGAATTGCCCACGTCATAAAGGCTCCAGCCCAGAATCGCTCTCTTGTCATCAAGTACCACTTTTGGCCCCTCGTCCTAAAACATCGGAGTCGGCTCCGGAGGCCGGGGATTTCTCCGCTCCCTCCGCTTCCGGCCTCCTACGCCACCAACCTCGGTACAGAATCAAAATCATCATCGTATTGACTGCCTGGCGTCAAAACGTCTTGTTTTTTCTGACAGCTTTCCAGGAGTAAGGCACTGACAAATCACGCCCGGAATTCTTATCATTGCCTCCTTCGTGTCCTTCGTGTCCTTCGTGGTGAAAAAGATGCCTTTTATGCCTCGAAGATTACGAGGTGTAATAACTACTTACGACCTCCGCGAAAGCATGCCCGACACAATCCTGACAATTGAGTCCAATTCCCTCGAACCTAATAACCTGCATATGATTATGTACACCACGACCCCCAGGCCGAGCAGGAGGCCAAGACCCGCCGTTAGTTCGGCCTGCCCAGTATCTGCACCCGGATTCCACCAGACCCGGTAGACGGCGAACAGCACGGCCCCCATTACTAGGGCAGATAAAAGGCTGATTCCGGCGGAACGGAGCACCGGGCACACTTCGAGAACTCCGATTCGACGGTAGAGCAGAAAACCCAGAAACAGGAAATGAATTGCAGAGGCAATGGACAAGGCAAGCGCCAGCCCTCCGTGTTTCAAGGGCCCCATGAGGACAAGGCTGCACCCCGTGTTGATCAGCAGGGCCAGAAACGCAGCCCGCACAGGGGTCTTTGTGTCCTGGAGAGCGTAAAACCCGGCAACAATTACGCGAATACCGGAAAACGCCCACAGACCGGCACAGTAAAAGAACAGGGCTTGGGCGGTCATGTCGGTGGAAAGCACCTGAAAGGCGCCACGTTCGAAAAGGACTCGAACGGTTAGGTGTCCAATGACCATCAGCCCGATCATGGAGGGGATACTGATAAAAAAAACCAGTCTCAAAGCATAACCAAGGGTGTCGCCAAACGCCTCGAGCCCCTGTTGGGCGGCCTGGCGCGAAAGGGATGGAAGTGCGGCCGTGCTTATGGCTATGGCAAACACCCCCAGGGGCAACTGCACCAGACGGTCTGCGTAGTAAAGCCAGGAAACGCTGCCCTGCGGAAGGAAAGATGCAAGGAGGGTCCCTATGAACTGGTTCAACTGGTAAACGGCGGACCCGAAAACCGCGGGCAGCATGAGCCGGCCTATTCTGGAGACGGCCGGATGTCCGGGCATCCAACGCGGCCGGAGAGAAGCGCCATTTTGGAGCAGCCAGGGGATCTGAAGAAGCACCTGCAGTACACCTCCCACTATCACGCCCACGGCCAGTCCGATCACGGGTTCGGAGAGCCGGGGTGAAAGCCAGTAAACAGAGCCGATAATGCCAACGTTCAAGAAGATAGGTGCCGCTGCAGGAGCGGCGAAGTGGCGAAGTACGTTCAGGATGCCCATGAACAGGGCCACCAGGCTGATGAGAAAGATATATGGAAAGGTGATCCGGGTGAGCAACACGGTAAGCTCGTATTTTTCTCCGGCACCGCCGAAACCGAAGGCCTGAACGCGGACGATCCATGGCGCGCCCAGAATACCCAGCAGCGTAACCACCGCCAGGATAAGGGACAGTACAGTCAAGACGACCCGGGCTAGTTCCAGGGCGTCCTCACGTGATTTTCTCTGAAGGTATTCTGTGAACACCGGGATGAAGGCGATGCTCAGAGACCCCTCTGCAAAGAGACGCCGAAGCAGGTTAGGAATTCGAAACGCGACGAAAAAGGCATCAGCGGCCATGCCCGAGCCAAAAAACCCAGCCACTACCACATCCCGGACCAGCCCAAGTATGCGGCTTAAGAAGGTGAAGAACCCTACCGTTCCGGCCGCACGACCCACCTGACGTTTTTCCTGGTTGTTTATATCGGGGGAGGTCACGGATTACCCCGGGAGGACACATGAAAAGGGCGATTTGGCCTTGACATCAGATTCATTTTTACTCTATACTGCATGTTTGTAGTTGAATTGAGACCCAATTGCAATCCACGCATCCCAGGAGGAATTAAAAAGTTGGCAAATCACAAATCAGCGATCAAGAGGGCCAGACAGAGCGAAGCTCGAAGGCTTCGAAACCGGGGGTACAAGAGCCAGGTCAAGAAGGCGGTCAAGGATGTCCGTTCGGCCGTCGCCGGGAGTTCGCCTGAAGAGGCCCGGGAGAACCTGAAAATAGCCGCTTCCGTCCTTCAGAAGACAGCGGCCAGGGGTGTGATCAAGCGCAAGACTGCCTCCCGCAAGATCTCCCGCCTTTCACGCCAAGTACACCAGCTCTCTTCCTGAATGTGTATTGCTTGCTCCCGTTCCCTTCAAAGGGCGGGGGCACACTACCCGCAAAGCGATATGACGAGTTCTTCCATGAGCGGATTCGTCCTCGAACCCGATTTTAGGAGCCCGTCGGCCTCGTAAAGTGCGGAAAGTGCACGTTCCAGTTCATCCTCCTTCCAACACCCGGACTGGGTAATGAGGCGGCGAGCGACAAACACAGGCACAGAGAGTTCCCGTGCTATTTGTTCAGCCCTGACCCTACCGGCCGCCAAGGGCTTGGTCTGACGAAGCAGCCTGACCTGGCGATTTAGCATGCCGATTATGCCCAGAGGGGCCTCGCGCCTTCCCTCCTCCTCCAGAAAGCGGGCCAGTACTGTGAGGGCACCGGCCGTATCTTTGACGGAAATCTTTTCCACGAGTTCAAAGATAGTGAAACTTCGACTGTGAACCGCCAATTCGCGAACGTCCTTTGCTCCGATCCTTCCGCCTGAGACATGCCTGAGACGAAGTTTTTCCAGCTCTCCGTAAAGGTCCCGAAGGCGGTTTCCTGCAATCTCCTGGAGGATATCGCACGCCTCGGGATCAAGCTCAACGCCCAGCTCCTTTGCCGTGCGCCGAATCCACGCCCCGACCTGCTTTCCCTTCAATTCATCAAAGGCTACGGCAAGGCCGGCTTCGCGGATAGTCTTGTAGAACTTGATGCTGAAATTGGCCTTGGATGAGACAAAGATCAGGCATGTAGTATCGGCGGGCTGCTCCATGTAAGGGATGAGCCTCGTGAGCTGGGCTGAGTTCAGGGACTCGGTCCGCCGCACGACGATTAGACGGTTAGAGGCCATGAAGGGCATTGAACGCGCCCGCCCTACTATCTCCTCGGGGTTGAGTTTCTTGTCTCCGTAAAGGACCTCCTGGTTGAAATCCCTGGCTTCTTCCGGAATATAAGTGTCGCGTATCCGGTCAAGAACCCGTTCCATGCGAAACTCTCCGGTTCCGTAAAAAAGATAGAACGGATCGAGCCGACCCTTTTCGAGACGACCTAGAACATCTTCCGGCTGAAGGTCCCTGGCCATCAGAACCTTTCCATTGTCTTGAGATAAACCCGCTTGGCCAAACGGGCGGCGATCTTCTGTAGTGCCTGCCGCTGATTGTGGCGGGTAAGAAGTGGATCTGAACTCACTTCAAACCGGGCTTCTTCCGTCAGGTTCCCGTCCTGCCACACGATTTTACCGGTCGCCCTGTCCATGAGCTTGGCGTCAAGTTCGACCATGAGTCTCCGGCTGCTGGTGGAGGAATAGGTCACCTCGTGTCCCTTGACCGTCTGAGCATTCAGATCATAAGTCAGCGGATCTGTTCGGATATTCCGAACGTGCCCTATTAAAACCATATGTGCATTTTCTTTCGGCAGGATAGGCACGATTGCATGGCTGATGAACTCCTGCCGTATGACTTTCGTAAAGTCGGATTCAAAGGACATCATCGATGATGTGCTGGTCATGAGGGGGATTGCCAGGCTTTCAATCTCCAGGCCCACGGGGCGCCCGTCCGCCCGGAAACCGTATCCGCATGCGGCGATCTGAACCAGGACCGCCAGTCCAAGGGCGGTGATAATAAGAATCCGGATCAGACTGGCATTAAACATGTTCATGGTCTTTCTCCGTCAGGCTGCCGACGGTAATGAAAGGGGCTTGATTCAACACTAAACCACTATGTTAACAAGCTTTTTGGGAACCACTATAACCTTTTTCACCGGTTTATCGCCAATGAACTTTTTGACGCGATCATCAGACAGGGCCGCCTTTTCCAGGTCTTCACGACTGCAATCGGCCGCTACCTCGATCCTGCTCCGCAGCTTTCCGTTCACCTGCAGGACGACGGTCCGCGTATCAACCTCGAGGGCCTCATTGCGGTAACCGGGCCAGGAGGTGGAAAGCAGGTTTTCGCGGTGACCCAATAGATTCCAGAGTTCTTCCGTGATGTGCGGCACCACCGGTGAAAGCAGCATGACGGTAGCCTCCAGGGCCTCTCGAATTATTGTCCAACCCTCTTTTCCCTGCTCTTTATCGTCCGCCAAGGTGCGGCTGACTTCATTAACCAGTTCCATGACCGCACTGACGGCGGTGTTGAAATGGAACCGGTCCTCAATGTCGGAAGTGACCTTTTGAATAGTCTGATGGGTCTTCCGATGAAGGCTTCGATAGGGCTCCGCCGGCTCCTTCTCCCCCTTGAACACGGGGGCGGCCCTCAGGGTCTCAAGATTGTCCGTGATGAGCCTCCAGGTTCGGTTGAGAAAACGGAACGACCCCTCCACTCCCTTTTCGTTCCACTCCAAGTCCCGCTCGGGCGGCGAAGCAAACAGGCAAAACATCCTTACAGTGTCCGCGCCATACAGGTCCACCATGTCTTGAGGATCAATCACATTCTTCTTGGACTTGGACATCTTCACCGTTCCGCCCAGCTCGACCGCCTTGCCACAGCGCCTGCATCGACCCTCTTCCACATCTTCAGGATACAAGTAACCATGTGTGGGGCACGACTGGGTCTCCTTGCACACCATACCCTGTGTGAGCAAGTTGGTGAAGGGCTCGCTGACTTTGAGATACCCAAAATCCCTCAACACTCGAGTAAAAAACCGGGAATACAACAGGTGCAGGATAGCGTGTTCTATCCCTCCTATGTACTGATCCACCGGCATCCAGTAAAACACCCGGTCTGGATCCAGCGGCCCGTCCGAATAATCGGGGCAGGCGTATCGGTCGAAGTACCAGGACGACTCCACAAATGTATCCATAGTGTCGGTCTCCCGGCGGGCACCGCCGCCGCAACGGGGGCATATCGTCTCGAAAAACGATGCTTCAAAGGGGAGAGGAGATCCGCCGTTTTTGCGCATCTCCACTTCCAAAGGGAGGACGACAGGCAACTCCTTTTCATGAACCGGGACTGTTCCGCACTTCTCACAGTAGACAATCGGAATGGGAGCGCCCCAGTACCTCTGCCTGGAAATATTCCAGTCTCTCAGCCGGTAGTTCACGGTCCGGTATCCCATACCCTCCGACTCAAGCCAGTCTGCAATATGCTCCAGGGCATCGAGATTCCTTCGTCCGTTGAACCCGCCCGAATTAACCAGCAGGCCTTCACCTTCATAGGCCTCGGACATAGTCTCTCCCTCAAGGTCTTCTCCTTCGGGCTGAATGACAACCCGGACATTAAGTCCGTACTTGCGGGCAAAATCAAAGTCGCGCTGATCGTGAGCCGGAACGGCCATGATGGCTCCTGTCCCGTAATCGAACAGGACGAAGTTCCCTACATAAATGGGGATCTTTTCCCCGGTGGCCGGGTTGATGCAGTAACGTCCTGTAAAGACCCCTTCCTTGACCGTGAAATCCGCTGTCCTGATAAAGCTGTCCACCTTGAGGGTCCGCTCGATGAAGCCTAAAACCTCATTCTCCTGTTCCGTGCCGCGCACAAGGTCCTTGAGCATCGGATGCTCCGGTGCGAAGCACATGAACGTGGCCCCGAAGATCGTGTCCTGGCGGGTTGTGTAAACCTCCACTTCCTCTTCCGACCCGGCTATAGGGAAGCGGATAATGGCCCCGTAGCTCTTGCCGATCCAATTCCTCTGCATCGTGAGGACCCGCTCGGGCCATCCGGGAAGCCGCTCACAGTAATCAAGTATCTCCTCGGCGTATTCTGTTATCTTGAAGTACCAGGAATCCATTTCCTTCAAGACGATCTCCTGGTCGGGATGTCGCCAGCAGCAGCCGTTTTCAACCTGCTCCTTGGCCAGGACGGTCTGGCACTTGTCACACCAGTTCACATGAGTCTTCTTTTTGTAGGCCAACCCCTTCTCGTACATCTTGAGGAAAACCAGTTGCTCCCAACGATAGTATTCGGGGTCGCAGGTGGCCAGCTCCCTATCCCAGTCATAGCTGAACCCCATACGCTTCAACTGCGAACGCATGGTCTCTATGTTCCTGTAGGTCCACGACGCGGGATGCGTGTCGTTCTCGATAGCCGCGTTTTCAGCGGGCAGGCCGAAGGCATCCCAGCCCATAGGATGTAAAACGTTCTTTCCGCGCATCCGCTTGTATCGGGCCACCACATCACCGATTGTATAGTTCCTGACATGACCCATGTGAATCTTGCCGCTGGGGTATGGGAACATCTCAAGGAGATAATACTTCTCCTTCTCCGGATCTTCCTTCACCTTGAACAGGCCGTTTTCCTGCCAGTGCTTCTGCCACTTCGTTTCAAGTTCTTGCGGTTCGTACTTCATATTCGCTCTTAATCCTCTATCTGCCGATTTCTAGTTTTCGTGAAACGAAAAAACAGGTTTTCCCGCAAAGCGTCTTCTTGGCGCGTTGATCAATCCGGGTGCTTGTCCCCTTCAACCAACACAGAGACATCGAACTCCCGCCTGAAGCGATCTCGGAGCCTGTCTGCCGCCTGGGAAAGGGGGGTGGAATGGAACCGCTCCATGGAAAACACAACCTTGAGCAGGAAATCCGAGGATTCGCGGTGGGTCTGTAAAAAAGGGGCGGACAAACGTTCCGCCGACTGTACGAGATGGTTCGGATAATCGGCCTCCTCCCCTTCCAGCATAGGGATGTGAACGGCCAGATCGCTGACATGCATTTTCGCCAGCACTTCGCCCGCCCGTTCGACCTCCGCGGCGATACATGGAAACTCACATCCCGTGGAAGGTCCCAGACCGCACAGAAGTACCTTCTCCGCCCTTATCCTGCCCTGCGAGGCCAGAAGCAGGTCTTCCTGAAACGTCCCAGTCCAGAAGCCCGCATTCTCGAGCCGACCGAGAAGTCCTCCCATTTTGGCGTCAAGCCCTGAAAGCAGGCCGAGGGTAAGGAACTTCCTCTGAAACACAAACACCACAACCGCCTCACACCACAGGCTGTCCGGAGGCCGTCCCGAAAACCGAAAATCCAGTCTCATACGCCTTGCGAATCCGCCGGTTCCTCAAGGGAAGCCGGATCGGCCCTCTCCCTTCCCCGGCCCGGCGTCACAAATCGGGCCTTAAAGGCAGTCTCACAATTCCCGTGATTTAATATTATTAAAAATATTATCCAGCACACCATTGATGAACGAACCCGAATCCGTCGACCCGTAGATCTTGCCCAGCTCAACCGCTTCATCAATAGAAACCTTGGCCGGAATGTCCTTTAAAAAAACAACCTCAAAAGCCCCTATCCGCAAGATATTCCGGTCCACCCTGGACATACGTTCGAGACGCCAGTTTTGGGAAGCCTCCCGGATCATATGATCCAAGGCCTCGAGATTTTCAAACACGCCAAGCACAAGGCGCCTGGCAAATCCACGTGATCGCGGCGGGATGTCAAAGTTCCCGCACACCTGTTCGAAAGCCTCTTCGGGATCGCCTGGAGAGTACTCCAGGTGGAAGAGAACCTGCATAGCCAGTTCCCTGGCACGACGTCTTCGTCCCATGACCGGCCTTCAGCAGCCCTATTCACCCTGCTCGATGGCCCTGTTCAGCCGGACCATTTCCATGGCCGCCATCGCGGCATCCCAGCCCTTGTTGCCGGCCTTGGAACCGGCCCGCTCAATGGCCTGTTCCAGGTCGTCCGTAGTCAAGACCCCGAAGGCCACCGGCACGCTTCCCTCCAGGCCGACCTGCGCGATTCCCTTGGACATCTCGGCGGCAACATAGTCGAAATGGGGTGTGGCCCCGCGTATGACTGCGCCAAGGCATATTACCGCATCGTATCGGCCGCTGCTGACCAGCTTCTTCGCGGCAAAAGGAATTTCAAACGCTCCCGGCACCTTGACCAGTACTATATTGCCGTCTTCCGTCCCGTGACGCACCAGAGCGTCCAGAGCCCCCTCGACCAGCTTGGATGAGATAAAGTCGTTGAATCGACTGACCACCACCGCAAACCGCAACCCCTCTCCGGATATCTTCCCTTCAAGCACCTTCGGCATGCCCAACCCCCTTTCATAACGGCCGCCGGGCCCAGGCCCGCAAAAGCGGAGATCAGGCCTCCGGCAACCCGCTGATTTTCATCAGGTGCCCCAGTTTCTGGCATTTAGTCATCAGATACTTCATGTTTTCCGGACGAGGCTCGCACTCCAGGGGTTCGCGCCCTGTCACCTCGAGGCCGTATCCTTCGAGGCCTTTGAGCTTTTTGGGATTATTCGTCATGAGCCGCATCTTCCGCACGCCGAGGGAAACCAATATTTGGGCCCCAACCCCGTAATCCCGAAGATCCGCCTTAAACCCCAGCTCCTCGTTAGCCTCCACCGTGTCCCGCCCCTGATCCTGCAACGCATAGGCCTTGAGCTTGTTGGCCAGACCGATTCCTCGGCCTTCCTGTTGCAGGTACAAAATGACGCCCCTCCCCTCCTTCTGGACCCGCTCCATGGCATTTTCCAGTTGGGTTCCGCAGTCGCAACGATAGGAACCGAACACATCGCCGGTCAAACACTGGGAGTGAACGCGGACCAGCGCCTCCTTGTCCGGATCGATCTCTCCCTTGATAAGCGCCATATGCTCGTAATCATCTATGTCATTGACAAAAGCTATTGCACGGAACTCACCGAAAGGAGTTGGCAGTACGGTCTCGGCGGCCTGGTGCACGAACGATTCTTTCCTCATGCGATACTCGATGATGTCGGCCACCGTCGCAATCTTCAGGCCGTGCTCTTCTGCGAACAATTCCAGATCGGGCATACGCGCCATGGTCCCGTCGTCTTTCATGATCTCACAAATAACGCCTGCAGGCTTGAGTCCGGCGAGTCTGGCCAGGTCCACCGAACCCTCGGTCTGGCCGGTCCTGAAGAGGACACCGCCCCTTCTTGACCTGAGGGGGAACACGTGCCCGGGCTGAACCAGGTCATCGGGTCGCGCTTCATCGGCCACGGCCGCCTGAATGGTCCGGGCCCGATCCGCAGCGGAAATCCCCGTAGTAACACCTTGCCGCGCCTCAATGGACACAGTGAATGCGGTCTTGTAAGGGGATCGGTTGTCCTGAACCATAAGGGGAAGCTGCAACCGCTCGACGATTTTGTGGTCAAGGGACAGGCAGATCAGCCCACGCCCATATCTGGCCATGAAGTTGATGGCCTCCGGGGTTACCTTCTCAGCAGCCATTGTAAGGTCCCCCTCATTCTCCCTGTCTTCATCGTCCACGAGAATGATCATCTTACCTTCCCGCAGATCTTCGAGTACATCCTCGATACTTGAAACCGGCATGATGGCGTTGCTCCGTTGACGTATTAGAAATAATCAATGCCGGACTCGGACCACCGGGGCCCTTTGATTCCGGCCTTGTCGGAATTAAGATTCACCGCACGAACCCGTGCTCATAAAGCGTCCCAACCGATATGCCGGAACCCGCCTTTTTTTCCCGGCCGTGGTCCTGCCCGGACATGAGCTTTTCTATATACTTTCCGATCAGATCGGTCTCGATATTCACCCGCGCTCCCCGGCCTTCTCCCAGCAGGGTCGTTTCTCCGCCCGTCTGTGGTATAATATTTAATTCGACGCTCCCGCTCCGGCAACGGTTGATGGTCAGGCTGACACCGTCCACAGCAATGGACCCCTTGTCTATCGTGTACCTGGAAAGGGCGGGATCGAATTCGACCTCCAGCAGCCACGAGCCCTGACGGCTTTCCTTCCTGGCGATTCTCCCAATGCCGTCCACATGACCCGAAACCAGATGCCCTCCAAGGCGGTCCGACAGGCGAAGCGCTCTCTCCAGGTTTACCTTGTCCCCGGGAACCAGCCCGCCCAGGGTGCTGCGGGAAAGGGTCTCAGCCGACACATCCATGCTCAAAACACCCGATCGCTGCCCGGTCACTGTCAGGCACACACCGCTTACGCAAAGGCTGTCGCCTGTCATGATGCGGTCAATGCGGAAAAGCGGCTCAACCGACAGGACCATGTCTCCACCCCTGAGGTCCGCCCGCCGAATCCGCCCAATCCCCTCGACGAGACCGGTAAACATGTCTCTTCTTCACCCCCTGAACGCCGGGAATAAAACCCTTCCACGGCTAATGGAATCGCGAGCCGTTTGCAGCCTGAAACTTTTGAGCTGTTCAGCTGTTAAGTTTACTTCCTGTTGCCCTGACGGGGTATCCGCGGATCAGCACGTCACCGCCAAACCTCCGGACCCGGATGTTTTCAAGCAAAAGGCATTGATCCATTCGGCCTGCACCGGGACCGGCCGCAATCGGAACGCCGTCGTTTCCGCACAAGAGCTTAGGGGCCTTGAACATATAGACCTTGTCCACCAGCCTGCGACGCATCATAGACCCCATGACGGCGGCGCCCCCCTCCACAAGAAGAGATATTATGCCTTTGGCTCCCAGGATGTCGAGCAGAGCATCCAGATCCAGGCCGCCTTCTCCGGCGGGGCATCTCACCACGGCGACCCCCTTACGCCCTGAAAGTACCTCCAACCTGGAAGTCTCCAGCCCTTCAGCGACAGCAATGAGGGTTTCCGCTGCTGAGTCGGAGTGGAGAACCCTGGCCTCTTCCGGCGTCCGGAGGCGGGTGTCGGCAATTACCCTGATAGGGTCCCTGCCTTTTCTTCCGGACAGCCTCGTTGTCAAGGATGGGTCGTCGGCAAGCACCGTGCCAACTCCCACCAGCACGGCGTCGCAACGATCCCTGAGCCGATGAACGAATCGCCTTGATTGTTCATTGGTAACCCAGCGGGAATGGCCCGTACCGGTGGCCGTCCACCCGTCCAGCGTTGAGGCCGTCTTGGCGATCACGAACGGACGGCCCGTGATGACATGCTTTATGAAAGCTTCGTTCAACGCCCGGCAGTCCTTCTCAAGGACACCTGTATGAACCTCGACGCCCCGGCCTTCAAGATAGGCGCAACCGCCACCCGCCACGTTCGGGTTGGGATCCGTCATACCTATCACGACCCGGCGTATACCTGCTTCGAGAACGGCCCGAGTACAAGGCGGAGTCCGGCCATGGTGGTTGCACGGCTCCAGCGTCACGTAGAGTACATCCTCGGGCCGCGCCGGTCCTTTCAGCTCTCGAATCGCCTCCACTTCAGCATGGGGGCCGCCGGCCTTACGGTGATAACCAGTCGCCACGATTCGGCCATGCCTGGCGATCACGGCGCCCACGGCCGGGTTAGGGGAGGTGCGCCCGATTCCCTTACGGGCATACCTGAGGGCCTCCCGCATGAACCGTTCATCTTCGAGTCCGGTCATCTAATCAGCCGTCTCGCCCTTACGCGTCTTCAGGATCCCTTCCAGTTCCGACATAAACTCGTTGATGTCCCTGAACTGCCTGTACACCGAGGCAAACCGAACATATGCCACTTCGTCCCAATCCTTCAGGTTCGTTATGACGCGTTCCCCTATCTCTTTGCTGTCGATCTCTTTCCTGCCTAGCTCCTGAAAGTATACCTCGAGTTGATCTACAAACTCCTCCATTTGGGGAACGCTGACAGGCCTCTTCTGACAGGCCTTTCGAATGCCGGAAATAATCTTCTCGCGGTTAAAGGGTTCACGCCTTCCATCCTTCTTAATGACCATCGGAAGGACCTCCTCGAGCTTTTCATAGGTCGTGAACCTTCTCGAGCACCCGAGGCACTCACGCCGGCGGCGAATGGTTCTCCCGTCCTTGCTTAACCGGGAATCGATAACCTTGTTATCAATCTGTGTACAGTATGGGCATCTCACGGGTTCAACCTCTCAAGCAGGACTCCTGCTTCCTCAAAGAGCTGCTCGGACAACGGGTCATCGTATCCTTCGGCGTAATATATCTTACGAATGCCTGCGTTGATGAGCATCTTTGAACATATCACACAGGGTTTATTGGTACAATACAGGTCGGCGCTACGGATGGAAAAGCCGTGATAGGCCGCCTGAATAATGGCGTTCTGTTCTGCGTGGAGTCCACGGCACAGCTCGTGACGCGTCCCTGAAGGAATGGACGAATCCTGCCTCAAGCAACCGACCTCCTCACAGTGCCTGAGCCCGGAAGGGGCACCGTTATACCCGGTCGACAGAATTCGCTTATCCTTGACCAAAACGGCCCCCACGGATCTCCTAAGGCATGTGGATCGCATGGCCACCATTTTCGCAATTGACATGAAATACTCCGGCCAGCTCGGTCTAGTCAAGGCTCGGCTCCCATTTGCAACAAAACTCCTATGATTCTGAAAACTTGAAATAAAACTAAAGATTAACCATTAATTACTTCGTGACTTTCCTGTTCTTCGTGGTGAACCTTCAAGCCCTCATCGATGAAGACCGCCGCTCAGGCAGCCAATGTAAAGGCGCACCTCTTTCATCCGGTCCGAGTCTCATAGATCGGGTATCTATCGCAAAGGTCTTGAACGGCCACCCGTGTCTCAGCCTGGACCTCTTCATCCTCCGGGCCGGTCAGGGTGTTCCCGATGAGTCCGGCGATGTTCCTCATCTCATCTTCCTTCATGCCGCGTGTGGTAAGCGCCGGCGTTCCCAGTCTGAGTCCACTGGTCAGCCGCGGTCCCCTTTTGTCGAACGGCACTGCATTCTTGTTGGTCACGATCCCGACTTTTTCCAGGGACCTCTCTGCATCCATTCCGGTCATTCCTCCAGGTCCCAGGTCTACAAGGACCAGGTGGTTGTCCGTGCCTCCGCTCACAAGTGTGAATCCTTGTTCCTCAAGAGCTTCAGCCAGGGCCCGGGCATTGAGGACGACCTGTCGCTGATACTCCCGGAACTCGGGGGCCAGGGCCTCGAGGAAGCAGATCGCCTTGGCGGCGATCACGTGCATCAAAGGTCCTCCCTGTATACCCGGAAAGACAGCCTTGTTGAGCCGCTCGCCGTGTTCTTCTCCGCTCAGGATAAGACCGCCCCTTGGGCCGCGTAGTGTCTTGTGAGTTGTGGAAGTCACCACATCGGCCAGGCCCACCGGTGAAGGATGAAGACCGGCGGCCACGAGGCCTGCAATATGGGCCATATCCACGAGAAGCAGTGAGCCGACCTCACCGGCGATTTGGCTGAAACGCTCAAAATCAATGATCCGGGGGTAGGCGCTGGCCCCGGCTATTATCATTCGCGGCCTGTGTTTGAGTGCAAGAGACCGTACCTCGTCATAGTCTATAAGGTGTGTTTGAGGATCCACGCCGTAGGATACCACACGGAAAAGACGGCCGGAAAAGTTTACCGGACTCCCGTGAGTGAGGTGTCCTCCGTGGGCGAGGTCCATGCCGAGCACCGTGTCCCCTGGATCCAGGAAGGAAAGGTAGACCGCCATATTCGCCTGCGACCCTGAATGAGGCTGGACATTGGCATACGATGAGCTGAACAGACGCCTGGCGCGGTCCAAGGCCAGCATTTCCACCTGGTCCACGTACTCGCAACCACCGTAATAACGCGCAGCGGGATAACCTTCGGCGTACTTGTTGGTAAGCACGCTTGCCTGGGCCTCCATGACGGCCGGTGAAGCGTAATTCTCCGAAGCAATCATCACCAGGCTTCGCCTCTCCCGTATAAGCTCCGCCTCTATTGCTTCTTGAACTTCTCTATCAACGCTTTGCTCAAACATTGCCCCGATTCCTTTCTGCCGGGCGAATCAGACCTCGATTTGTTCCACACGCCGCTGGTGGCGCCCTCCCTCGAAGGGCGTATTCAGAAATACGTTGCCGTAGGGCTCATGGAACCCCGAGAGAAAATCTCCTGCTGCAACGCCCACCCAGCGCAAGTTCTCCCCCAACCCCGGGCTTGCACAGGACGTGAGCGAAATAGGGGAAAAAGCGAATTCTCGGCGGCAGGCAAGGCACGACAGCATAGAGGATGCCCTCCTCTCGCCAAAGGGACTCCCCGGCGGCCGCAAGGGCGGGTTGATCACAGGTCCCTTGTTTCACTGAAAAAATGGAAACAGGCGGGCACGGTCCAAGCCTTCCAGCAGTCGGCGGTCCGTTCGCGTATAGGTTTCCCTGACAGGCTGCATCAGCGGCTCGGTAAATGTCTCCGGTGGGGCGCTTCATAGAGCCGCCGAAAGCCATCTTACGGTTCGAAGGCTTGAAAGACTAAGCTGCCGTTGGTTCCGCCGAAGCCGAAAGAGTTCGACATGGCCCTTTTGATCACTCCCTTTCTTGCCGCGTTCGGCACGTAATCCAGGTCGCACTCCGGATCAGGGGTGTCATAGTTGACGGTCGGAGGCATGAGCCCGTTATTTATTGTCAGGACGGTGTAGATAGCCTCAACGCCCCCGGCTCCGCCCAGAAGGTGCCCGGTCATGGACTTGGTGGAACTGACGGGGAGGCGGTAGGCATACTCGCCGAAAACCTTCTTAATAGCCCTGGTTTCCGAATCGTCGTTCAGTTTGGTTGACGTCCCGTGGGCATTGATGTAATCGATGTCCTCGGGCTTAAGACCTGCGTCTTCAATGGCCGTCCTCATACAGCTTACGGCCCCTGCGCCTTCGGGGTCAGGGGCGCTCACATGGTAGGCGTCACTGGACATGCCGTATCCCGCCACTTCGGCGTAAATCCTGGCCCCCCGTTCCAGGGCGGACCGATATTCCTCCAGAATCAGAATTCCCGCGCCCTCGCCCATTAAAAAGCCGTCCCTGTGCAAATCAAACGGGCGGCTCGCGTGTTCAGGATCATCGTTTCGGGTCGACAGGGCCTTCATGGAACAAAACCCTCCCAAGGCAAGGGGGGTTATCACGGCCTCTGAACCACCCGTGATCATGGCGTCTGCAATCCCTTCGCGAATAATCCGGAACGACTCCCCAACCGCATGGGTGCTTGCGGCACAGGCGGTTTCAACGGAAAGGTTCGGTCCCTTGGCCCCATACTCTATGGCAATCTGGCCGGGGGCCATGTTGGCAATCATGCCCGGAATGAAAAACGGGCTGATCCGCCTCGGCCCCTTCTCCAGGAGTGCCTGGTGATAGTGCTCGAGCATTGCCAGCCCGCCCAGCCCAGAGCCTGTCAGACACCCGACTCTGTATTCGTTGCTGCTGTCGATTCGAAGACCTGAATCTTCCATCGCCATGCGCGCCGAAGCCACAGCGTAGTGCACGAAGATATCAAAACGCCTGACCTGCTGCTTGTCCATGAAGTCCTCAGACCTGAAATCCTTGACCTCTCCCGCAATCTGGCATGGAAAAGGAGACGCATCAAACTTTTCGATGCGTCGAATTCCGCTCTTTCCGGCGCATATCGCATCCCAGTTTTTCTCCACCCCGATTCCGAGAGGGGTCACCATTCCCAGGCCCGTCACGACGACTCGCCTTCTCATGTATAACAGCTCCTTCCGTCAGACCCCGCCAAAGCTGATTCCGGCGGAGGTTGATGGCGTCCTGAACAGAACTCGGCCTACGGCTATCCCTTGGCCTTCTTAATGTAATCGATGGCGTCCTGGACCGTCGCGATCTTTTCGGCGTCCTCATCCGGTATGGATAAATCGAATTCCTCTTCCATGGCCATGATCAGCTCCACCTGATCGAGCGAATCAGCGCCCAGATCGTCCACGAATGAGGCCTCGGGAACGACGTCCTCTTCCGCAACGTTCAACTGCTCGCATATGATGCTCTTGACCTTCGCCTCGATATCCGCCATGAATCCTTTCCTCCTTCTGCGTTGTTACCAGCGTAAACTCTAAGCCTGGTTTTCTAAGATGACCGCTTGACGGTCCGCACGTCATGAAACGCTCCGGTCCCATCACATGAACATCCCGCCGTTCACGTGAATCGTCTGGCCCGTCACATAAGCGGCGGCATCCGAACAAAGCCAATAGACCGCTTCGGCGACGTCCAGCGGTTCGCCGATCCTGCCCAGGGGTATCTTTTCCATGAAAGCGTCTTTTACCTTCTGCGGAAGTACTTCGGTCATCTCCGTCGCGATGAAGCCCGGAGCAACCGCATTGACCGTTATCCCGCGTGGAGCAGCCTCCCTGGCAACTGACTTGGTAAAACCGAGAATGCCCGCCTTGGAGGCCGCATAATTTGACTGGCCGGCATTCCCGATAAGTCCAACCACCGAAGATATGTTGACTATACGGCCCCCTCTCTGCTTTATCATGGCCTGAATTACGGCCCTGGTGCAGTTGAACACGCTCTTGAGGTTTACCGCTATAACAGTGTCCCAGTCCTGCTCGGACATCCGCATGAGCAGTGTATCGCGCGTAATGCCAGCGTTGTTTACCAGTACATCCACGCGGCCATGCCTGTCCATAACTTCATTGAAGAGTCCGTCCGCTTCTTCTCTGGATGAGACATCTACCCGCCGTCCCTCCACCTCCGCTCCCAAGCCGCTCAGCAAGCGCGATGTCTCCAGCACGGCCTCGTCATCCTGGTCATAATGGACAAGAACGATCTTCGCCTTCTCGCCTGCAAACTTCAAAGCCACGGACCTTCCGATCCCCTTGGATCCGCCGGTGATCACAACAACGCGGGCAGCATCTTCCATCAATTAAGTCCCTTTCTGATTGCGCCCGGTCCGGGGGACGACCCCGCCTCTTTCAAGATGCCCGGGCTGCGCTTCGATCAAACTCCGCCATCTGAACCGAAAGCTTCTTCTCGAACCCGTTCTTCACATACTCCGCAGCCTGCTTTACTGCGTTCTTTACGGCCAGGGGCGAGGAACTGCCGTGGCAGACTATCACTATTCCGTTGATTCCCAGGATGGGGGCGCCACCGTAGGTCTCGTAATCCAGCATTTCAAAAAACCTGCGATATCCAGGCTTTCCAAAAATAAAACCCAGCCTGCCACGGAGCGTGCTCATCATCTCCTTCAAGAGCATTTCACTCATGGCCTCGGAAAATCCTTCGGCCACCTTGAGCGCCACGTTTCCTACAAATCCATCGCAGACAATGATCTGCACATCCCCTGAAAAGATGTCGCGTCCTTCGACATTTCCCTTGAAACTGAGCGGACTCGCCCTGAACAGACGATGGGCGGCTCGCACCTGATCATTACCCTTTTCCTCTTCTTCGCCGATGCTGAGAAGCCCCACTGACGGGTTTTGCACACCAAGACAGGCAGTAGCAAAGGCCTGGGCCATAAACCCGAACTGAAGCAGATGCAAGGGCCGGCAGTCCACATTAGCTCCGACGTCGATAAGGATAACCTTTCCCCGTTTCGCGGGAAATATGCCGGCCAGGGCCGGACGTTCCACGCCCTCGACCTTCCCCAGGCGCAGGACTCCGGCCATAAATGTCGCCCCGGAGTTGCCTGCGCTGACCACCGCGTCGGCCTTCCCCTGCCTGACCAGGTCAAAGGCGACCATGATAGAAGATCCGGGCTTACTGCGGATCGCCTTAAGTGGTGACTCATCCATATGCACGTGCTCATGACAGGGGCAGACTTTGATGGTGCCTTCATTTGCCCGCCCCTTCAGGGCCTCCCTGATGGCCCGATCATCCCCCACCAGGGTAACAGCCTCTCCGGTTTCAAGAGAGGCCTGCACTGCACCCTGAACCACCACGTCCGGAGCGCAGTCACCGCCCATGGCGTCCACGGCAATGTTCATCTCACGACTCTTCGACCTGAACGATCGTCCTTCCCCTGTATACCCCGCAGTGTGGGCAAACTCGATGCGGCAGCACCGGTTCGTGGCACTGGGTACACTCTGTTACGCCGGGAAGCCTGGCGTGGTCATGGGACCGCCTCATGTCCCTCTTTGCTTTAGATTTTCTTCTCTTGGGCACAGCCATGGTTATTCCTGTTCTCCTCTTGGTTTCAATTCCTTGAGTTTTTGAAAAGCCGGGTTTTGTTTATCTGAAGGGCATTCACACGGTCCCTGGTTCAAGTCTTTCCCGCACTGCCCGCACAGGCCCTTGCAGTTTTCCGAGCAGAGGTTCTTCATGGGCTGATTCAGCAGGAGTTGATCGCGCACCAGGTCCAGAACCTCGATTTCCCCGCTTGCAACAAAATCGACCTCCATATCTTCTTCATCGAGTTCGATATCGGCTTCCGTGATGCTGTCTCCCGGAAAGGCCAGATAAACACGAAATGCCGTATCCACATCAGACTGAAAGGCCTTCAGGCAACGGTCGCAACGCAACAACAGGGCTCCACGAACCCTTCCATAAAGTACAATCCTGGTGCCGGCCCACTGAAACTCGGCCTGCACATCAAGGGGGCCTGCCGGTTCGACAACACCTTCGTCATCCTCAACCTGCCGCCATGCCCCCGGTTCGACGCGAAACCGGTAGCTCCGACCCGTTTCCGGTATGGTTCTCAAGTCGATCAGCGTCATGGGTCTTCGAACCAAATTGCAACGAATTCAAGCCCTTCCTAAAACAGAGTAAGTGTGCAACTATATATGAAGCGCCCTCTTTGTCAAGGACATTTAAAGCGGTCCGGACGGCTGCAAAGAACGACAAGCCTTCAGCCCGGTTGAGGTGGGGCTTAAAGCGGAGGAACTAAAGCCCTTTTCCAGCTATAAACCAGACAACCCCCTGTTTTTTCTTGACATGTAATGCCTTCTGCTACATAGTGATCGAGGATCATCTGTGCGTCGTGAACTGCCTCAGTTTCTGACGCGTTTACTCTTCACTTCGCTTTCATGTGGCTGCCGTATCTCTTTCTCTTTGCGCACGGAGCCTAAACCACGGAGTACCGTTCCTATGTGGAGATACAGAGAAAGACTTACATATTCTGAAAAATTACGCCGATCCATGTACGAAGTCCTTCGGGATGCCCTTGAAGTAAAACTTATGAAAATCTCCGTAATCGACTCTTTTTATAAACATGTCCAAAGCGGCGTGGAGTATCGATTTCCCGACAAGAGCGAACTCAAACCCAAGTCAAAGCGAATGGAACAGGAATCTGAGCTTTTCAATACATTCATAGTACTTTTCTGTGAAGGAACCCTGCCCTCCGAACTGAAGAACTACATACGGTTTTTCCCCGAGAACCGTGTCGTAAAAAAAAACCTGGAACAGGTGGCTTCTTTCAGACTCCCTAAGAAGTTTCATCTGAGCTTGAGATATTTCGACAAGCCCGCCTTTCTCGACTTCACTGAAAATCTCCTGAACGTGGACTATGCCCTTCTGATCCATCAGGACCCCACGGTTCGAAAAAAGAACCGTTACGCGCTCACCCACTTTCACGTAAAGATAGACTGGCCCATTGCGGATGCAGCCGAAGACCTGGGGCGGTGGCTTCGCTACATTCAAAGCAACCTTTACGAGAAGGGGGATCAAACCGGCCATATCCTTCAGAAAAAGCTCTTCGAGTACTACGGAAGTCACCACAGCGCGGGAGGACGAAGGACTGCCGCCCTTATAGCGGCACAGCTTCTCAAGAAAACGGACTTCCTCAGTACCGTATATGTCAGCAGTTCGGAAAGCCGCTCAATGACGAAGTACTCTGAACGAGGCGTTTCCAAATTTTTCCTGATCCGTCTGTCAAAAAAGGAGACTCAGGCCCTCGCAAAAAAAGAGGAGATGGACCCTGAGGTCTTCACGGCCACGTATCTCTATCCTGCCGACAACTATCACATAGGAATCTCCGAGGCCGTCTACGACTACACCACGTATTCCAGGCCCCCGGAAGACGGCAAACTGCGAAAGCTCAGGCCCGCCTATAACTGGCTCAAGCTCGCGGATGAATTCCTCCACCCCCGGCCTGATGCATTGAACGCCCGTCCGCTCAGCTATAACTGGGTGTACACCAGCGAATAGACTGCATCCATAACGGAAAACCGCTTCATAGGAATACGCATCCTATCTGCATGCATGTCGGCCCGGCCGTCAGATCAGGAGCCATCGGTCCTTACAGGCATCCCATGTCATTCTGCAAACCCGTCCGTCCTCGAGTTCTACCGCGAATTCATCTCCGTCCGGTGTTCGACAACGCGCCATGATACGCCGAACAACCAGCCTCCTTCCTTCAGTGATGACCGCCATGGGCCGTTCATTCACCCGGTACCCGCTGTAAGCCTCAACCCTGACTGCCCGACCTTGTTTCATTCCGCGTACGGATTCGCACTTTGTCGGCGTTTTTGGATATGTCCGCATCATATATCTCGACCCTGTCACTTATGAAATGCCCTCTTGCCACATCTCCTTATCTTAACCCATTTGATCCCACCTGCAAGCCCTGAAACCCATCCCCTGAAACCCATGCGGATCAGGGCTGATTGTCCTTCTGCCCTGGTCTTTCCAAGAGACGTCATCATCTATATTTCAAATGAGTTCAAGCGATCTCTTTTCAAAAAAGTGGCACACCTCATGAGCCCGAGAGGCTGTCTTTTCCACGGAACGGACGAAACTATAAGCGGTTACAGGGATGCATTCGACCTGTTCAGATCACCCCTTGCGGCCTGAATGCGGCCGTGTTACTTATCATCCTCAAAACGGTCCATGTTGAAAAGGAGCAACGCTCATGTCCGCTGAAGCCGTAGTAACACGTTTTCCACCTAGCCCTACCGGATATCTCCATATCGGAGGTGCCAGAACAGCTCTGTTCAACTGGCTCTACGCCAGGCAGAACCATGGAAGGTTTATCCTGAGGATCGAAGACACCGATGTACAGCGCTCAACAGAGGAGGCCACCCGCGCAATCCTCGAATCCATGCAATGGCTCGGCCTGGACTGGGATGAAGGCCCGTTTTTTCAGAGCCGTCGATATGATATCTATGAATCGTTCATTCAGCGGCTCCTGGACAGCGGCGCCGCATACCACTGCCACTGCTCACAAGAGGAACTGGAGAGAAAGCGGGATAAGGCGCGTTCCCTGGGTCTCAAGCCCAAGTACGATGGTACGTGTCGGGACCGCGATCTCGGCGCGGCCCCCGGGTCTGTGGTCCGGCTGAAATCGCCCTCTACAGGGAGGACGGACTTTCAAGACACCGTCAAGGGGCATATATCCGTGGATAACAGCGAGTTGGACGATCTGGTACTGAGGCGCTCCGACCAAAGCCCCACATACCACCTGGCAGTGGTGGTGGATGATATCACACTGGGAGTGAACACCGTGATCAGGGGCGACGACCACGTCAACAACACGCCCCGCCAGATTCTGATATACCGGGCGCTGGGCGAACCCCTTCCCGAGTATGCCCACGTCCCCATGATACTTGGCCCCGACCGAACCAGACTCAGCAAACGCCACGGCGCCACATCGGTCCTTGCATACCGGGACATGGGATACCTTCCCCAAGCCCTTTTAAACGCCCTTGCCAGATTGGGCTGGTCTTACGGGGACCAAGAAAAATTTACAAAAGACGAGCTCATCGAAAAATTCAGCCTTGAACGGGTAGGCAGATCAGCCGGTATATTCAACGCGGAAAAACTCCTCGATCTGAACGCGCGGTACATCCGTGAATCCGATTCTCATGAGCTTGCAGAGCCCCTGATGCCGTTCCTGGAGGAAATCGGCCTGAACAACCTGGACCCGAACAGGGTCTTTCGTGCGGTAGACACCTTGAAACCAAGGAGCCGAACTCTTCGAGAGATGGCGGAAGGCGCGTCTTTCTACTTTCAGGAAATAATGTCCTATGAGGAAAAAGGGGACAGAAAATTCCTCAAGCCTGATGTGCTGGAGCACATGGAGGCACTGAGGAATCGTCTTTCCACTTGTGACGACTTCAGTGAAAAGGGGATCGAGGAGATCTTTTCGAACTACCTGGAGGAAACGGGCATCAAACTGCGAAAGATAGCTCAGCCACTTAGGGTGGCCCTTACCGGTAAGACGGCAAGCCCGGGCCTGTTCGAGGTCATGGTGGTTCTGGGAAAAGCGGATGTAATCCGTCGAATCGATGCGGCCATAGAACACATTCAAGCCAAAGAGGACATACAGGCTAAGTGATCATATAAACGCACATGAGACAAAAAATTTTCTGCATTGAACGTGTTCAGTATGCTACACAACGGAAACCCAGAATGTTGGAGCACATTTCTCTGGGCAACGCAATGCGACTCGCCAGTGTTATGCTGCTGCCCGCTATCCAGCTAGACCCCTTTGCCACCCTCAGGGAGTGACCATCTTCGCCATCCACCGTTATGGTCCACTCAAGCACATTGCCGACTCCATCCACCAGCCCAAGGGGGTTGGCATACTGCAGAAACCGATCCACCGGCGAAGTATCCCCTAGCCAGCTCTCCTCAACATTGCAGGCGTCACGCTCCCAAAAGTCTCCCCACGGCAGGAGGTTCCCATCGGCGGTTCGCATGGCCCCTTCCCACTCCTCCTCTGTGGGCAAACGCTTGCCGGTCCACGCTGCAAAGGCCATGGCGTCTTCCAGACTCACCTGAACCACCGGGTGATTGCGTTTGTTCCGCAAGTTGCTATCGGGCCCAGACGGCCTGTACCAGCAGGCCCCTTTCACGCGGGTACACACAATCCCCGACCTCACGGTCAGAGTCTCCTTTCCGCTCTCTTCATCAACACATCGGCGATATCGTCCGTGATACACCATGCCGTATCCGGTCCGCTCGGCACTTGTCCTATACCCGGTTTTTTCCACAAAGACCTCGAAAAGTGCGTTAGTTACCGGAAACTTGCTAATAAAGAATTCGGAAAGGCTCACTTGCGCCTCACAGGGACCACCCCCGTTGGAGGAAGACACATGCACACGATAGACGCCTTGGGGCACAAAGATGCACTGGTTGTAGCACTTGTCCATGGCGGCAAGGGAATCATTGAACTTCTCAGCCAGGAGCCGTGCCCTTTCCGGGTCAAAGGGGTCACTGCCGTCCCAATCCTCCGATCCAGCCTCTTCATCAGGTACCAAACCTGAGCCTGACACCTCTTTCTCATCATCCCCCGCGACCTCCACGTCTTCGAAGGCCTCCTCAAGGTCTTCTCCACAAAGGTCATCCTCCTCCGCATCTTCAAGCTCCGGGGCCTCTTCATTGTCCTCTTCGTTCAAGGCCTCATCTTCGACTATGACGCCTTCTTCCTCCTCGTCCTCAACGACCTCCACGTCTTCGAAGGCCTCCTCAAGGTCTCCTCCACAAAGGTCATCCTCCTCTGCATCTTCAAGCTCCGGGGCCTCTTCATCGTCCTCTTCGTCCAAGGCCTCATCTTCGACTATGACGCCTTCTTCCTCCTCGTCCTCGACGACCTCC
>CAZEIA010000004.1:28959-46912 GCA_964512335.1 uncultured Desulfobacterales bacterium
ATGACGCCTTCTTCCTCCTCGTCCTCGACGACCTCCACGTCTTCGAAGGCCTCCTCAAGGTCTTCTCCACAAAGGTCATCCTCCTCCGCATCTTCAAGCTCCGGGGCCTCTTCATTGTCCTCTTCGTTCAAGGCCTCATCTTCGACTATGACGCCTTCTTCCTCCTCGTCCTCGACGACCTCCACGTCTTCGAAGGCCTCCTTAAGGTCTTCCTCGTAAAGGGCCCTCTTTCCAATTCGCAAGACACCAAGCTCATCGGCCAGGCCACGGATTGCATCTCGAATCGCCTCCAATGACGATGACCCTGACTCAGAATCTCCGTTTCCGATTTTTTCCCTGTCACCAAGGACTTGTTTGACTCCTGTCAGTATCTCTTCGATCCTCTGAAGGTCAGGGCCGCCCTCACGGGCCAGTTCCCTAAGGGCTGCAAGGGCCTGGTCCTTTGCCTCGTCACAGATTGTGAACATGTAGTCCGGGCCGATAATCACGCCCTCGGAATTTTCTCCATTCCGGTAAAGGTCCATCAGGTCGGAGTTGATCGCCGATCTGAGGCTGCTCAAATTCCTGCGCCTGGAAATCGGTACACTGACGTCTTCAGGGATACCCCATATTATTCGAATCAGTTCATCAGTACCAAAGGGGCCCTTTGCCCCCGTGCCCGCGGACTTAACCCAGTTACTCCGAATTGCGTCAACAAGCCTGTACTTTGGGGATTGCAGATTCCGGTAGCCCAGCGCTTCGACGGCCCGATCTATTCCCTCGAGGCTTACCGTATTCGACCACCCGGTTGGGTTGTTCATGACTTCCGACAATGTTCAATTCCTTCAACGTACTGACAACTTATATGATTTCAAGCACATCGATGTTACCCAAGAACCAAATCGCCGAAACCGCTCTTAAAGGCCCGCCCTTTATCAGCCCTGAATAGCATTGCATGGTACGCGTTTTGCATTATTCGTGCCGAGTAGAGTTGAATTTAGACTCACCCTCAACCCTGATGGTCTGCAAAGGACGGGCCAAAGGTTTCGGATCCGGAAAGGGGAAATATACTGGATGAAGATCACCGACAACGAGGTCATAAGAAGCGGTGAGCAGGAACTCATCGACGGGATTACGGCCGATCTCAACTGGGAGGCCGTTGAAAAACTCTTTATGGAACAGCATCACCTGCCTCTGGGAGAGGACGTCTCATACAAGAAGGGGGATCTCGTGGTTCACGAGAATAAGATCGCCTACCTGCTCGAGTTCGAGGTCAAGGTACCTCTCTCCATGCTCCTGGATCGAGAAGGAAACTGCATTACCATCCGAGCTGCTGCACCCCCAGAGCCCGAAAACGAGAAAGGAGAGTACTTGGAGGAGCCTGAACAGACAATCGAAAATAGCTCTTTTGAGGATGATGAAGGTGATTCGGAGGAATACGGGTACAAAGGGCCTTTGGGACTTCCAAAGGAAGACTTTGGGGGAACTGGTGAGTCCTCGAGCATTTAATTAATGAACATTTTGTGCCCGGCCCTTCCGGAAAGGCCTTGTTTTCAATTTCCGGATGAGCCTGCAAAGAAAGGCCAATCACTATGGAAAATCCGAAATCCGGCCAGGGCTCCGTCGGCCATTCAATGCTCGATGTCCTGGACCGGACCCTGTTAAATCACCTTGAGCGCATAACCGGCACCCGTGAAGGAATTCTTGGCCTTCCCATGGATCTCGTGACTGTGGCCTGTATCGTTCTTATGGCGGAGCGGGCCGCAAATCCCGAGGATCTTCGAGGAAGAGAAAGGTATTACAGTCAATTGGAATTCCAGCAAGAGTTGGCGGAAATGGGCCTTGCCGATGACCAGCGGCTTCAGGGGACCCTGGATTCCATGGTCGGAAAAGGTTATCTGGAAATCGATCCTCAGGGGGGGGTCAAACCAGGGAAGCCGGCGATTTCAATGGCCCGCCTTCTCGACCATGCGTTTCCCGGAATGCCGGGCATGAACCTGGTGGCCTATTTCGTCCAGACGCTGGATGAGGTGGAGAGCGGTAGAAAAGGGGCTAAAGATGCAACTATGCAGCTTGACCAGATGCTCCGGCGTCACGGGGCCGCAAGTTTCCGCCGAGCATCGAAAGGCGCACGTCCCGGTACTATCTTGTCGACCAGGAAGACCGCAAAACCCGCCCCCAACATCCCTTCCCGACCTCAGAGGCCGACACGCCTGAGGATTCCCGACGAAATGCGGTTCCCCGCTCCTGAGACACCCTCTCCTCCAGAGAAGTCCCTTACCGATGCAGCGCCGACTCTCGAAGAAGAAGGCCTCACTTCTGAAACAGGAGTGTTCAACAACGACTTCAGCAGGCGGATGGAGACCCTGGGCCTCACGGAACACGCTGCGGAGGAAGAATCACCGGCATCCGACCTCCCTGAGATACACGAAGAAACCGGCGGCATGGAAGCTGTTCCCGGCATTGAGACTTCTGCTTCGGATCTCCCTAGCGAAGAAAAGACAGACGATATAACCTTACCCCCGAAAGGCAAAACAGAGCTCGAGGACTATGAAAGCCCCCCTGAGTTGTCTCTTGAACGAGAAGGGGAAACCGCGGTCCACGAACAAGAAAAGCAGCCTCAAAACATTGAACCGGATCCTGAGACTCTTCCTTCTGGCCCCGAAGGGGGCGAGGCCACGCCTACCGGCCCTGAAGATTCCATCGATGAACGGGTTGCGGCGTTTGAGGAAGAACTCGCAATGCAGTGCCCGGTTTGCCGTAAAGCCCCAATCGAGGCCCGGGAAACGGCAAAGGGCCGGATCTACTACAAGTGTGCTGATGAGAAGTGTATGTTCATCAGTTGGGGCAGACCTCACCATGTGGTTTGCCCCCTTTGCGGCAATCCCTTTCTGGTCGAATCCTCATCCGGCGAAGGGCCCACAATCCTCAAATGCCCGAGGGCTACCTGTCGTTATCGGGGGGATTCCTCAGGAGATCAGGGGAAAGCTGTTTTTGCGGGCAAGAATTCGGATCGGCCCTCGCCTGCTGCGGGAAAACCGCGCAGGCGGGTGGTACGCCGAAAGGTGCTGCGAAAAAAAAGGTGAAGGGGTAAGGGTAAGGGCCTTTTAATCCAAAACTCTGATATGTTGCCGGATCTGCGGCCCCAACTCCGGCGAAGAGACCAGGAGGTCTTCCCGGATCATAGGTGCGTCCAGATACTCGTTGAGAAAAAATTCAGAACCGTCCACGCGAAAAATCTTCCCCCCTGCGGCTTCGACAATAACGCGAACCGCTCCGAGGTCTGCAAAGGAAAGGTTGTTGATGAGGGCGCCTTCGGCAAGGCCGGCTGCCACAAAACAGGCGTGGCCGGCCGTGCAACCAAGACATCTGACCTTGCCCGGAAAATCCGTTTCATAGTGCCGGTGAAACCGGGAATAGATGAGAAGTACGCTCTCGTCGCTTATGGCATCCTGATCGGAAACCCTGATCTCCCGGTCTCCACGGAAGGCCTTATGATCAGCCCGGGCATGAAAAATGTCCCCGGTGGCCGGCATGAACACAAGACCCAGCACCGGCCAGTAGTTCTCGAGAAGTGCCAGGGACATTCCCCAAACCGGAATACCCGCCTGGAAATTTGCCACTCCATCCAGAGGATCATACACCCACAGGTACCTGGCCCCGTCGTGGCTGTACCCTCGATCCTCGTCATCGTTTTTGAAGACGCGGTGATCCGGAAAACTTGAAAGAAGCTGCTCCATGAACAGGTTTGTGAGCTGTAAACCGGCATCGATCACGAGCCCCTTGTCGAACTTGACACGGTTTTTTCCCTGACCGTAGAATGTAAGGGCCTTGTTTCCACAAAGCCTGATGGTCTCTTCGGCAAAACCCGCCAATTCCTCGATTCCGTATTGATACGTCACTCGGCCTCCTCCTCTATGCCGGCATACTTTTTACCCTGAAAACACCTGTCGTACAGATCACGTATTATCATGAGCAGGGGTGACCGGTCTCCAATTAATGACCTTTCCAGGTTTTACCCCGCTCCTGAGTAAATGTCAAAACTGGACAGCCGGCTCCCTTAGTATCATTGAAATCGCCGCCCCCGCGCTGGCGGCAATGTCCGGATGTGTCGCTTTCAACCCCTCCACCTGTCGAAGGTGGTCCGCCGTCCGCATGACCAGCGATGCCATGTCTCCCTCGTCCACCGGCACCATATCAAGCAGTTCCTTCCAAGAGCTCCCTCTCGCCCATAAGTAAAGGGCGGCCGCAGGCCAGAAAAGGATCTCGGGATCTGCAAAGCCTCTGGCTGTCTTGGCGGAACGAATCCCATCAATGGAATCCAGCACGCGCTCCCATGCCCTTGCAGGCCCCTCCAGGTCTATGGTTTGAGAAACTCGAAGGGCGACTTCCAGCTCCCGGTCCCAGACAAAGGGGGCGATAATGCCTGCCAAAAGCTCGGGAGTGGTGTCGGCAAAGGCCCCTTTTCGAATTGCATCGGCGATCAGCAGCGGGTGGTCGAGCCTCAGCATGGCGGCCCACTCTCCGTCAGCAGTCAGCCGATCCCGTTCGTCCACGAACCCTGTATCCTTAAGAAACCGAAGGTGTCTTTTGAAGCTCAGCCAGAGGCCTTGGCTCATACCTTCCAGACGGCCGCTCAGGTTTCGGACCTCTCGAAGGATCTCCTTGAGGTGCTGGTTCTTCGGGGTGTGACAATCCTTGAACCTGGGGCACGTCTCACAAGGGAGGCCGCCCGGCCGATCATCCGAGGCCTCCGGCCCCTTTTCCTCCCGAGGATGAGTTTTCGCCTGAAGCACCTCCAGGCCGTCGAGGTCAACATCCTCCAAGAGCCGGGAAACCGCTCTCGGGGCAGGGTCTTCGGGGAGATCCAAGCGTCGGTCGAAAAGGAGCTCAATGCGTTCCGCCCGCACCCTCCTGAGTCGAATACGTCCCTTCTGAATGCGCATCGGCTTTTCAACGTTCATAGCCTCGCAGGCTATCGTATCGTCCATGTCTGAACGCCTGAATACAACATGGACGCCTCCCTTTTTGTGAAGAAAGAGCCGGCCGGGCTCCAGCTTGTCCTCAAATGCAATGCGGGCCTCCCGCTGCCTGCGCTCGCGCTTCTGCCTCCTGATTCTTGCCTGCAGCCTGGACCTTCCTTCGATGTATTCAAGGACCTCAAAAGGGTCTCGAATGTCGCACATCCCTCCGGACAACTCACCTGCCATGGAGCGGATAAGACGATCCCACTTCCCCTGCGTCCTCGAGTCCAGCCGGCCGCGCTGAAAACCCGCAAAAGAGCGATCCAGCAGAGTTTGAACCTCTTTTGGGCTGTGTGACAGGAGCAGGTTCAGGGTCATGGAGAAGTTAATGTGGATCCGGCTTTCCAGGGGCTCGGGCGGGGCGTCCTTCAGGGCAAGAAGTAGCCCTGGGTCCTGATGGGGGCCGGGCAGCGTAACCACGAAGCCTATGCGGTCTTTTCCCCGTCGACCGGCGCGACCGACCATCTGGTGGAAGTCCCGCGCGGTCAGGTTCCTGAACTCCCTGCCGTCGAACCTGTCGCTCTGTACAAGCACCACGGTCCGGGCCGGGAAATTGACCCCCGCAGCAACGGTTGATGTGGAAAAAATCGCCTCCAGAAGTCCTTTTCCCATCATTTTCTCGACAAGAAGCTTCCAGGCGGGCAGCTGCCCTGCATGGTGGGCGCCCACCAGGCCCTGGATTAGAGGGCGCAACTGCCTGTTGCCTTTCAGGTATGGGTGACTCGAGACCCACTCGGATACTTCGACCCGGGCCTTTTCCTGAAGCCGGTTTGGAGGCCCTGAACCCGGACAGGTAAGGATCGCGCGATCGCAGTCGGCCCTGGATTTGAGGAAAAAAATGGCAGGGAGCAAGTCCAGATTCCGGAGACATCGGATGACCTCTCCGTAAGCCGGAGCGCGGCCGCGCCCCCTGTTGCCCGGCCCCTGATTTCTCTTTTCCTGCATGGACTTGCGGACACGGCTCGACAGGCCCCTGCTGCCTCCCAGCTGGGAAATAAAGCCGTCTTCGAAGAGAAAGAGCATCTCCAGAGGTACAGGCCGCTGTTCCTCACAAACCACGTGGACCTGCACGCCGCGGTTCTCCTGAAGCCAGTCCGCAAGCTCATCTGCATTCGGTATGGTGGCCGACAGGAGCAGAAGTCTCACCCGGGCCGGCAGGTAGATCAGGATCTCCTCCCATACTACGCCCCGGTCCGGATCGCTCAAATAGTGGGCCTCGTCAAGGATCACCAGGTCGGTATTGATGCTCGATCCTTTGTGCATAGCATCATAGAGCTGGTTTCGAAGGATCTCCGTTGTTCCCACAATTATCGGGGCCTGGGCGTTTTCCTTGCGGTCTCCCGTAAGGATCCCGCACTGATCCACTCCGAAATCAACCTGGAACTGCCGGTATATCGTATTGGAAAGCGCCTTGAGGGGAGAGGCATACCAGACACGCATCCCTTCAGTGAGGAGCCTGCGAATGGCTTCGGATGCGATCCAGGTTTTTCCGGCGCCGGTGGGTGCGCTCACTATCACATCATTCGACCTGACACGTTTGAGGGCATCGAGCTGAAAGGGATCAGGCTGAAAAGGCGTTGCCTCGGGCACACCTATCTGCTTGAAGATACGCTTGAGACGTGAATCGACGCGGGGTCGATCGCATGGCCGCTTCCCACCCTGGGGAAGGGTCCGGCGGCGGGTCACCCGCTTGCTCGACCGGCGGTGTGGCGGTTTCGAAGGGCTCATTAAAAGCGGCTTCGTTTGCCGCAGGGCTGAATGGAAAAAGTTGCCAGACTCCTCATTGGACAAGTTCCCGCGCAATGAGGTCCATGTCCCGAAGATAATCACACAAGATTTCTTCAGGTCTCAAGTCTTCCAGGGCCAGAATCGCATCCTGGATCTCTTCGCCACAGCCCAACGCGATCCTCAGGCCGTTTCGCAGAACAACCTCAGCCGCCTCGATTGCGAAGAGCCGGGCTGAAGCCTTCAGGAAATCAGCGCTCCTTTCTCCCGGGTTTCCCCGGGCGGCCTTTCGGCACAAGGCGTCCGATACCTCGCACCACGTCATCATGTCAGCAAGCAGGAACATTACGTGCTGAGAGCGGGTCATTTTGTGTTTTCTGGCGGCCATGGTGACGACATTAAGGGCACGCAAGGCCCTTGCCAGAAGCGATCCCCCGGTCCCGGCCGGGAGGCTCTGAATCACGCCTGCCATGTCTCCATAATATGCGCCCTTTGAACGAACAGAGGCTCGGAGCCGGAACATGGCTATTATGTTCCTCTGAATCTCGCTTGTACCCTCGAATATTGTGGTGATCTTAATATCCCGCTTGATCTTCTCAACCTCATATTCCCTGATGAACCCGTACCCGCCCAAGGCCTGGATTGCATCATTGGCCGCCGCGTCACCCGCTTCCGTGGCAAAAAACTTTGAAATGGACCCTTCCACCTGAAGGTCTTCCTCGCCACTGTCCAGGCGTCTCGCGGTCTCCTCGATGTAGGCCCTGGCCGCCTCGAGCCGAACTGCGTTGGGGACCAGCAGTCGATGGGTATACCCCTGCTTTTCCGCCAATACAGTCCCGAACTGCACACGCTCCTTGGAGTACTTTATCGCCTTTTCCAGCGCCGCCATGCCTCCACCGAGGCCGAAGGTGGCCACCATTAGACGGGTATAACCGAATACCTCGTTGGCCTGTTTGAGCCCCCTGCCCTCAACACCTCCAATCAGGTCCTCAACCGGAACATACAGGTCCTCCAGAATCAATGGACATGTATCCGAGGCGCGAATACCGTGCTTGTCTTCATGCGGACCGGGAGTCAGACCGCTGCGCCCCCCCTCCACCACAAAGAAGGAAGGTCCGTCCGGCGCATCAGCAAGAATTGTATAGAGTACGGCCACGCCTCCGTTGGTGATAAACTGCTTCTGCCCGTTCAGCCGGTAGCCGGTGATGCCGCCTCCCCGGCCGAGGACTCGTTCAGCCTTTGTCTTGAGGGCCTGCACATTGGAACCGGCCTCGGGCTCTGTAACGCCGTAGGCCACAATCATGCCTTCCTCGGCGATTCGGGTGATGTACTTCCGCTTCTGCTCGGGTGTCCCGCCTACTCGAAGGGGGTCCATACCCAGGCAGATGGCTAGAAAACCCGTGGCAACAGCCAGATCCATGCGTGCCATGCGCTCTGAGACCACGGCTATGTCTGCGGCCCCGGCCCCTAGCCCACCGTACTCCTCAGGGATGAATATGAGGTGAAGGGCCATTTCCGGCCCCAGCATGAACCGGATCAGGTCCATGGGAAACTCGCCACTCAGGTCCATTTCCATTTTGGTCTCGACAGTCAGTCGATCCCTCTCCAGTTTGCCGATGGTATCCAGGACCATGTTAAGCGTTTCAGGGTCCATTCGATCTGTTTTGTTCTCCATCCTTAATCCCTCTCAGTAATGAACAAAGCAAAACCACGAAGATCACGAAGGCCTGGTTTCTTACCATTAATTTTCTTCGTGTTCTTCGTGGTGAGTAAATGCAGATCAACCGTCCTCTTCCCACACCGGCTGCCTCTTTTCCAGGAATGCGGAAATTCCTTCCCGGGCCTCCGGCATCACAGCGTTGGAAGAAATCACCTCGCGGCCGTACCTGTAGGCCCTTTCGTCGTCCATGTGAATCTGGGTGTAAAACGCCTGCTTGCCGATGCCCAGGGTAGCCAGACAGTATTGGGCCATATCCGAGGCAAGGGCCAGGGTCTCCTCCTCCAGGCTTACGTCGGGCACCACCCGGTTTACGAGACCGAAATCCAGGGCCTCAGCGGCGGAGACGAAACGTCCTGTGAGCAGCATCTCCAAGGCCCGTTTTCTCCCCACGTTCCGGCTCAAAGGGATCATTGGCGTTGTGCAGAAGAGCCCGATGCGGACCCCCGGCGTTGCAAAGCGGGCATTCTCTGCGGCCACGGCCAGATCGCAGGCGGCCACAAGCTGGCATCCCGCTGCAGTTGCTATGCCGCGGACCTCAGCCACCACCGGCTGGGGAACAGCCTGTATGCGCATCATAAGATCGAGACATGCCGAAAAAAGCCCCCGGATGTCACCAAGGGATCCTTCCCGAATCTCGTTAAGATCGTGCCCTGCGCTGAAATGCTCTCCGGCACCGCTTACGATCAGGACCTTTGCCGATTTCTTTTTCCCTGCATCTTTAAGGCAGGAGTCCATTTCCTGAAGAAGCTCCAGGGACAGGGCGTTCCGTTTTTCAGGCCGGTTGAGAGTGATGCGGCCTATCCTGTCTTTCTCATCATAGCTGATGGTCTTGTATGCCACAGTCTTATTCTCCGCCTCCCCTCTTTAATGCCCGGTCATCAGCAATAGCTAGAACTCTATCCCCTTCTGGGCCTTCACACCTTTATCGTAAGGATGTTTGATCTCAACCATCTCCGTCACCAGGTCGGCTGCTTCAAGCACGCCGGGGTGGGCGTTGCGGCCCGTAAGCACCAGGTTCAGAGAGGCGGGTTTTGTCTCAAGGATCCCAAGGACCTCTTCCACAGGCAGGAGGCCGTAGTCAATCACGTAGTTGATCTCATCCAGAACGATCATGTCATATCTGCCTGCGGCTATCTGACGCTTGGCAAGCTCCCACGCCTCCCGCACGGCCTGCTCGTCCTCAGGCGCAGGCCCCTCCCGATCAAAACGAATGAACCCTTTTCCCATGGGGATGATATCCAGGAACGGGGCCAGCATATCGGCTCCACCGAGCTCGCCGGACTTCCAGCTCCCCTTTATGAACTGGATCATCAAGGTCTGAAACCCATGCCCCGCGCCTCTCAGAGCCAGGCCCAGCGCGGCCGTGGTCTTTCCCTTGCCGGTTCCCGTAAAAACAATAATAAGCCCTGACCGTTCCTCTTTCATCAACATAGTTCATTGGCCTTTCTTTGTTGGCGGGCGCCGGATTTGAAGCCCTGCGCATTCCAATATCGCCCTGCCTGATCAAGCCATAGGAAAAAATACAGGCATTCGGCCGCCCATCTCAGCTTCAGGACAACGCAGGACAACCGCCTGCTCCGGCGCCGCTGCAACGCTCTCACGGCTTGGTCACGGCGTGTGCGAAGGTAGGTAAAGCACACATCCTCAGCCCGATAACAGGGGCTCCACCTATTTTCGAATCATATTTTCCCGGTTCTGGTAGTAGGCGTCTCGAATAGCCACGTAAGGATCGATGGCCGATCGCTTGAAGTCTTCGTAGTTCCCAATGGTAAGAGAGGTCTCATTTACGCGTTCATAAGTCCTGGCTCCAATAGCGTACTGGGGTGCCAGATAATGCATCGGACTCAAAAAAGCATCCCCAAATATTCCCAGTGTATCCCGGCCACTGGAGGGGCCGAGGAAGGGCCAGTGAAGGTAAAAAGACGGTCCGCACCCATAAACGCCCAATGTCTGTCCCAGGTCTTCATTGTATCGGTCCAGCTCCATGCTGTGGGTGGCCACATCCATCAAGCCGCCGAGTCCTATGGTGGTATTCACTAAAAGACGTGCAAACTCGAAACCGGCTTCTTCTCCCTTGCCCTGAAGAAGGCAGTTTACCATTCTGACCGGTCCTGCCAGGTTGTAGAAAAAATTGCTCACCCCGATCCGTGCGGTTTTGGGGACCACGACCCTGTATCCCTGCGCCACCGGTTTAAGGAACCAGAAGTACAGCTTGTCATTGAAATGGAAAAAGGCCCTGTTCATGAATTCCAAAGGGTCCTTGATGGTGTCGGCCGGCGGGACCCAGAACTCATCTTCATTATCGAAGTCTTTTTCTTCCGCTTTTTCCAGATAGGCAAGCGTCATAACTCCCGACCGGTCGTTCAAAAACACATCCCTGTCGACTTCCGCCGCCTGGGTATTGTTATCAGAATAAAATGCGGCTGCTTCACGGCCTCGGGACTCCACGCTGATCGGGTCTTTCCGGGCGGGTGAGTTATCGACAACCCATGCATCATTTGCTGCAGGATCGATGTATGTGCCGCTGTTATATGCCGACTCCGCACAAACATGTGTTGCGGACATGGCGACAAAAACAAACAGGAACCCAAACCCGATCCGTCCAAAGCTCCATTTCATGGTCCCAAAGCCCCTTTCTTTTCTATCAATTCAGGCAAATAACCGCCCGCATTAAACCTCAGATGCCTTCCTCCATCTTTTCCTTGATGCGCCTTACCAACTCCTGGTAGGAGGACCTTGAGACAATATCATTGAACTGTACCCTGTAATTCCTGACCAGGCTCACACCTTCCACCAGGACGTCGTTTATCAACCACTCTCCGTTCCTCTCCCTCATCCTGTACTCCACAGGGATCTCCTGCTTCTTCCTGGTAATGAACTTCCCGGTCACCCTGGCCCGGGGGCCTTCCATCTCTTCAGCCATATAGATTATTTCCTCCTCCCCGGAGTACTCGTCCAGGTATTCCAGGTAGGTTCTCTCCATGAGTTTCCCGAAGAGTTCTGTAAACTCCTCCTGCTGCGCCCTGTCCAGGTCCCGCCAGTGGGTCGCCAGAGAGCTTCGCGCAATAGCCTCCCAGTCAAACCGCTCCTTAACGGCCTTACTGACCATTTCTTTTCTCTTATCCCGATGGATCTCACCCTTGAGAGATTCGTCACCCAAGATTTCCATGACCCTCTCAGTAGTCGTTTGAACACTCTCCATGGGTCCCGCCGCCCAAAGAGATGCTGGTAGACAAAAAAGCCCGAACAGGATTGCACAGATAGAAATGCTCGACGCCCTTAGCATGGTCCCCCCAGTTACCATTTTCACTACAGCGGCGCGTTCAGGTGCTATATCTCTCCAAAAGCGAACTTGGAAATCAGCTGCTCCAGGTCCACGGCAGGTTCCGTATCCCAAATCCTTCCCCCGGGAGGTATGATCTCTTCCGCTCCCCCCGGCGTCATATGTATAAATTTCTCGCCTATCAACCCCTTGGTCCTGATGGAGGCAATGGTGTCCTCCGGAATCTCCAGCCCCTCTTTGATATTCAGGTAAACCTTGGCCCGGTAGTCTTCCATTGTGATCTCCTTTACCCGACCGACATCCACGCCGGCAATCACTACCTGGGCTCCCTTCTTCAACCCACCCACATCCGTAAACAGGGCATAAACCTCATAACCCCGACTTCCAAGGACCTCCATCCTGGCCAGATTGACGCTGAGATATCCGAGACAAAGTATCCCGACAAGTATAAATAACCCTACTGATAGTTCAAGGTCGAATCTCCTCATTCCTGCAGCTCCCCTTGTCTGATGCGGTTGCCGGAGCCCGGGCCGGACATCGATTATTGAATGGATATTGGACCTTCGATCTCTCCCCGCACGAACTGGCGGACCAGGGCGTCTTGGGACGCCAGAATCCTCTCAGGCCTCCCTTGGGCCTGAATGCGCCCCTCGTGCAGGAAAGCCACCCGGTCAACAATCTCAAAGACCCTGTGAATCTCATGGGTCACGACAATGCCCGTAAATTTAAACCTTTCGTGAAGGTCGTTGATGAGCTTTAGGGTGGAATGGCCTATGATAGGGTCCAGCCCTGTTGTCGGCTCGTCAAAAAGCATTATTTCCGGCTCTGTCACCAGCTCCCGGGCCAGAGCGGCCCTTTTCTGCATCCCACCGCTCAACTGTGAAGGGTACTTAGGCTCCTCCCCTGAAAGCCCCACAAGCGACAGTTCTTCAGATACCCGCTTCCGAATATCACTATCGGACAACTTCGTCTTTTCCCTAAGGGGAAAGGCCACATTTTCAAATACGGTCATGGAATCGAAGAGAGCCCCCCCCTGGAACAGGAATCCCAGCCTTTGGCGGAGCCTGGAAAGGGATTTACCCTTGAGCCGGGCCATGTCCTGGCCGTCGATGAAAACCCTGCCGCTGTCAGGCCTCATGAGCCCTGCAATATGCTTGAGGAGCACGCTCTTTCCACACCCGCTACGACCGATCAGAGCCACGAGTTCCCCGCGTTCGACCTCCAGAGAAAGGCCTCGGAGGACGGCCAGGCCGTCGAAGGAACGATGAAGTTCCTCAATTTCAACCATGACCCTCGAGGCGACCGGTTCCGCCCTGTTTTCGCTTTGCCCCACAGTGTCCCCTGAACGGGCTGGTTCCGACTGATGCGTGCAACCCTTGAGAAAAAGTTTCCTGATGGAATCGCAAGAGCCTTATATATTACTTATTTGTTCTCCGCCCGCTGTACATAAAAGAGGGCTTTTTGCATGATCACCAATTTTGTTTTATTCGGCAAACTCCCGGGACTATCCGATTCCACACCAAAATGAACTAGAAGAGAACGGATGTAATAAAATAGTCCCATACCAGAATCATCACAGAGGAAAAAACGACCGCCTGAGTGGTCGCCCGGCTGACTCCTTCGGCGCCGAATCCTGTATGAATCCCGGTGTAGTATCCCTTGAAGCAGCAGATCCAGGCGATTATCACCCCGAAACTGAGAGACTTGTACAACCCCTCCAGCACATCTCCCAGATCCACATAATTGGCCATCTCTCCGAAGTAGGTCCCTGCGCCGACCCCAAGAAGCTTTACCCCCACCAGGTAACCGCCCAGTATGCCCACCACATCAAAGACAGCGGTCAGAAGGGGAAGCGAGATAACGGCTGCGAGCAAGGTCGGCACCACCAGGTAGCGAAACGGGTTCAACCCCATAAGTGTCATCGCGTCTATCTGGTCACTGATACGCATGATTCCAATTTCAGCGGTTACAGCGGATCCTGCGCGTCCGGTCACCATTAGTCCCGTGATAACGGGCCCCATCTCCTTGATAAGAGAAAGGGCCACCATGGGGCCCAGGAACGCCTCTGAGCCGAAGCGACTGAGGGTATAGTAACCCTGAAGACCCAGGACCATGCCCGTGAAGGCCCCGGTCAAAAAAATGACAAGCATGGACTGCCAGCCGATGAAGTGTATTCTTTTGACAAGTCGGGAAAGTTTGATGGGAGGGATGAAACAAAAAAACACGGCCTGAGCGAGAAAAACACCCATGAGACCCGCCCGCCGAAGAACCGCCAGGGTTGCAGCGCCAAGATTTCGAATCATGTCCATGAAGCCGTCCACCCCCTCAAAAACGACCTGCCGCTCCTTCGCCTTTAACCCGGCTCACTCCGGACTCCGCCTCCTTCGTCTTTGGAACGGATGCTGAAGCATGCCGTCCTGGAAGCGCCGTGATTGATTACCATTCTTGATTCCCCTTGACAATATCAAAATGCCGAGACACACGGCTCCTTATAGGCCAGGAGCTTTCGATCCGTGTCCAGGACGGCCGGCAGCCCGACAGGCAGGGGAATGTTGGGGCCGTAGTGCCCGACGGACAAGCCTGTTACCACCGGGATGCCGAGGGGATAAAGGCGTTCCATCAAAAGGTCGAGCACCGCATCATTGGTGTTGTTTTCTCCGAAATCGCCCGCCATGAGACCGGAGATGTTGTCAAAAACCCCGCCCAATGCCAGGTGGGTCAGCATCCGGTCTATCCGGTATAAAGGCTCCCGGGTCTCCTCCAGAAAGAGGATGGCGCCCTTTAAGTCGGGCATAAAGGGTGTCCCCAGCAGATGACTCACCAGGCTCAAGTTTCCGCCGAAGACAGGACCGGAGACCCTTCCCTCACGGATTATCCGGCCGGTAGCGGAGAGGTCGATTTCGGGCGGATAAGCAGGGTCGCGAATCCACCGAAAAAAACTCTCCAGGCCCGACGATCCCTCTTTGGCCTTGAATCCCTTCACAACGGGGCCGTGAAAGCAGACGAGTCCGGTGACTTTGTGCAATCCCAACAGAAGGCTCGTGATGTCGCTGAAGCCCATAAGGATCTTTGGGTGGGTCCGAACGAGGGTGGCATTGATTTGCGGCAGCAGACGAAGGCAACCATATCCACCCCTGGCGCAGAACACCGCTCGGATCTCGGGCCGGGCGAACATGGCATGCAGGTCTTCAAGCCGGGATGCATCGTCCCCGGCCGTGTATTCCAGAGAATCATACAGGTGTGCGCCCGGCATCACCCGAAAGCCGAAGCCCTCGAGACGCCTTATGCCAGGTTCGAGTTCCTCGCGCGATACAGGGCCTGCCGGGGCGATCACGCCTACCAGGTCTCCGCTTTGCAGTCTTGGAGGCTTGAGTGTCACCTGTTTCTCTTGAAAATAATCATCAGGCCTTCCAGAGTCAAAAATTCTTCCACCCGCTGAATGGTTTCAGACTCCCGGGCGATCAGCGGGGCCAGGCCCCCGGTGGCGATCACGGCAAGGTCTTCACGGCTTTCCCTTTTCATGCCGCGGACTATTCCGTCAACCAGCCCGGCGTATCCATGAACAATTCCTGCGTTCATAGCGCTGATCGTATCCTTGGCAATGATCTGTTTGGGCCGTGCAAAGAGTTCGACGCGGGGAAGCTTGGAGGCCTTCTGGAAAAGGGCCTCGCAGGAGATGGTGATCCCGGGCGCGATTGCTCCACCCACATATTCTCCGTCCCGGGTCACGAAATCGAATGTGGTGGCCGTTCCGAAATCCACGATCACCATGGCCTTGCGGTACTTTTCATAGGCCGCCACTGCGTTGACGATCCTGTCCGCACCCACCTCCCGCGGATTGTCATATAAAATGGGCATGCCGGTCTTCAAGCCGGGGCCCACAATCAGGGGACGCACATCGAAGTACCGTTTGGAAAAATCCTCGATTGTCTTGAGCAGCGGCGGGACCACACAAGAAATGATGATGTGCCGGATGTCGCTATTCCGGAGGTTTGAATGCGAGAAGAGATTGGCGATGAGGATGCCCAGTTCGTCGTCTGTGATGTCTTTTTCAGTCCTGAGACGCCAGAAATGGAGAATCCTATCCTGGTCCGTCACACCTATCACTATATTCGTGTTTCCGATGTCGATACAAAGGAGCATAAGGGGTTGTCCGTGGTTTCAGTGGCGTACGGGGTAACACCCTGGGATATCCCTGTCAATTGCCGGTTTGCTCCGGAATAAGAGCTTCTTCACGAAGGGCGCAAAGGCTGAACTCAGGCCCCCGGTTTTCCGGTCTTCGAGTTTTGCCTGGAGCTATTCGGCGAGCCGGCTCTCCCCAGTTTCACCGCATCCAAGACTCGGACCGCGTCAACTGTCATGGGCACGTTGTGGACCCTGACCACTTGAGCGCCTTTCATCACGCCCGCAGCTACAGCGGCCAGGGTTCCGGCGTCCCTTTCGTCCGGTCCTTTTCCCAAAATGTGACCAATGAAGGATTTGCGTGAACAGCCGAGGACCACAGGCTGTCCGAGAACTGAAAACCTGTCGAGTTCACGGATTATCTGAAAGTTGTGATCAAAGGTCTTGCCGAATCCGATACCCGGATCTATGAGTATCTGCTCCCTTCGGATGCCGGCCTCAACAGCACGCTGAATCGCATCATCGAGAAACAGGATTATTTCTCCGATCAGATCTCTGTATTCAGGGGCCTCCTGCATATCCCGGGGCTTTCCCTTCATATGCATGAGCACCACCGGAACCCCGCTTCCGGCTGCAACCCCGGCCATATCCGGATCGAATCTGAAGGCGCTCACGTCGTTTAACAGGCTCGCACCGGCGGCGAAAGCCTCCCGGGCCACCGCAGCTTTGGTGGTGTCGATGCTGACAGGGATATCCAGCTCGCGGGACAGCGCTTCGACAACTGGGAGGACCCGCTCCATCTCCTGCTCCGGAGAGATGGGGGCTGAAAAAGGGCGCGTGGACTCTCCGCCCACATCTATTATGTCTGCTCCGTCCCTGGCCATGGCCAGGCCGTGTTCAACAGCACGCTCTCTGGAGAAGAAACGGCCGCCATCGGCAAAAGAATCCGGAGTGACATTCAGAATGCCCATGACCAGGGTGCGATGACCCAGTTCGAGCCGACGGTTAACGCAGTCCATGGCATAGACGGATGCTACGTTCACGCTTCAGGAGCCTCCCCGGTCACCTTTTCACCATCGGTTTCACCGGAATCCCTTCCTAAAATAATTGCTTCCAGTTGCCTGCTGTCCAGGGTTTCCTGTTCCAGGAGGGCGGCTGCGAGTTGATGGAGGGTTTCGAGGTTGTCCTGAATGAGCTTCATGGTCCTGTCGTAAGCCCCGGTCACAATGCTGCGGACTTCGGCGTCTATCTTCTGGGCGGTCTCCTCGCTGTAATCCCGGTGCTGTGCGATCTCGCGACCGAGAAAGATCTGTTCATCCTTCTTGCCGAAAGTCAGGGGGCCGAGATTCTCGCTCATGCCATACTCACACACCATCTTGCGGGCCATTTCAGAGGCCCGTTCGATGTCATTGCCCGCTCCGGTGGTCTGGATTTCCAGGACAAGCATTTCAGCTGCCCTTCCACCCATGAGAATGGAGATGTTGCTCAAGAGATATTCCTTGGAGTAGGTGTGCTTCTCGTCAATGGGCAGCTGCTGGGTGAGCCCGAGGGCCCGGCCCCTTGGAATGATCGTGACCTTGTGGATGGGGTCAGTGCCGGGGATAAGTTTGGCCACCAGCGCGTGCCCTGCTTCGTGATAAGCCGTGGTTCGCTTCTCCTCTTCGCTGATGATCATGGTCTTCCTCTCGGCGCCCATCATGACCTTGTCTTTGGCGTCCTCGAAGTCGATCATCTCTACATGCTCCTTATTCCGCCTGGCTGCCATAAGTGCGGCTTCGTTGACCATGTTCTCCAGATCCGCACCCGTGAAACCCGGAGTCCCACGGGCCAGGACGCGCATATCGACATCGTCCCCAACAATGGTCTTTCGGGCATGCACCTTCAGGATCCCTTCCCGTCCCTTGATATCCGGGACCGGCACCACAACCTGCCGATCGAACCTGCCGGGCCGCATGAGGGCCGGATCAAGGACATCCGGCCGGTTGGTTGCAGAGATCAGTATGACTCCTTCGTTGGACTCAAACCCGTCCATCTCCACGAGGAGCTGGTTGAGGGTCTGCTCGCGTTCGTCGTGCCCCCCTCCCAGTCCGGCGCCCCTGT
>CAZEIA010000005.1:0-45317 GCA_964512335.1 uncultured Desulfobacterales bacterium
TACCAAGGAAAGAGAAACAAAAACTGGTTGAGACGGAATTAAGTATGGTGTCCCCGGAATTCGCCGGAATTAGTGCAGCTGTTGCAAAACCATCATATTTGTGGTTTTCTTCCCTAATGACAGCTTCTAGGAGGCAAGCCTATGGAAACAGGGAACCGCAGGAAATACTATCGTGCCAGGATCGTCCTTCCACTAAGCTGGGAAGTGCTCGACGACGAGGAAAAGGCCATTGTTGAAAACGGCCTGGGGGCCACCCTGCTGAAAAAGGGGTGCCTTCCCAGCCCAATCGACGAGTACCTCGTCGATGCGCCTCCGGGTTCGGAAGAAAAGCGTATTTACAAATGCCTGCAGCTCCTCAACAGCAAGCTCAATTTCATTATCGATAACCTCATGGGCTCATGGGAGGACCGAGGTCCCATGGACGACGTGATCGAAGTCAGCGGGTCAGGTCTGAAGTTTGTCACCCGCGATCCGCTTTCCGTCGGGGATATGCTTCGAATGACCTTCGTGATGCCGGACAGTTTTCAGTACCAAATGGAACTCCTTGCCGAGGTGGTCCGAGTGGAATCCGATGAGGACAAATACCTGGTTGCCTCCTCAATAAGGGCCATTGATGAGGATTCGAGGGACGCAATCATCCAGGCTGTGTTCAGAAGACAGCGCCAGGAGATCAGAAACGAACGAGACTCCAATGAAGGTGAAAAGACATGATCCAGCTATCCCGGGAAACATTCGCCGAGGTCTCCGGTCTGATGTCCGTAGGGAAACTGGTCCATGGTCTGATACACAACCTGAACGGCCCTCTTCAGAACCTGGGCATGGATATGGACATGATCCTGTTTTCCCTTCAAAACGGGAAAAACCTCTCTCCCGACCTGATCGAAGAAATTGAAACACGGACCAGCAGAATGGGTGATGAATTCGAGCAGATCAATCGCCTGATACGAGCAGCTGCGTCCAGGATTACAGTAGATGATGAAGAAGGATACCTTTCGCTGGCCGATTTCCTGGACCAGGAAATAACCTTCCTGAATACCAACCTGTATTTTAAACACAATGTGAAGCCCGAGGTCGTGCTGGAGGATGATCTTCCCCTGCTTCGCACATTGGCTGAAGGCGTGCCCTCAGGGCTTAGAAGCCTCTTGCATGCGGTCGCAGAGGACATGGAACTCCGGGAGATGAATGCGTTTTCAATAAAGTCACGCACACTCGGGTCCGAAATCGAGCTGCTGTTGACCGTGGGGAGCGGCCCATTGTCCGATGCCTTCCTGGAGGCGGTACGTCAACTTTCAGCAGAGGATGACGCCTTGATAGTCACCCTCGATCAAATGGCCGCAGTTCAGGCCTTCATCAGGCTCGAGCAGGCCGGGGTAAAATACGAGGTGGCGGAAGAAACGCCCGGGACCGGAATCACCTTGACTCTGGGAACCCGACAGCTTTCAAGGCGCTAATCGTAATCCCCTCGGCCGAACTTGGCCGCTTCCGTCCCGATAGTGATTACCAGGTCCGAGACCAATGTCCTGAGCTTGTCCGGCAATTCCGGGGCCGCTTCCATCCTTTGAAGGCTCTCGAGCCTCCCTTCGAGATGCTCCATGAGCGGCTTCATGTCCGATGCCGGAATGGAGGTCTTGCCCAAGCCTGACGCATAATGGTCTATCATGTCCAGTGTGTCACGTATTTCCCCAAGGAGCATGTCCTTTGCCCCCCCTGAGTGCGCCGCGTTTGACTTTTCAAGACCCGGAATGATCTGTACGCCGTCGGGAACCAGCATGCCGATTGCTTTTTCTACCCCGGACCCTTGAGCACTGCCTTTGTGCACCACCTGCTCCATGATCTTCTGAAACCGACCCTCTTCGGCCTTGTTGGTGCTTCTCCCGGTCCCGGAACCCTGAACCTGTCCGTGCTGTGTCTCGGTTATCTTCATTGTGCTGTCTCCAGATAAATGATCCCTGTCTTTTCTACCTGAAACGCTGTTAAACTTGTTTTCTTTGCGTCTTTGCGTCTTGGCTTCTTTGATAGAGATACATCTTTTCCTCAAGTGAGATCAAAAGTTGTCTCTTGTAAATGCAAAATGATTGCCAGAAACCGAAAAAATGGGGCCGGAGTATACTTTTCAGGAACAACTGGAGGTAACAATCTGTTATTGTTATCTTTTATTATGAGTTGAGAAGGGCCTCCAAATCGCCGGATCCTGGCGGGCGACATAACCGAGATAATGGATTGCAGGTCGGGACCAAAAGGAGGGGAAAATTCTTCCACGGCCCGGAAATCGGTACCTGATGAATTTTTACTCTTCTACCATGCGAAGCGCCACCCCCGCCACATCCGGCAGTGCCACCACCTTCTCCGCGGCCTCCCGCTTTATGGCCTCCTTGGGCATGCCGAAAACTACGCAGGTGCGCTCATCCTGTGCAATGGTGCGTGCTCCTGACTGTCGCATCTGGAGAAGGCCATCCGCACCGTCCGCACCCATACCTGTAAGGATAACTCCCACGGCGTTGCCGCCCGCATAGTCGGCTACGGACTTGAAGAGCACGTCTACCGAGGGCCTCTGATGGTGGACCATCGGGCCGTTCTTGATTTGCACATAGTAACGGGCCCCGCTTCGTCTGAGCAGCATGTGAAAGTTGCCCGGTGCAATGAGGGCCTGCCCGTTTACCACTGAATCCCCATCATGGGCTTCCTTGACACGAATGGCGCACAAAGAGTCCAGCCTCTCGGCAAACGAAGTAGTAAACTTGGCCGGCATGTGCTGGACCACAATTATACCCGGCGAGTTGGGCGGCATGCCCATGAGCACGGTCTTGATAGCCTCGGTGCCGCCTGTGGAGGCACCGATGGCAAGAATCTTATTCGTAGTAGCGCTCAGGGCCTTGACACCGGTCACCTTCTCCGTCGGCGGCGTCTGATTACGGGCTGACTCTATCTTGGCCTTCATGTTGACGTTGGCCACAGCCCGGATCTTGTCCGCAAGCTGGACGCTCATGTCACCCACTGAATATGAGGCCGATGGTTTGCTGATCACCTCCAGCGCACCCAGGGAAAGTGCCTCCATGGCCAGCTTTCCGCCCTTTTTCGTCAAAGAACTGACAATGATGACCGGAAGCGGATAATACTTCATCAGCTTTTTCAGAAAGGTCAGCCCGTCCATACGGGGCATCTCTATGTCGAGAGTTATCACGTCGGGCTTGAGACGAACTATCTTGTCCCGCGCCACATACGGATCGGGTGCGGTCCCTACCACCTGAATCCCGCGCTCGCGGGACAGCTCCTCTGAAAGGACTTTTCGCACTATGGCCGAATCATCCACCACCAGTACGCTGATGTTTGTTTTCATGGGGTCAGCATGAGCCTCCGATTCTCCTCCTCTCGAACGCTTTCAATGAAATACCGGTGCCACATCCCGGGGCCCCTGCATACAGCAGGAACTTGCAATCAAGCGTTTACCAATAACAGAGCCATCCGGCCTTTCAGGGTTTCTACGCCCAGAAACATCTCGCTGCCCGGGGTCGCTGACGGGACAAGAACCGATTCAGCGGAAATGGTTTCCGGGATACCGAGCTGGAAAACCGCTTGCTCGTCCAGTGCACCAAATGTAGTGCCTGCGATCATGTTCAGGATCTCCTTGGCGGTCTGATCAACGTGCTCGGGCGGGACCGCCTCCTGCTCGATTCCCATAAAATCCGCGGTCAATTCCCCGCCCAGGGACCTGGGGATAAAAAATATAAAATGACCTGAAAACGGTCCATTGAAAGCCAACCTGACGGCAATGGGTTTCGCGGCCGCAGGATCTCCCCAAAAATCTGACCAAGTGCCGGCGTCCGAAACATCCAGGGGCAGAAAAAACATCTTTTCCAGTACCTCAGAAATCGAGGCCTTCATCGCCTTCATCAACAAGTCCCTGTCCATCTTCATCCTCTCCCATTATGCGATCCAGTTTGGATCGGACTTCCTCGGGCGTAAAGGGCTTTTTTACATAATCGGTTACGCCCATTTTCATAAACAACTCTATCCGCTCCCGGCTTCCTTCGGTCGTGATCATGACCACGGGCACAGACCGCAGGACTTCGTCTTTTTTCATTTCCACAAGCATTTCCAGGCCGTTCATTTCAGGCATGTTGTAATCCGAAACGACCAGATCCAACCACTCCCGCCTCATTGTTTCCAGGGCCTCTCTGCCGTCCGAAGCCTCGAAAATCTGCCCGACGTTGAAACCGGAAGCCTTTATGGTCTTCTTGATGACGGCCCTCATGGGGATCGAGTCGTCAACGATCAGGATGTTGTAGGCCATGTCTTCAACCCCTATGCTTTCTTTGTCCGGAATTGTCGCGCATTCAGGCTGCCTCGATGAGTTCTTCAACATGGGACAGCTTCTCGCCGAATCCCGCTATGACCTCTTGATAGTCACGGTCCGTGAACCCCAGCTCTTTCACCACGTCCTTGTGAAACCGGTAAGCCAGTCCATCCGATCCCACGCCGATTCCCATGGTCATGCAAAGGGTGTCGGCAAGGTACACAACTGCTGCTTCCTTCTTGCACATTGCATCCATGGGCAGGTGATGGTTACGAATGATGTCTATCATCTTTTCGCTGAACTTCCACTTATCGGCTATCATCGCCCCCAACTCCGCATGATCTATTCCCAGGACCGCCTTTTCCGCCTCACGGAAGCTGAAGCCGTGCTCTGAAACCAAAAAGTTGATCTTCTCAAACGACTCCGCTACGTGCTGGCTGAGGACCACCTTACCTATATCCTTGAGAAGAGCGGCGGTGAATACGACATGGGCGTCCTCCACGCCTTTTTTCTCCGCCAGGTCACGGGCGATGAGGGCCGAGGACACGGAATATCGCCACAGCTCGCCGCTCTCCAACCCATACCCCTCCTGCGGATGGGAGTAATTAGTGCTGCCGGCGCCCAGCAGTACGAGATCCGCCACCTTGTCCATGCCCAGGTAGACAATGGCCTGGTGCAGGGAATCGACTCTTTTGCTGAGCCCGAAGTAAGCCGAGTTTGCCGCCTTCAGAAGGTTTGCGGTCAAGACCTGGTCGTATTGAATTATCTCCGACAGCATACCCATTGAGCTCTGGGGGTTTTTTACAATGGACATCACCTTGTTGGCGACCTGGGGTATGGGTCTCAGGGTGTCGATGTCCGCCACGATGGTCCCGATGTCCTTGTTCATACCTGGAACTCCCCCACGCCGGACACCTTCAGCCGGCAGGTCCCGTCCTTGACTGCAAGCTTGACGGTCCGGTTTACGTTCCCTCCCACCTCTTCATGACTCACCATGACCTTGTTTTTCCAGAAAATCTTTCTGAGGGCCATGTAGTTCCTCTTGCCTATATTGAAAAACCCCTGCTGGTCCAGGATCTGGGCGCCTCCTGCCACGATGATCCTCATCCGCTGCTTCTTAGCTCCCAGCTCGTATGCCGCCTTGAAAAGCGGTGCAATTCCCGTATCAGCGAACATGTATGGCTTTGTCCTGGCCTTTGCCGGATCAAGAGAGGAATCCGGAAGCATGTAGTGAAGAATACCCGCCACATGAACAACCGGATCATACACAGCGACTCCGATGCAGGATCCGAGCGAGTATGTAACAAGTATCGCTGCCGGATCGTTACTGACCTTCATGTCGGCCACGCCCACGGTAATTTTCACGGCATCAATCCCATTTCAACAGGGTGAATCCGGCGGTCCGTTTTGCCCTTCGGTCTCACCGGGCGAACTGCATTTTCAAATGCGCAACGGCTTGTTCAATGAAGAGGCCGCCCGTTTCCCTGGGCCACTTCAAAAATACCCGACATGTCAAGGATCAGGCCTACCCTGCCGTCTCCCAGGATGGCCCCCCCTGCGATGCCCTTCAGATTTCTGAGCCCGCCGCCCAGGCTCTTGATCACCACTTCCTCTTTTCCCAGGAGTTCGTCCAACAGGAGGCACATCTTTTTGTCCTCATGCTCCACAGCCACCACAAGGCCTTCCCATGGGGTGTCAAAATCACACTGAATCCCGAAAATGCGATGCAGGCGAACAAGGGGAACCAGATTACCGCGGGTCCGGATCAGCTCCCCTTTGCCCTCCACCGTGGAGTACTGTTCTCTGGATGGACGGAATGACTCCAGGATTGCCAGCGCTGGAATTATGTAACGCTCCCTGCCCACCCGCACCAGCATACCCTCGATGATCGCGAGGGTGAGGGGCAGGCTGATTACAAAGGTGGATCCTTGTCCGGGTCTGGTGTTGATCTCCACGCGGCCCCTCAGCTTTTCGATCGACTTTTTGACCACATCCATGCCCACACCCCTTCCGGAGATGTCCGTAATCTCCTTGGCGGTGGAAAAACCGGGGTGAAAAATCAGGTTGTTGATCTCGGCTTCCGTAAGCTTGTGGTCCTCAGGAATTAATTTCCTGGAAACAGCCTTTTCAAGGATGGCCTCCCGGTTCAGCCCACGTCCGTCATCCTCGATTTCTATCACGATGCTTCCTCCGCGGTGAAACGCTCTAAGGTGAACCGTGCCGCGGCGCTCCTTGTCTGAGGCCTCTCGATCCTCAGGGGATTCCAGGCCGTGATCCACGGCGTTTCGAATCATGTGCACCATAGGCTCGTACAGCTCGTCCACCACGTTCCGGTCGATCTCCGTCTCTTCTCCGGACATTTCGAGGCTCACCTCCTTGCCGGAGTTTTTGGCCAGGTCTCGCACCAGCCGCACCATCTTCTGAAAAGTACTTTTGATAGGCACCATGCGCATGGACATTGCAATGCGCTGGAGCCCGGAGGTAATCTGATTCAACTGACCCAGGTTGTGGTAGAGCTTCTGGTCATTACTGGCCGTGATGTAGGGGTTCTGCCTTAGCATGGACTGAGCGATGACCAGCTCTCCGGTCAGGTCGACCATATTGTCCAGCTTGTTCGTATCCACCTTTACCTGCAAGTCCACATGACCCTTGCCCAGGCGCTTCTGATCCCTGAGTGCGGATATGACATCTTTGGACCCGGCCTTTTTGTCCTCCATGAGAATCTCGCCGAACCTTCGACCGGGTTCACCCTTTTGCTTCTCCAGCACACTCTCTAGATCTTCCTCGGTGATAGCGCCCTTCCTGAGAAGAATTTCCCCGACCCGATCGTCCCCCCACTTTTCATGTTCCTGGTTCACTTGATCGATTTTCTCAACCAGGGGGCCGATATCCACGGTTGAAGTGAGGGGCCCGTTATTGTCAAGGGCGTCTTGAACTCCGTCGATCATCCTCTTCAGGATGTCCACAGACTCCAGCACCAGGTCGATGATACCCTCGCCCACTTTGAGGTCACCGTTTCTGGCCTTGTCCAGAAGGTTCTCAGCGCTGTGGGACATCTTGTTTATGTCCTGAAGGCTGAGGAAACCGCTCACTCCCTTGATGGTGTGAAAGGGTCTAAATATTGAATTGAGGGTCTCCACGTTTCCGGGATCTTGTTCCAGGTTGATCAGGTTAACCTCGATGGTATCAAGATTTTCCTTGGACTCGACCACGAAATCCTGAAGAATCTGTCTATCCTCGTCCGAAAGATCACCCGCGTTAACAACAGATTCAGTCGTTTTGGGCGGTTCAGGAGCCTCGATCTCCCCGACCCCGGCATCCTCACTGCGCGATCCGGCAGATCCTTCCTGGTCAACGGCCCCTACACTCCCCAGTTTTTGAAACAACACTTCGAGATCCTGTTGAGGGTCTTCTCCGTTCATGAGGTTCCGTTGAAATGCCTGCAATGCGGAAACGCTCTCCTCCAGAGGTTCCAGGTCCGATATTTCAGCCAGGACCAGTCTCTCCAGATAGCCGCAGGCCGCCTTAACCAACTCATAAAAACGGTTGTCTTCAAGGCCGCTTGCCTTTTCCTGTAGTCCCTCCAGCCCATTCATTACCTTTCCCAGGGCCGGGATGTCTCCGGCTTCCAGTGTCACCACATCAAGGGCGACGGCATCCAGGCATTTCCCGATTTCTTCTATGCGATCCGACATGTCTTAATAGCTCCCAGCGACTTTCGGGTTTCAGACCGGGCAACGGATTTTTTTCGCCTCATAAAATCTCTCGCCGACGGTCGGGTCCAAGGATCAACTGAAGACCTTTTCAAGTTTCTCGCCGAAGGTCTCCGGAGTAAACGGCTTGACAATATAGTTGCTTACACCGGCCTTGACCGCCTCGATGACATTCTCCTTCTGCCCTTCGGCCGTCACCATAATGAATGGAGTCTCCTTGAGGTTATCATCCGTCTTTACCGCCTTTAAGAGATCCAGTCCCGTCATTTTAGGCATGTTCCAGTCGGAAACTATCAGCCCTACTTTCTCCTTTTTCAGGAGCTCCAAGGCGGCGCTCCCGTCCTCGGCCTCCACAATATTGTTGAACCCGAGTTGTTTCAGTACACCTTTGACGATCCGCCTCATGGTGGCGAAGTCATCCACGACCAGGACCTTGATAGATGTGTCGATGGCCATCCGTCCATCCTCCTTTGGTTCGTTCCGATCTGCCTGCAATTGCCAGCCGCCGGGTCTTCGAACGAGCCGGCGGCAAATCAGCCCCCTCCAGAGACAAGCATCTAAAGGCTTGCCAGGAGCTGGTCGATATCCGCTTGTTCCAGGCCCTCTCCCTCATTCTGCGGGCCCTTGAGTTCGCTCTTGAATTGCTCCACATCCCTGTGGAGTTCCTCGTAGGTCCTGGTGGGGTCCTCCTTGTGTTTCTGCAGCTTGATACCGAAGGAAATAATAAGATCCTCGATTCGTATCTCCATGGACTTCACAAGCTTTATTATGCGCTGAATCCGTTGCCCCACCAGGTCTTGAAAGCTGAGCGGCTCCAGCATCTTCAGTGAAAGCCCTTTGATTGTTCCGAGAACTTCCACCTGCTGTTCGAGTACGCCTTGAAGGTCCCTGGACCCTTGTTCGTCCGGCTCAACGGGATCACCTCCGGCGGTTTTATCCCACGCATCAAGAATCTCTTCCAGGGTCTGACACAATGTCTTGAGTCGCTGAACGGATTCATCCCCAGTACCCAGGTCACTGCACAGCTCGTTAACGGTCTCAACCGGCTCTAAAAGGGCCTCTCGGATTGAGGCAGGATCGCCCTTGTCCAAAAGGCCATCACGGACCTTTTCCAGGGCAGGCATTACGAACTCCATCACCTGCTTGGCCTCGTCCGGCAGGCTCGTCACGTTGTCCATTATCTCTTGCACGATCGACGCGGCTTCTTCCCATCCGCCCGAAGAGCAGGCCGGACCAGACCCTGAAAGGTATGCCTGCAGGCGCTCCATCTGAGTGCCGGCCAGATCCAGCTGTTCATCGTTGATGTCCATGATTTTCATGGTGCTTTTTTCCAGGGACTCATTGATCCCTCCTAGCTGGTTGCTGGCCTCGGGAATGTCCTTGGATGCGATCTCAACAATGCCAGGCTCTATACGCTTCTTGATGTCCCTTCTGAATACGATCAGTTCGTTGGCGATTTCCTTAATCTTACTCGAAAACTCACTGCTCAGTTCCTCAAAGAAGTGGCCGTTCCGCATATTCTTGACCATGTTCTTTATCTCATCAAGTTCACTCGAAGAGAGGCTCCCGGATTCCAGCTTCGATTCAAGCCTCTCGAGACAGAGCTCCTTTGAGGCTTTTTCGTTTACAGCTCCTGTCTCCGGAGGACCGTGCCACCGGCAGAGGTGTTCATGCCCGCCGATGTCTTTACCCATGACCAGGGAGTTGGGTAGTTCACGGACTTCAAAGAGCATCCTGTAATCAGACACGTTAAAGGCCTCTGACGAATTCAGGATTATGAAATACGGCTTCACGTCCCGCTCCGAACCTCTCTCCACGGAAAACACGTCTCCGTCCAACTCGAGAAATATTCTGCCGTTTTCCGAGTTGACGATATTTGCGTCCGACCGGTTAAGGATCCGCCGCACACGACTCACACCGAAAGCAAAGTTTTCAAGATCCCCGTCCAGGCTTCCCATAACTGCATTATACATGCGTCACCCTCCATAACGATTTACGCGCTCCCTCACCTTGGACGCGACCGTTCATTGCCGGTAATAAAGCAAGAGTTGTACCATACTGAGAAGTGTCCGGCCCGGGCCGGGCTTCCGGATATGGCCCCACGGGCCAGTCCTGTCGTCTTACCGGCGGCCTACACGATGCGCAGCTAGGGAGCTGCGGAAGCGCGGTGTTTGCAAAGGCGGATATGCCGGCTGCACAGACTCTTCATGCACAGGACATCCGAAGGTGGATTTCAATATAGAAGCAGGATGGGAGGCCTGCCCGTCATCATTTTGACATCCCTTGCAATGAGCCGCGCCTTCAGCCGCCGACGCGGCCGTTTGCTCGAAAGTGAAAACGATCCGGCCTCAAACCGGGTTCCTGGCTGTTACTGAAGGACGTGAAGCCTTGGATTTCCTGCATCGTCCCGCGTTTCGACGGACACGGGCTTGAACAGAACGAAGCGGACGGGTATGGCCACGTCGTGCCTGGCGATGTTTCTCGTCTCCAGCCGTTCTTCGGCATCCACCGGCTTGAGAAGGATCGCCATGGGTGATTCACCGCTCTGGGCATTCAATGTCGATGAAATATCCCTCAGGGCATGTTCGAGCAGCTTCCATTCTTTTGAAGGGATCGCGGCCTGAATGAATTCAGTTGCCTGGGGGAGGCCTTCCTGCCCCCTGTGAAGACTAAACGCATTTCCAACAAACGAGAGTTCAGGCTCCCAGCGGAAAACCGTGTCCCGCCCGATCAAACGGATCAGCCGCTCCAGTTCCCTGCGCGCATTACGAAGGCTTTTCTTTGAAAAAATCTCGGCAGGTTTAAAACTCGAAAAGGTTGGCCTCCCCTGGTCCCAGTAAAGCTCCTCTATGTCCAGGTCTTCCGGGTCCTCTCCACTCAGGGAATAATAGGAGCAGAAAACCGCTTGCGCATCGAGCGTCAAGACCTTTGTTGATGCTCCTCCGACCGTCATCGGCAACAAAACCACCGCTGACATGAACCAAGTGAAAAAGAAGAACTTGAAACAGCTCGGCACTATCATCGAAGTCCTTTCATCAACCAGAATAGTCCAGGATGTACAGCATGGGGTTCACCGCCCGCTCTCCTTCAACCACAGTGTAGTGGAGGTGACTGCTGGTTGACAGCCCGGTGTTTCCGACAAGGCCTATTACATCCCCCCGTTGCACAGTGCCTCCTTTTTCTACAGACACCTTATGCAAATGGCCATAAATCGTCTTGATGTCGTCTGCATGTTGAAGCACTATATAGTTGCCCAGCCACCTGTCGCGCCCATGATTCAACACCACGCCGGCGGCCGGAGCAATCACCGGCGTGCCGGTGGAACCGATGATATCGATCCCGGCGTGGAACTCGCGTTTGTTCGTAAATGGATTCTTACGCCACCCGAACCCCGAGGAGATCACAGGGTCATTTATGTCCATCGGGATGATGTTCGGTGTCCCATCCAAGAAGTCGGCCTGGCGCACCATCAATTCTCCAAACGTCTCGAAATTCCCCGCCAGGGTTTCCAGTTTTCCAGGGAGATCCTTTGAGGACAAAAGATCGGTCTTGTTCAGCCGTACCCCGTTAACCCCTCCATCCGCCGAAGGTTCATCCACCCCGAGCCTATATTCATTTGCGCCGCCTACAGCTTGCCTGAGCGACTGAAAACGGGGCAGTCCGAAGTACTCCTTAAGCTGCTCTTCCTTCTCGGTAATGCGACGCAGCTCCCTCTTGATGTATTCGAGCCTGGCTATCTCCTCGCTGAGATTCGCCCTTGTCTCCTCCAGCCGGCCCACCCTTTCGGTCAGGGAAATAACACCAAACTCGAGAACCGGGACAGCAGCGATGCTTAGAAGAACGACAACCGTCAGAATCCGCAAGTAGGCAGGACCAAGAAAAAAGTGCCTGACTTTTTTCCTCCCGGTCGGAGGGATCCACAAGACGTGTGATCTGTTCATTTCATATCTCCACTGTTCACTGTTTGGCTATGCTGTGTTAAGGACTTGCTATCGCAATGGATTCTTGCAATTACCATGCCTTTCCTGGAGGCAGCGCCTCGCATAAGCACCGGCAGGCATGACACACAGGCCGCCGAACCGACCCGAAACCACACTAGCGGTCGCCTTCGTAGGGGTGCCAGTCCCCCTTTCGAAGTCGCTCCACTTTCAGGACAGCCATCTCATTGTTGACCGCATCGAAGATAATCTTCCTGCCCCGCTCTCCTCCCACGTCTTCGGAAATCACCTGAACCCCGTGCTTTGCCAGTACGCTGCGGGCCGTTCGAATATTCTCCCTGCCCACGTCCCAAGAAGACACCTTCCGGTTGCAGGCCCCGCCGAATATCTGGGCTTCGAGTTGTTTAATTTTGGAGCCGTCCTGAATCATCATACGAATCAGCAGGTCGGTGGATGCATCCCCGTATTTTGCCGTAGGCTTATCGGTTTTCCTGCAGGAAGGAAACTGGAAATGGTTGATCCCCCCGGCCCTGCGTTTCCTGTCCCAAAGGACTACCGCCACGCAGGAGCCGAGCACAGTGGAAACCACTGTAGGCCTTGCAGGGAGGTAAATGTAGCCCGGTTTCAAAAAGTAATTGGCCGGCGAAGGTACATCCGAAGCGTTGAACATGGCTTTGCGGTTTCCCAGGTTTAAGTGATGGTGATGGTCCTTGCATAGGGCTGTCTGCCCGGAGGAAACTCACTCAGACCTCAATGCACATTCCATGCCTTGAAATCCAACGCTCTCATACAGCAATTTGCCCTTTCGAGATCCGCCGGCGTAAAGATTCAGGCTCAACAATTGTCATGGTTTTGACAGGCGCAACTTCCGTGACACATTTTTCATAATCCCGGGCAAAACGACATAACCTTAGGACCGTCCACCCTCGGCCATGAAAATCCCTGGTTACAGGCGACGGCAAGCTAATTTTCGATTGCGGCTGTTCCGCCCGAAGACCGTCGTAGTGAAACTTCTCTCGACAACTCTTTTCACACTTGATTCTCACACATGTTATGCGTTAGTTTTCTCTGGACATCTCGAAAGGAGTCAGACATGCCCGGACACGAAATCCTCGGAGACGAGGAGCAAAAAGAAATCCTGGACGTCTTGTCCAGAAAAGTCCTGTTCAGGTACGAGTTCGACGCACAGAGACAGGGAGTGTATAAGGTCGAGGAGTTCGAGCGGGAGTTTTCCCGATACTGCGGAGTCAAGCACGCCCTTGCCGTGTCATCGGGAACCGCCGCGCTCAGGGTCGCGCTGGCCGCACTGGGGATCGGGCCCGGAGATGAAGTGGTCACTCAGGGTTTCACCTTTGTGGCCACGTGGGAAGCCGTCCTGGATGCGGGGGCTGTTCCTGTTTTCGCTGAAATCGACGACACCCTGTGCCTGGACCCGGCCGACATGGAAGCACGGTTGACCCCCCGAACGAGAGCCGTGATACCTGTACACATGTGCGGGGGCCAGGCGCGCATTCAAGAGATCGTATCAGCGGCGGACCGCCGCGGAATTCCCGTGATAGAGGACACTGCACAGTCATGCGGCGCAAGGATCCATGGGAAAGCACTGGGTTCATTCGGGGCCATGGGAACTTTCTCTTTTGACTCGGTGAAGACCATTACCACGGGCGAAGGCGGTATGGTGATCACGGACGACCGAGAACTTTACACAAGGGCCTCCGAATACCACGACCACGGACACGATCACGACCCCGCCGTGGGCAGGGGCCTGGAGAAGAGACGGTTCATCGGCTTCAACTACCGGATGATGGAACTCCAGGGAGCCCTGGGCCTGGCCCAGCTACGAAAGCTGGACCCGGTTATCCTCAAGCTGCAGAGGGAAAACAAACGCGCCATCAAAGAGGCCCTGGCCGAATACGAGGAAATCACCTTTAGGACCCTTCCCGACCCTGACGGTGACAGCGCCACATTTCTTATCTTTTTCCTTCCAACCGCCGAACAGGCCCGGGAGTTCAACCGTGTACTGGCCGAGGAGGGTGCCGGAGCCGTCTACTGGTTCGACAACCTCTGGCACTATTACGATAAATGGGAACACCTGCTGGAAGGCAAGAGCCCGCTTTCCAGCGGATGGCCGTTCAATACACCGGACGGGGAATCGCGGTGCGTCTTCAACCCGGGCGACCTCCCCCGGACAGCGGAACTACTTTCCCGCGCGCTGACCTTTCCCATTCAGATCAATATGAAAGAGCAGATCCCAGTTATTCTCGAGGCCATTGAAAAAGCGGCCCGCAAGGCCCTGTGATTCCCAAACCGCTTCGGCCCGGCTGATAAGATTCGGATCGCCCGGCCGAAGTCGGGCGGTGAGGTCTCCATGAAGATCGCTCTCAGCCAAACCAACCCCATAATAGGTCATTTCGAATACAACATGGGGTTGATGCGCCGCAGCGTTGAGAAGGCCGAGGCCATGGGCTGTTCCCTTGTGGTATTCCCCGAGCTCAGCATCATGGGATACCCTCCCAGAGACCTTTTGGAACGGCCCGCTTTTGTCCGTGAGAGCCTCCTTGCCCTGGAGCGCTTTGCTCGCGACATTCGAGGGATCCATGTGGTATGCGGGTTCGCTGAACCACCGCCCGAAGACAAGGGAGGCCGGCTTATCAACGGAGCGGCCCTTCTTGGTTCGGGCCGCATACTGGCGCGTGGCGGAAAGCTTCTTCTGCCCTCCTATGACGTATTCGACGAGACGCGCTACTTCAAGCCTGCCCCACAGAGCCTGCGATTCGAACTGGAAGGTCTCTTCTTCGGCGTCACCGTATGCGAGGACATCTGGAACGTAGGAGACATCGAGGGTGTACCGCGATACGATGTCAATCCGGTTGAAGACCTTGCCGGGCAGGGGATGGATATTCTCATCAACATCTCGGCCTCCCCCTTCACCATGGGCAAGCCCTCCCTGCGAATGGATATCCTGAAACTCCTTTCGAGCACGCACGGGGTCCCTATCGTATACTGCAACCAGGTGGGCGGAAACGATGAACTCATCTTTGACGGCTCAAGCATGGTGGTGGACCGTACAGGCCGCCTTGTCCATTCAGCGCCGGAATTCGAACAAGCCTTCCTGGTATGGGATACGGAACAGGATGGGAAGGAGATTTCCAGTCCCTGGCTGGAAAGGGAGGCATCCATACTCAAAGGCCTGGTCATGGGCACAAGGGATTACACCATAAAATGCGGCTTCACGCGGACACTCGTCGGGTTGAGCGGCGGACTGGACAGCTCCCTTGTGGCTGCAATCGCCGCCCTTGCCCTGGGACCGGAAAACGTGACAGGCGTATCAATGCCGTCCGAGTACACATCCTCCATGAGTTGCGAAGACGCCCGCCTGCTGGCTCAAAACCTCGGGATCCGTTTTGAGGAAATTCCGATTCAAGAGCTGTTCGATGCCTTCAAGGAGTCACTTGAACCTGTTTTTAGGGGTCTGAAGGACGATGAGACAGAGGAAAACATTCAGGCGCGCGTCCGGGGTACCCTTCTCATGGCCATGTCCAATAAGCTGAAGACCCTCCTGCTTTCAACGGGCAACAAATCCGAACTGGCCATGGGATACTGCACGCTCTACGGAGATATGAGTGGAGGACTTTCCGTGATCTCGGACGTGCCCAAGACCCTTTGCTACCGGATCGCTCATTTCATCAACCGCAAGGGAAATATCATTCCCGAACGAGTCATCCAAAGGCCCCCTTCGGCTGAACTCCGGCCCGGCCAGACCGATCAGGATATCCTGCCCCCCTATGACGTGCTGGACCAAATATTGGAACTGGCGGTTGAAAAAGGCCTCTCCCAGGAGGAAACAATCTCCAGGGGCTTTGATCCGGCTGTTGCCGCCGATGTATTCCGGCGGCTGAATCTGAACGAGTACAAGCGCCGTCAGGCACCTCCCGGCCTAAAGGTGACCACCAAGGCCTTCGGTTACGGAAGGCGATATCCAATCGCCCGCGGAGGAATGGATTTCTGATCATTATCTCTTTGCGATCTTTGCGAGAGGGAAACAGATTATGCGCTCCGACTCAATGAAAACAGGAACAGAACGGGCACCTCACCGATCTCTCTTCAAGGCCATGGGGCTCACCCGGGTCGAGATGGAGCGCCCAATTATAGGCATTGCAGGCTCATTCAATGAACTGATTCCCGGTCACCTGCACCTCAACGAAATTGTGGATGCGGTCAAGGCCGGCGTACGCCTTGCAGGCGGCACCCCTCTTGCTTTTACCACCATAGGCGTGTGCGACGGTATCGCCATGGGCCACGAGGGCATGCGCTACTCTCTCCCGTCCCGCGAACTAATAGCAGACAGCGTGGAACTCATGGCCCGCGCCTACCCCTTTGACGGACTGGTGCTCGTAGGAAACTGCGACAAGATCGTCCCCGGCATGCTCATGGCCATGCTGCGCCTTGACATCCCGGCCATCTACGTGAGTGGAGGGCCCATGCTCGCAGGCCGAATGGGAGGAAAGGCAGTGGACCTGATAACGGTCTTTGAGGGGGTGGGGTCGGTTCACCGTGGAACCATGGGAGAAGAAGAGCTCGGGGAACTCGAAGACTGCGCCTGTCCCGGCGTGGGCTCCTGTTCCGGAATGTTCACGGCGAACTCCATGAACTGCCTGGCCGAGGCCCTGGGCCTGGCCCTGCCCGGCAACGGCACCATACCGGCCGTATGGGCCGCCAGGCGGCGACTCGCCAAGGATACGGGCATGCAAGTCATGTCCCTTGTTGACAAAGACATCCGCCCAAAAGCCATCGCCACAAAGGAGGCGTTTCGCAACACCATCTGCGTGGAGATGGCCCTGGGAAGCTCAACCAACACGGTACTGCATCTCCCCGCCGTTGCAGCAGAGGCGTCCGTCCCCCTTCCGCTCGACCTTTTCAACGAGATCAGCCGGCTGACGCCCAATCTCTGCCGCATCGCCCCTGCCGGTCCTCACCATCTCGAGGACCTGCACAGGGCCGGAGGCATACCCAGGGTCTTGAGCGAACTCAGCCTAAAGCATGGCCTGCTGCATTTGGAGGCATCCACAGTGAGCGGCCGTACCATAAAAGAAATAGCAGACTCCGCGTCCGGCGGCGATCCGGATGTCATCCGCCCTTTAGACCATCCCTTTTCCGAAGACGGCGGACTGGCCGTGCTCTACGGGAACCTGGCCGCTGAAGGTGCCGTGGTGAAGAAATCCGCGGTGGACCCCAAAATGCTTGTCCACTCGGGACCGGCCCGCGTGTTCGACGGCGAGGAACAGGCCATGGAAGCCATTCTAAAAGGCCGCATCCAAAAGGGGGACGTGGTGGTGATACGTTACGAGGGTCCCAAGGGCGGACCCGGCATGAGGGAGATGCTGTCGCCGACCTCGTCACTGGCAGGGGCCGGTCTGGACCGGGATGTGGCCCTAATAACGGACGGCCGATTTTCCGGGGGCACTCGCGGGGCCGCAATCGGCCACGTCTCTCCCGAGGCCCAGGAAGGCGGGACCATCGCGGCCGTAAGAGAAAACGATGTCATTGAAATCGACATTCCGAATCGAAGCCTTAAGGTCCGGCTGGAAAACGATGAAATCCGTACACGGCTTATCGAATGGAACCCTCCTCGTTACCGCGCCGGCAAAGGATACCTTAACCGATACGCCCGGCAGGTCACCTCTGCCGCCGCTGGTGCCGTCTTTCTGGAAACAGAGTAGGCTCTGTCTACTTACCCCTGTTTTCCGGCCGGAGTCTTCGCACGGCCGCGCCGGCCCTCCACATCTCGGAGCTGTGGATCTCGTCGAGCTCCTCTTGGAGCCTTTGGCGGTAGTCCGGAGCGCTGTTGGCCTTCAGCACGATGCGGGTCTCTTCTCCGGATGCCACGCTGTCGTAAAGCTCTTCAAAGACCGGTTCCACGGCCTTTCGAAAACGGTGCCTCCAGTCCAGCGCCCCCCGCTGGGCCGTAGTGCTGGTGTTGGCATACATCCAGTCCATACCGTTTTCGGCCACGAGGCGGATCAAACTCTGGGTCAGCTCCTCCACGGTCTCGTTGAAAGCTTCGCTGGGCGTGTGTCCGCGGCCCCTGAGCAGGCTGTACTGGGCCTCCATCACCCCGGCAAGTGCGCCCATAAGAACCCCACGCTCTCCCACCAGATCGCTGAACACCTCCTTCTCAAAAGTGGTGGGGAAAAGATAGCCTGACCCTATAGCTATCCCCGCAGCAATGGCCCGCTCACCAGCCCGCCCCGTGGCGTCCTGGAAAACCGCGTAGCTGGCGTTGATGCCGCTGCCGTCCAGAAAATTGGTACGTACGGTTCGACCGGACCCTTTTGGGGCCACTAAAATCACATCCACGTCTTCGGGCGGCACTACGCTGGTCTGGTCCCGGTAAGTAATAGCGAAACCGTGGCTGAAGTAAAGGGCGTCACCCTTATTCAGCCGCGCCTTGACCTCGGGCCACACGGCGACCTGCCCGGCGTCTGAAACCAGATATTGAAGTATAGTACCCCGCTCAGCCGCGTCCTCGATGGAAAAAAGAGTCTCACCGGGGACGAAGCCGTCCTTGACGGCCTTATCCCAGGAATTTCCCCCTTGCCGCTGCCCCACGATCACCCGAACCCCGTTGTCCCTCATGTTCAACGCCTGACCCGGCCCCTGCACGCCATAACCGAGCACTGCGATTGTTTCGTCCTTTAACACTTCCCTGGCCCTGTCCAGAGAAAATTCATCCGACGTGACCACATTCTCCACAACACCCCCGAAATCTATTTCCGCCATGGTTTTCTCCTTTTTGGTTTTTCCTTTGTTTCCTTCACTTCACAAACTCACCGCCACCACCCTCACCTGTCACCTCTTTCCTTCATGCCTTCTCTTGGCAGCGCAATGACGCCGGTCCTTGCAATCTCCTTGATTCCAAACGGCCTTAGCAGGTCAAGAAAAGCCTCGATCTTCATATCATCCCCTGTTATCTCGGTTGTGTAGGACTCACGGCCCACATCAACCACCCGGCAGCGGAAAATCTCCACCATCCGCTGGATCTCGGCCCGATGTTCGGGCCTGGCCCGCACCTTGACAAGCGCCATCTCTCTGTACACACAAGGCTTATTCTCGAAATCAATGACCTTGATGACGTTAATGATCTTGTTCAACTGCTTCTTGATCTGCTCCACAATAGCCTGATCGCCCTTTGTCATCAGGGTGATCCGGCTGATCCCTCCTTCCCCTGTCTCGGCCACGGCGAGGCTCTCTATGTTAAAGCCTCGTCCGCTGAAGAGCCCGGAGATACGCGACAATACACCGGGTTCGTTCTGGACCAGCAGGCTCAACACGTGTTTTTCGTTATTTTTTGTGTTCATGTCTCAAGTCCTTCACCAGAGGCACTTAGTGCCTCACTCCTGAAAAGCTGTCAGAAATACAAGAAGTATTGCTCCAGTGCTCCTTGACTTTGGGTTGCGGGCAAGGGCCCGCTTTAGCTTCTTTGCGAATTACACGAGCAGCATCTCGGTAATGGGCGCCCCCGCAGGCACCATAGGGTAGACGCTCTCTTCAGGTTCCACCACAAAGTCCATGATCACCGGGCCGGGTGCAGAAAGACCCTCTTTGAGAACATCTTCCACCTCTTCGGGTCTACGAGCGCGAAAACCGGCGGCCCCGTAGGCCTTGGCAAGCTTCACAAAGTCAGGGGCATGGGACATTTCGGTAGAAGAATAGCAACGGTCATAGAACAGTTCCTGCCACTGCCTCACCATACCGAGATAGCCGTTGTTCAGAATAACGACCTTCACAGGTATATTGTACTGAACCGCGACTGCCATTTCCTGAATGTTCATCTGAATGCTTCCGTCACCGGCAATGTCCACAACGACCTTATCAGGCCTGGCGATCTGCGCGCCGAGAGCCGCCGGCAGCCCGAACCCCATGCACCCCAATCCTCCGGACGTGATAAAACAGTTGGGACCGTTCAGATGGTAGTACTGGGCCGCCCACATCTGATTCTGACCCACCTCCGTAGTGATAACCGCATCGCCTCCGGTGAGCCGGTGCAGCGTCTCCACCACGTACTGAGGTTTGATAACGTCTTTCTGTTCGTAGGAAAGACGGTTCATGTCCTTCCACGCCTGGACTTGATCGAACCACGGCCTTCTTTTTTCTTCCAGGTCACCCAGTTCTTCCCTCTCCAGGTATTCAAGCATTTTCCCAAGGGTGCGCCCGCAGTCCCCGACCACCGGGACCGTAACTGGAATGTTCTTTCGAATGGATGTGGGATCGATATCGATATGGATGATCTTGGCTTTGGGTGCAAACTCATCCGTCTTTCCTGTTACACGGTCATCAAAGCGCACGCCGATTGCGATCATAAGATCACACTCGGCCGTAGACATGTTGGCGCGGTAGGTACCGTGCATGCCGATCATTCCGAGCCATCTGGGATCCCTGGCAGGGAAAGCCCCCAGCCCCATGAGGGTGGTCGTGACAGGGGCATGGATGGTCTGGACGAATCGGGTGAGCACCTCCGAGGCCCGGGAAAGGATTACACCGCCGCCTGCAAACACCAAAGGCTTTTTGGCCTGCTTGATCAGTTTTACCGCTTTTTGAACCTGCTTGACGTTGGGCTCATAAGTAGGATTGTAGGATTTTAGACAGATCGACTCGCAGGGCCTGTACTCGGTCTTGGCCTGGATCAAGTCCTTGGGAAGGTCCACGAGCACCGGGCCGGGACGGCCAGACCTGGCAATGTGAAAGGCCTCTTTGAGGATCCGGGACAGGTCACTGACATCCTTCACCAAGTAGTTGTGCTTGGTACAGGGTCGGGTGATCCCCATGATATCCACCTCCTGGAATGCGTCATTACCGATCAGGCTCGTGGGGACCTGTCCGGTGAGGACTACCAGGGGTGAGGAGTCCATGTAGGCTGTTGCGATGCCCGTGACTGTGTTGGTGGCGCCAGGGCCCGAGGTCACCAGGCACACGCCCACCTTTCCGGAAGCACGCGCATATCCATCGGCCGCATGCACGGCGCCCTGTTCGTGCCGCGCAAGGATGTGTCGTATCTTGCTCCTGCTGAGTTCATCATAAATATCGAGTACCGCGCCTCCTGGATAGCCGAAAATGCATTCCACATTCTCCTGTTGAAGGACATCAAAAAGAATCTGCGCACCAGTGCGCGTGAGGACTGTTTCCGCCCGAAGTCCCTGGTTCTTCATCGTGGTGACTATCTGCGGTCTGCTTCCGGCCTTGGTCATTGGTTTTAATTCAGGCTCAGCCTGGTTCATTTTTCATCTCCTTTTTCCCAAAAAAAATCCGCTGCCGGAAGGGCCTGGCAGCGGATCTTGTCGTCTTAACATCTACAGCACGATCAAGTCATCATCAGGCCCCCGGGTTCGGGTCCAAGTACGCGCACGTATACGCGTACAGCGAGCAACAAGGATACGAGAGTCCTTGTTGCGCTGATAATACCGATTATGCCGGTGTGAATGGAAATCATGTCATCCTTCGAGCACGAGATTCGTAATGATGTCCGTATTTACCCGGAACAAAGTCCGGTTGTCAAGAAAAAACACCAGGCTTCTCTGAGCGGAGTCTGAGCTTCCGCTGACGAGGGATTTGGCGGAGACCGGCGTTTCGGCCCGGCTACTTACTGTCAAAAACCGTTACGCCGTCCCAGTCGGCGGTGGGGGGGTGGTCACGCCCGGCCCGGATGCGCTCCAGATAGAGCAGGGAAGGCCCGTCTTCGGGGTCGAGGTTCCGTGTCTCATTGAACGCCTCCTCCGCCTCGGCCAACCTCCCTTTCCTGTAAAGGGTCAGGCCCTCCTCAAAGATTTGAATCAAGTTCCTCCGATCCGGACCCTCCTCCACCTGCAACCCCAACAGTTCATATATGGAAACAGCGCGATCCTTCCCCTTGACCTTTACTCTGTCCAGTTCACGAAGCAGGAACCGGTCGTCCAGCTCTTTTGCGGTGTCGCCGCTCAAGATCACAGTGGTCCTGTAATGTTTGTTAAGCCCCTCGAGCCGGGAGGCCAGGTTCACCGTATCCCCGATCACTGTGTAATCCATGAAGCTCCGGCTTCCAAGATTTCCCGCCGTGACCTGTCCGGAATTGAGCCCGATCCCCATGAAGAGCCGCTCCACACCATTGACCTCGCCCCGATTCCTGAGCGCCTTCAGCTCTTTTACCATGTCCAGGGCGGCCATGGCGGACCTTGTCGCATGGTCAGGCATACGACCCGGGGCCCCGAAAAAAGCCATGATAGCGTCCCCCATGAGTTTGTCCAGGGTGCCGCCGTGGCGAAAGACCGAGGGAATCATGGCATCGAAATAGGTATTCAGCAGACGGCTTGTCTCCTTGGGGGTCAGACTTTCTGAAATCGACGTGAAACTTCGCAGGTCGGTAAAAAGCACGGTCACCTCAGCGCTTCGCCCTTCGAGGCTCAGGTCGATATCTCCGCGAAGCAGTTCATCCACCACCCCACGGGAAACGTACTTTCCGAAGAGGCCGGTTACCATTCGGGTCCGCTTTCGACTGTAGGCCCGCTGAACGCCTATCCCTGACACATACTGTGCGCCGAGCACGGAAAGCACCGGCATCACCTCGACCCATACCAGGGAAGCCACAAAGGCTCGGTGGGCCAGAAACAGGACTGCCGTGACAATCGCAATGAGGATCCCCAGCCCCCACAACGCCCCGGGCCGCTGAGGGTAAAACAGGAGGCCCAGCATACCGGCGAGAAAGATCAGAAGTGACACTACAAAGGGATCGGCCTGACTGATGAAGGACTCATTCAGTATAGTTTCGATGGCATTGGCGTGACAGGCTACTCCAGGTGTCTTGTGTTCGAATTCACCGGTGAGTATCTTCCCGAAAGTCTCGCCGTATTGCTTCTCCGGGCCGGTTGAAGAGGAAAACGGCGTTGTAAAAAAGTCCTTGTCCGTGGCCAAAACACTGCCGATCAGGACAATCCTTCCCCGGACCCTCTCTGCGGGAAACCGTCCCATAACCACATCTGCGTAGGAGAGCCGCTCGAAAACCTCGACCCCTCCCGCGTAGTTTATCCTGAGGTCGGGATAGGGAAGCCGAATGCCCGGGCCACCCGGCTCTCCCAGATAGAAGTGGTCCCCTTGAGAAAAGTCGAGAAAAAAGTCGAGGTCCATAAACGCACGAACCATCTCCAGGGAGAAGCTCGGATAAACCGCAAGCCCCTCATCAGCCGGCTTTATACTGAGGAAAGGGATCTTCCGAAGCACTCCGCCCCGGTCCGGAACCATGTTGACAAACCCGTCCCCTATCATGACATCCTGAAACACAGGCAGGGGATGGACCTCGCCGCGGCCTTCAGTAGCAACAAACCAGGCCAGAACCACATTTGAGCACGCCTGAAGGGCCGCCGCCAGTTCCCGGTCTTCATCCGGGTCTTCTGCAGGCGCAAAAAAGACCATATCCAGCCCGATCACTTCGGCCCCGGCAAAGCAAAGGTTTTCCAGGGCCCGGGCCATCTGCTTCCTGCTCCAGAACCCCCTTTTTCGTCCAAGTTCTTCCGAACTCTCCTGGTCCATGAGGACCAGGGAGATGTTCCCGGATACGGCTTCAGGGCCTCGCCATCGAAAATGTGTGTCGTATAGGGCGTTATCGGCTCTCCTGAACCCGTCCAAATGGTATGTCAAAGCGGCCAGAAATGAGATCAGGAAAGTAAGACAGACGGCGAGGAATACATGGTTCCGAATAATGCGGGCCTGAGGTTGATTTGATTTCAGGAAGCCAATCTCCTTGACGACAGGAAAATCGCCTCTTCGATCAGAGACGACTGGCACCAAAAGCCTTTGTAAGGGCCTTTTCAGGAACGAGAAGCCTTCCTTCGATGCCGCCTAAGGTGCCGGATACGATCACGATCACACGGCAGTCTTTGAGGATGTTACTGGAGGCGTCCTCTTTGCGGATCTTCCGCGCGTCTTCTTCGCTGATTACCAGGTTGGTCTTACTCAATCCCTGAGCCTGGGTCGCGTCCGTGACCACAAACCTCCCCCGCTTCGTTCTTGTCCGCCTCTCCTGGGCCCAGACGTCCCTTGTCTGGAAGAGATTGCGCAGCTTTGACAGGAATCTCGGCCCGGAGACCAGCAGTCCATCACGGGCCCTGCTCAGGTTGACATAACTGGCCATGCCTCTTTGCACCAGGGCCGCCTCTCTTACGGACCCCAGGTCGTAGATGGTCTCACCGGTAGTTGATCGAATCTGAGGAAAGAGGGCCGGCCGTACCCCGTCATTCTGCGAAAGGTCTCGGGCGTCCACCACCAGCCAAGGCAAATCGCCGGCAGGGGGCTTGGAGGGCCCCTCTGTCTCCAGAGGAAAGCGCTGCCACTCCGAGGGTGTTTCCCGAAGACGGGTGATCAATCGTCTGGTCAGACCTTCCACGCCCTTGAGTGGTGCGCGATAGGTCACCCGTGCATGAGGCTCATCCCCATTGTCCACCCACACAGTCTCGTGCTCCTCGTAGCGAACCAGGGCACTCAATTGAATTTCCACACGGCCCGATGCATTGAGGCTTTCCAGTGTCTCCCGATCATCCAGTTGGACACCGGCGGCCACCTTGAGGATGGACTGGAGCGCCAAGGCCTGGGCTGCACGTAAGGCCTTCGCCCTGGAACCCTGATTCAGGTGGACATACCCCTTTCCCACACCATAGACCACACCCGCCTCCCAGTCGATACGTCCGTCCGGGTGTGTCTCCACATACGGGGAAAACGGCACATCCTCAGCAGCGGAAGTCCCTGGAGCTAGACAGGGTGCGGCACAGACCGCGAACAGAAAAAAAACCAAGGACGCGAACCTGACCGCGCGTTGCAAGAAGTCACTCATAACTGTGTCAGATGACTGCGTGATAACCTCTTTCTCACGTCTGCTCCCGCAAAGACGCCAAGAGCGTAAAGAAACCGGTTCCTACTTGTGCCGGTCGATCTCCTGCACAGCCTCCTGGACCAGACGCTGAACCATGGTGTCCAGAGTGATCTGGTGGCTCTCTGATGAACTGAAACCCAGAATCGATCCGGCCTTGGCTCCCATTTCCATCTTCTGCTCAAAATAGCCGGTGGCCATCTGCTCGGTTGTGGACGCGTCCAGGACCTTGTAACGCAGGCCCACTATCCATACACCCGCTTCCTCGCGGGCACCGAGCGAGCCGACACCCGTTCTTGTCACGGAACCTGTCCTTCCACCGATTACCGTGCCCAGGATTGAACCGGCCGCCCTGCCGTCAAAACCCCGGGAGGCCTCGGCCACCGGTTCAGCCTTGAGGATGTCGAACTTAACGAACCACTTGGTGGACTTGAATTTGCCTCTTTTGAACCGATCCAGGGCTTGTGGATCACCCATATTAGCGGCCAGGGCGATCTCGTCCAGCATGGGGCCCAGATCAGAGCGTTCCAGGACCCTGAAGTTGGCCCTTGAAAGCTCGAGTTCCCCGTAATCCGCAATATTGTTGGCGGTGATTCTCTGGGTAAATGTGGCGTTATTACTCTTGATCTGACCGGGCAGTACAATCAGGTGCGGTCCCTGAATGTTGACGTTCATGTACTCCACCGGCCTATACATGGCTTCATCGGCCCTGGCATTCGCCCTGGCCGAGGGGCTGCTTCCCGGTCCGGTGGTGGTGCACCCCGAAAGGAGGCCCATTGAAAAAAGAATAGCAGCCGCAATTGAAAACCCTCTCATGCACTCCTCCTTGTTTCATGGTCGCCCGGACTCAGTCGTCCGGGGATGATGTTAAACCGATACGTACCCTAACTTACGGGCTGAACCTAGAACTCCTCAACCGTCTTAACAGCGCCTTCACCGGGCTCCTCCTCATGCCCCTCCTTGAACTTCCGTGCAGCTTCGGGATTGATCTCGGCCACCTTTTTCATCGCAGCCTCGGCCAGGCCCAGGTTTTCCAGTCGGCCCATCGGTGCGTCGGAAAGCGATGCAGGCGGGATGTCCTTGAATCTCTGGACGACACCCTCCACATCGTCTTGGGCGTTAAACGCCAGTTCCACCACTTCACCGCGCGCGGAAGTCAGACGAAACACCCTGGCCTTGAGCTTTCTGTTGAGGGGTTTGACCACGGTGTCGTTTACGACCTGTACGAAGTTCCCACTCCTTCCTGAGAACTCCACCTCGTAGACCGAGATCCCGTTTGCATCGAAGTCCCTCAGGTCAACATTCAAGACGGGCCTGAGCCCGATCAATTCCTTTCTGAGAAGAATACCCGTGTCATAGTCGGGAAGCCCGTTCACATGCAGATGAAAAATACGGGCCGGCCGCATCAGGTGATTTTCAAAGAACTCCTGTGTAAACTCTTCACCGATGAGCCGCCCGATTTCCTGCAGTGCCTCGTCCTCACTGGCCCATCCTTTGCCCTTGGGAATCTTGCTGTTGAAGTAGATCTCCTCACCAGTATTGCTCGCCAAACACTTGACCGTCCACGATGTGAGTACGTATTTGGTGAGTTTCAACCCCGAGGCCTTAAGCGTCACGCTACGGGGCATGAACTTGACTTCCCCGTTGATTATGAAATCCGCAGCCTCATGACCCTCCTCCCGTTCTGACCAGACCCGGTATCCGAAACCCGCTATCCGCTCCTTGAGCAGGTTCTCCGCAATGGAGGAGCGCTCGGGGGGGACTCTCGTATCCCGCTCCGCATCACGAACGGATACGGACACCGCTATCCTGGGGTTTCCGTACTCTTTGATCAGACTCACCCGTTCGGCCCGGCTCATGCTTTCCAAGGCATCCCGAACATCCGTCAGGTAGACCTCGGCCTTCAAGAGAATGTGCATGAAGCCGTCCTCTCCAATCCATGGCTCGCTTTCCTTTACAACTCTCTTGATAAGCCCCTTGGAGCGGGTGAGCACCCGGTCGTGAATCAGCTCGTAGTTTTCCACCAGGGTGGAACTCTCTACAAACGTTCCCACCGCTTTCTCAATCACCTGCCGTCTGGCATCCTCACGAAGGGCATCCAGTAAAAGACCCCTGTCCCGCTGATAGATCTCAGCGTTGGGATCTGCCAAGCCTTCCGCGGAAACGACCATCGATTCGGTCTGGGCCTGGACCGGACCCGGTGCCGCGCAAAGAGACAGGCAACAGGCTACTGCGAAGCAGAGGAAATGAGTTCTGCCGGATATTCGGCTTCTTGAATAATTGTCAAAATTGGCGATTTTTCGGGTGCTCATGGCGAAATCCGACTCCCTCCTACCGGGATGCCTGCCGGCAGTAGTCGTGATACAGCCTGGCTACGGCCAGGTCGGCCTCTCGGCTGACAATCCGTAATGCTGTCTCCATAGTGTCCGGTCCCGAGTAGGAATCCCCGCCGGCCGTCACGTGCGAGATCGTACGCCCGGAGGCGTCCACCAAGGTGAACGCCATGTTTACGAAAACCTCTTCGACCCTGGCCACTGGATTTAAACTCACCTTGGAGCGAATCATGCCTCGAAGAAAATACCTCGCACCAAGCCTCCGTGCGGCGCTGGACGCGGAGTCCACGTCATTGTTCAGGAAAGCCTTCACTTCCTCGGCGGCGATCTGTGCCTGAATCTCCTCCTGAGTATACGTACGAAGGCCGAGATCCTTGAGACGCCGACTTATTTCTTGAAACAGGGCACCGTACTTGCCCGGCTCATAAAGGACACCCTGTTCCTCCGCCAGCTCGCCTATGATCAGTGCGATCTTCTGTTTCTTGAGGCCCTCGTCGCATGAGACGGAAAGCAGCCGATTGACCTCGGCGGCACGTTCTTCCGCAGACCAGCGCTCGGCCGCGGCATCCCGTTCTTCGCTTTCTCTGAAGGAAAAGGCCTCGCTCAGGGCTTGGGCACAAAAAAATGCAATGAAAGCAACAACCAAAAAAATGCCGACTGACTTTGATCTTTTCACGGTGATGTTCCTCACCTTGGCCGGATGGCCGTGCAGGAGGTAATGGAATGCCTTTGATTCGGTTGGCCTGCAGGACCCGCACCCCATCAACCAGGGCAAGGGGGCGGGAGTTGAATACTGCAAAAAAACAACGGTATTTTATATGACTCTCAGGGGAATGTCAAGCGTTTTTGTGTCTTTGTCTGTGTCGGGGTCTGTGTCCGTGTGCGTACGTTGAAAAGGTAAAAATACGTGGTCCTGGGTTCGGGGTTCGGGTATAAGAAACGTTATGACTACCGCTCTTCGACTCGACAATATCGGCGTTATTCTCGTGGAACCGCAGATCCCGGAGAACATCGGAGCGGCCGCGAGGGCCATGTTCAACATGGGTATTCAAAGCCTTTCCCTGGTCCGGCCCAAGAACTGCGATTTGAGCCGGATAACCAAGACGGCAACAGGTCCCTCCATTGACCTCATCGAACGAATGGACGTCTTTGACGACTTCCTTCAGGCCATAGGGCCTTATGGATATGTCATCGGGACCACGGCCCGCCTGGGGGCAAACCGCCCAGCCTTAACTAACCCGCGTGAACTCGCCTCTCAATTGATCCCAATCACCCAGAATAATCTGGTCGCCATGGTCTTCGGCCCGGAAGACCGAGGTCTTTCCAACGAGCACCTTCGGTACTGCCACAGCATCGCCACGATTCCAACTGCAGATTTTTCTTCGCTCAACCTTGCCCAGGGGGTAATAATTTTCTGCTACGAGATCTTTCTTGCCTCCAGAAAACAGGATACGAAATCCACCCCCCGTCTTGCCGACAAATTCGAACTTGAAGGGATGTACAATCACCTGCGGAACGTATTGGAAAAAATCGGCTTCCTGGATCCCCAGAACCCGGAGCATTGGATGCTCAACATTCGAAGGTTTCTCTCCCGGCTGCCGCTTCAGGCACGCGAAGTGCGGGTGATCCGGGGCGTCTGCCGGCAGATAGACTGGTATACAAGTCAGATTGAAAAGCGCGAGGGCCCGGATCGCGCCGAGTGAACTCAGGCGCTGATCCTGCGAAAGGCCGGCTCAAACTCCCGCCAGATCTCAAGGCCGATCCTACCCTGGGTCTTGACGACATCCTCCAGCACATCGCGGTCGGTGAGGGGGTTGGCAAGAACGGCCCTGAGGACAACAATCCGCTGCGGCCGGTACCGGGTGGACTCGAGCGTGGTCCGGGACACGAACGTGGTGTCGTCTCTTCGAAGCGCCTTGTGAAGCTTGATATTGAGCGCATTGATGAGACGATTGATCTTTCGGAGCGTCCCTTCCGGGCCTTTCCCGGCTTCATTCTCCGCCTTGGATAACACATGCCTCACACCCTGCGGGACGAAACGATAGTTCAGGATAAAGAGTTCCGGACGGTTCATAACCTCGAAGTCCCCCCAGGATTCGAGCAGGCCCAGGAGCGTTTCAGTGTTCTTACGGGCGCTTTCGAAGAGAAGCGCATACCCCTGGCGTCCCAGGATCTTCAAGCTGGCCCAGGGCTTGAGCGCCGCAAAGGGTCTGGACCCTTCCACGGTGAATCGCCCTGTATCCACCGAGTTGCTGCGAATGATGTAGTTCGAGGTGTGCTTCAGATGGTTCAGGTCCCTCTCGTGTCTGAACAGGACCAGACCCATGGTCATGGGACAGTAAAGGAGTTTGTGCGCATCGATGGAAACGGAGTCCGCCTTTTCGATACCGCGGAACATGTGGCGGAATTCTTCCACCAGCAGCACGCTTCCGCCCCAGCAGGCATCCACGTGAAAATGGGCGCCGGCCTCCCGGCTGACCTCCGCTATTGAATCGAGGTCGTCGATGCTGCCGGTCTCCGTGGTACCTGCGATACCAACGACGGCAATGACCCGTTCATCAGCGCCGAGCGAACGGACCCTTCGTTTCAACTTGACGACGTCCATGCGGTTGTCCGGATCCACAGGTATGCTCACCACATTGTCGGTCCCGATGCCAAGCAGGTTGGCCGCCTTGTTGATGGAGTAATGACCCCTGGCCGAAACCAGGATCACGGCCCTGCGGCAGTTGTAATGCTCAAGAGCCCGCGCCATACCCTCCTTTCGGACTCCTGCGAACTCTCCTTCAGGCGGAAAGGCCTTTCCTCGGCTGACAGCCAGGGCCGTAAGATTGGCCAAAGTACCGTCAGCGGTAACGTTGCCTAGGCTCACTCCCGGGTTCTGGACGTTTTTCTCGTAAAATTTGTCGGTACGGCCGAAGACCAGGCGGTGAAACCACGTGACCAACTCCTTTTCGACAAAGCTGGAGGCCTTTGCCGTCTCGATCTTCACCTGATTCTGATTCAAGGCCGCGATGATCATCTCGAGCAGGATCATGAAGTAAGGAACAGGGCTGATCATGTGCCCGATATAATACGGACTTCCGACTTTAACCGAATGGGCCACCACGTTTTCCTTGATCTCCTCCAGGACGTCTCGAATGAGCATGGGACTCGTCGGGACTGCCGTCCTGTTGAATATTCCGCTGAGCTCAGGGAGCGAGATGCTGCTGTGAATGCCGCCTTTTTCTCTGAAAAACTCGTGGATCATCTCTAGGAGCTCGTGGCCGAACTCCACGAACTTATCGGGCGAGTCCGGCATAATAAAGAGCTTCCGAAGCACCTCCATGTTCGCCTTGATTTCTCTGTGGCTCTCGCTCATGGACGACTGAAACCTTTTAAAGTACACAATCAGCCAATCAAAAACCTAAGATCAGGAAGCAGGAACAGCCAGCATGCGGTCCACAGCCCTCTTGGCCCTAACGCGGATCTGCTCAGGTACGGTCACCACCGGCGACATGGTCTCAAGTGCATCAAAAACGTGGGAAAGCCCGGTCTTTTTCATGTTCTTGCACACCATGCCGGGATCGGCAGGAATGAACTCCTTGTCCGGGGCGGCCTTGGCGAGAGGGTGCAGGATGCCGGTCTCAGTCCCGATAATGAATGACCTGTGCTTTGATTCCCGGGCCAGAGCTATCATTCCAGAGGTGCTCCTGATCTCATCGGCCAGATCAAGGACCTCGGGCCGGCACTCGGGATGTGCCACAAAAAGTGCCTCAGGATGGGCAGCTTTTACTTCCTTTACACGGGCCGCCTTTAGACGGTCATGAACGATGCAGAAACCATCCCAGTACTCCATGTCCCTTTTTGTACAACGGATGGTGTATCGGGCCAGATTGCGGTCCGGAGTCATGAAGATCCGCCGCAAAGGGTCGATACTGTTCACCACCTGCACCGCATTGGCCGAGGTGCAGCACATGTCGCTTTCCGCCTTTACCTCAGCCGTGGTGTTCACGTAACTGAGCACGAAAAGTCCGGGCTGCTCGGCCTTCCTGCGCCTCACGTCCTCCTCGTTTATCATGTCGGCCATGGGGCATCCGGCATCTTGGGCCGGAAGAAGTACGGTCTTGTCCGGTGACAGGATAGCCGCTGTTTCCGCCATAAACCTCACTCCGCAGAAAACAATCACATCCGCGTCGGTACTGGCGGCCCGCATGGAAAGATCCAGAGAGTCGCCGCACATGTCCGCTACGTCCTGGACCTCGGGTATCTGATAATTATGGGCGAGGATTACGGCATTCCGTTCCCTGACCATGTCTCGAATTCGGGATTGAAGATCGTTCATGGGTCCTGACCCCCTTTTGTTCTCAAGCACCATTCCCCGGCAGCCTTTTCTCGACAACTTGACACCTCATGACTAAAAGATCAAAATCTTTTTTGTTTCTTGTCAATAAGCGGAACATACACTGAGCCGAAAGGAAAACGCATACATGAACACCACGCTTCCCGGCAGAGAGGAAATTCTCAATCGAATCGCACGTCTTAGGACCGTCCTTGCCCAAGAAGGCCTGGAAGGCGCGCTCATTGTGCAGAAGGTGGACCTCTACTACTTCAGCGGGACCGATCAGGACGCCCACCTGTGGGTGCCTGTTTCAGGAGAACCTGCCCTCCTGGTTCGAAAGAGCCTTGACAGGGCTCGTAACGACGCACTCCTGGACAATGTAATTCCACTTCTGAGCCTGCGTGAGTTGCCGGATCACATCCGCACAAACTCAGGGCAGCCGCCCGGTCGATTGGGGCTGGAGCTGGACGTGGTCCCGGCCGCTCTCTATCTGCAGTACGCAAGCATCCTGGGCGACATCGAACTTGTAGATGTATCAGACATCCTACGAAGGCTGCGGATGATCAAGTCGGATTATGAGATCTCGGTAATGCGCAAGGCGGCCGGGCTCGCAGACCGGCTGTTCGAGAGGATCCCGGACTTCATCCGCAAGTCCGCCAACGAGACCGAGCTCGCCATTCGAGCCGAGGAGTTCTATCGAAAGAACGGGCACCCAGGAATCTCCAGGACGCGAGCCTTTAACATGGAAAGCATATACGGCCACATTATGGCGGGACCGGGGGGCGCAGAGCCCAGCGGCACGGTCGGACCCACCGGGGGTGCCGGCCTGGGGCCCTGGTTCAGCCAGGGCGCAGGCTGGACCCCTATCCTACCGAACGAACCTATAATGGTTGATTACACCGCCTGCGTTGACGGCTACCTTGCGGATCAGGCGCGTGTCTTTTCAATCGGGCGGCTTCCGGAACCTATGATGCGGGCTTATGCAGTCATGGCCGAAGTCCAGGACGCCCTCGCAGACGCCGGCCGACCAGGCGTTTCCATTCGGGACCTATATGAGACAGCGCTTCGAATCGTGAAAGGAGCAGGGCTCCTCGATGGTTTCATGGGGTTCCCCCATCCAGTCCCCTTTGTAGGGCACGGAGTGGGCCTCGAGCTGGACGAATGGCCGGTTATCATGGAGCGAAGTGATCTCATCCTCGAACAAGGGATGACTGTGGCTATCGAGCCTAAAATCGTTTACCCCGGAAAAGGAGTAATCGGCGTGGAAAACACCTTCATGGTCGGTCCGCGCGGGATGGAACGGCTGAATGCATATCCGGACGACCTTGTTATTCTCTGAACCTCAGCACGGGTTTCCCCTGCCTTGCTTTTAAGCCGAGTGCCTCCTTTCACCGCATCCTATGCATTATGTTCTTCATCGCAGAAGGGTGCATGCCGGAGGCCGATTTCATGCTCGGCGTTGAAGACGCATAAATTCATCATAGACATTGAGGCCTTCTTATGGTATATATCGAAGTCAAATCATCACTTTGATATATCCCTACTGGAATCCAAAGGGGCTGTGTAGGTCGTATTGTTGTAAAAACAATCTGATTCCATACATTTGCCTTTTCCACGGTTCCCTTAACGGAGTTCCGTACGGTATAGCCGCGCTGATCTGAAGACAGGAGGAACAAGCCTTTTCCAGATCGACGCAGCATATATTTTTATGCTCGGAATCACGTCTACAACCGTGCAAACTCAAATCCTTTGGGTGCGAATATTGACACCTCTTGGAATATCCGGGGCCAACTGAATGAACGAGTACGAATACAATTCAGAAGCAGCCCGTTCAAGGCTGTCAAACGGACGAATCATCCGGGCATCCAAATGCATTGAAAGCAAAGGCCCTTTGCCGCTGGAGCCCACAGGTGGACCTTCTCTTCAGGCACTCCCGGGAGGGCAGCAAGTCTTCGAGGAAATTTCCCAAATCAAAGACACTCATGTTATCGCCGAGGAATTCCTTAAGGAACTTGAAATAAGCTACGAAGAACTCTTTGCCGCCGCTCCGGTAGGACTTGCCCTGGCTTCACTGCAGGGCGGAATTATCATGTGCAATGAGGCCATGGCACAAACATGCGGATACAGACGTGAAGAGCTGTTGACCCTCTGTATCGGCGACCTTTACCACGAGCCGGCCAGGCGGCGTGAGTTAGTGCAGATCCTGGCAAGGAAGGGTTTTTTAAGGAATTTTGCAGCCACACTGATTCGAAAAGACGGGTCCCACTTCGACGGAAGTATTTCCATGGCTCCGGTCTACAGGAAACGCCAAAAGGTGTTTCTGACCGTTCTTCTGGACGTCTCCAAAGAAGTACAGGCAAAAAAGGCCCTGGTCGACAGCCGGGAACAGCTCAATCAGGCGCAGAAAATGGGTGCGCTTGGTGTCCTGCTGGCGGGGGTTGCTCATGAGATCAACAACCCCATAAGTCAGATCATGTTCAACACGCCCCTGCTTCAGCGTATTTGGCGCGATCTCGAACCCGAGATCGCGCCCGTCTCACTTGAGGGCTCGGGAAAAACCTATGGCGGTCTCACCGGAGATTTCCTGCGCGAGAACATCCCCCAACTCCTGGCCAACATGGAAACAGCGGCCAGCCGTATTGCGAAATTTGTTTCCGACCTCAAGCAGTTCTCCCGGTATTCGGCTGTGAACGAAAAGCGGCCGGTCCAACTGAATACGGCTGTAACCAACGCAGTCCGTTTGATTCAAAGCACTCTAAAGAAAGCCGGTGCATACCTTTCTTTGGATCTGGAAGCACATCTTCCCCTGATGGAAGGCAACCTTCAGAAGCTCGAGCAAATCAGTCTGAACCTCCTAATAAATGCCGTGCAGTCTATGGAAGGGCGTGCGGGGAACATTCAAGTCCGCACCCGGACCGATTCGAAAGGCGGGTTGGAGCTCTCTGTTTCCGATACGGGCAAAGGGATTCCGGAAGAGATTGCAGAACGCGTCTTTGATCCGTTTGTCACCAACCGACAGGGCCGGGGGGGGACCGGGTTGGGTCTTTCAGTAACTCAGAGCCTTGTCAAAGCTCACGGAGGGGAGATACGTTTCGACACCAGGGAAGGCGAGGGAACCACCTTTTATGTTTTGCTTCCTCCCCTGTCAGACTCAAACTTGGATAAAGTAAGGCCTACAAAGACTTGAATGCAAATCCCGCAACCCTGCCGGCCGATGGAACCTCCCGATCTGCCATGAAATCCATACCGGATCAAGGCACCCCGATTCTGGTGGTGGACGACGACCCGGGGTTGCTGCTCAGCATCCGGGCTATACTCCAAAGCGCAGGACTTCCTGAGCCCGCACTCCTGTCGGATGGAAGCAGGGTCATGGAACTCCTTTCAACACGCCCTTTTCACCTTGTTCTCCTGGATCTGATCCTCCCGGAGACAAGCGGGATCGACCTGCTGCGCCGAATGAAACGCAACCATCCGGACGTGGAATGCCTTATCATTACCGCCATGGACGATGCACCCACTGCGGTCGAGGCAATGAAGTACGGGGCCTTTGACTACCTGGTCAAACCGCTCAGGAGGGAAAAACTGTTGATCGCCGTTCAAAACGCGCTTCAACGCTTCGATCTCCTGCACAAGGTGAGCCTGCTGGAGAAAAAATCCGCTTTTTCGGATCTGGCACATCCAGAGGCATTCAAAGGTATGGTTGCAGAAGATCCTCTCATGGCCCGCGTTTTCAAAGAAGCCGAAACATATGCGGCCAGCGACTACAACCTTGTTCTCACCGGAGAAACCGGGGTGGGCAAGGATATGCTGGCGCGTGTTATCCATCGGCTTAGCCCAAGGGCCTCCGGGCCGTTCACGCCCGTCAGCATGGCCGCACTCAGCCGGAGCCTCTTTGAAAACGATCTTTTCGGCCACTCAAAGGGTGCCTACACGGGGGCCTTTACGGACAAAAAAGGTTTCTTCGAAGAGGCCCACGGCGGGACCCTCTTTCTGGACGAAATAACGGAGCTTGACCCGAACCTCCAAGGTGCCATACTTCGCGTCATTCAGGAGCGCGAGCTTTACCGGCTTGGAAGCACCCGCGCAAAAAAAGTGGATGTGCGTATTATCGCGGCCTCCAACCGGGACCTACCTGACGAAGTGCGCCGGAAAAGATTTCGAAGCGATCTTTACTATCGTCTCAATGTCTGTCACATCAATATCCCCCCTCTCAGGGAGAGGAAACAGGACATCATTCCCATCAGCAGACATTTCCTGAGGCTCCATGGGGCCAGGAACGGGAAGGCCATTTTGGATCTGACCCCGGAAGCCATGGACAGGCTCCAGTCCTATGACTTCCCTGGAAATATTCGTGAACTGGAGAACATGATCGCCTCGGCGGTGGTAAACGAAAACACCGACCGACTCACCCCGGAATCCGTCATGCCCCTGCTCCCGGAATCGGATCGGGCACTCTGTGCCGAAGAACCGCGACTCCTTTCTCTTTCGGAAGTCGAAAGACGCCACATCTGCGCCGTTCTCGAGGCCACAGGGGGTAACCGCACCCGTGCGGCGAGCATTCTCGGCATAGGTTTGCGCACCCTCCAGAGGCGGCTGAGAACATACCGGATGCAAGAAACCAGGCCAGCCTGACGCATGGTGCGCCAAATTGACACCAAAGGATCGCTGTATGCCCCAAATACGCTCAGCCTGAATTTTTCCAAGACAGAAGCCATACGCTCCGGCTTCCCTGGAGATTCAGCACGTCATTTTGGCATGATAGTCTGTATTTAATCAGCATTGAACTTCTCTTTCCGGCACTGCCAAGTGACTATTATCCCCTTAAAATTCTTTATTAATACACTCCGGCGCAAGTTTAAAGGTTTTCCTGGAACGATATTTGCTATAACTTATAAATAATCATACAAAAAAAGGCTGTTTACGCAGAGTGTGCAGTGATGAAACGAACGTCGCGATCCGGACCGGAGAGCGGGCCCTTGAACTCATTAAAGAACCCTTTGATCAGGCAGCCCCCTTTTGCCTTCTGATAACGGATTTGCGCATGCCGGAAATGAACGGGCTGAAACTGATTCAATCCGCCAGAGACCTTCTTCCCGACCTGCCCGCTCTTTTTATCACCGGTCACGGGAGTGAAGGCCTCAAATTGAATTCAGATAGAATCGGGATTACGGGGCACATGGACAAACCGTTTACGCCGAAGATGCTCGCGCAAAAAATTACCGGGGTTCTTCAGCAGGATTTGGAAAATATTCAAATTGTAACTGGAAAAGCAGCAGGATAAGAACGAAAGGCTCCTGTGGCGGGAGGTAAAAGGCCGTTCTTCGATTGACTGGTCATGCCACTTATGCGTTAGAGGTAAAATTAAACATGCCTGAGCTTATTGGCATTTGAGTTACATATATTTAACCCTAAAACCAATGATACAAAGGAGAAACAAAATGGAAAAAGACATTCTGACCATTGAAGAGGCTGCGGATTTTCTCAGGTTAGGAAAGCGATCAGTGTATAAACTAGCCAAGGCAGGCAAAATACCTGCAAAAATGGTCCTCAACAAATGGCGTTTTGAACGAGAAGCATTGAGAGAATGGGTACGCCAGGGGCAAAAAAAGTAAATTTATATCTTTCCGCTTATGCCGTTTCCACCCGGAAGAGGTGAAAAAGACCATTTTCGGGTGGGAATCGGATCATAACTCAGCAGCAGCGTAACCCGGCTGAGAGAGAAGGCAGTCTTCCAGCATAGCCCGGTCCACCTGACCCTGCCTTACTATGCGCGGCGGATCCACGGTCACGTCCAGCACTGTAGATCCCGGCCCCCCGCCGGTCCTCCCTCCGTCAAGGATAAGATCCAGTTGCGGGCCGAGAGACTGCGCCGCTTCCTCCGCCGTGCATGCAGGGGCAAATCCCGAAGGGTTGGCACTGGTACCGGTCACAGCGATACCCAGGGCATCTGCAAGATAGGTGGCCAGGGGATGGATCGACAGACGGAGTCCTATGGTCCCTGTCCCCGCCGTAAGAAGAGGGCTCACCGTCTCAGCGGCCTCAAAGACTAAGGTGAGCGCCCCGGGCCAGAACCGGTCCATCAAACGGCGCGCGGCCCAGGGTATGTCGGCTGCATAGTATTCAACGCTCTCCAGGGAAGGCAGGACCAGCAGAACAGGTTGATCCGAAGCGCGGCCCTTTACTCTGAAGAGCCGGCGAATCGCGTCTTCTCTCCGGATGTCCACAGCCAGGCCGTAAAAAGACTCCGTGGGGAAGGCGACAATGCCCCCGTCCCGAAGGACTTTACAGGCTCGCCCCAGTGCCATCGTTCTCTCTTCCAGGTTCCCTGCATACATGATCTTTTCCATCGTCATGTTAAAGCCTTGCTCGCAATCAGGAATCCCCAAGCCAAGAATCTTTACCGAAACGGACACCTCTTCAGATCTCTATGTCCCCCGCGGCCTCAATGACCTTTCGGGTCATTTCATCTTGGTAAGCGGCCAGCCTTTCCCGGACGCGGGTGTGCTTCAAGGCCAGGATTCGAGCCGCCATGACCGCCGCGTTCTTGGCCCCTCCTTTTCCCAGGGCCATGGTTGCAACCGGGATGCCCGGGGGCATCTGCACTGTGGAAAGGAGTGCGTCAAGGCCTTTCAGGGGCGATGAATCAATGGGCACCCCGATTACGGGCAACGGTGTGTGTGCGGCTATCACCCCGGCCAGATGAGCAGCCCAGCCCGCCCCGGCCACTATGACCTCGATACCGCGCTCCAGGGCTCCTTCCGCAGCTTCCCTCGTCCGTTCGGGGGTTCGGTGGGCGCTGATTACACGAACTTCGTAAGGAATTCCCAGTTCCTTCAGCGTGTCTGTGCAGCCTTTCATTACTTCTGCATCGGATGCCGATCCCATGGCCACACAAACCAGTGGTCTTTCTTCGCTCATCCAGTCACCTCGTCTTTTTTTGTGGCGCGGGCATTCACCCGCTGATTTTCCCTATCCCTGAGCTCATGCTTTTTTCGGGGCGGCCGCAGCCATGCCGACGAGAGGATATACAATCATCCCGGCCAGCCAGGCGATGTCCTCGGCGGAAAAGAATGATGCCGTGTTTCGATCGAACAGGATATTGCCCTCAGGCGGAAATTCCTCGTCTCCGGCCCAAAGAACAAGGGCTGCACGGATCAAGGGCAGGGCGGGAACAGACATGGAGACGTCGCCCAACTCTATCCGCTCGGCGGAGTAAACGGTTCGGGCAAGTTCCTCGAGCTGTTCCGGATCCCGGCCGAACCCCTGAAGGAGCGGAAGCTTGGCCCTGCGTTGAAAAGCGTCATGGTAAAACCTGCCGTCCGGCACGTCCTGAAAGGCCATCCACTCTCCTGTGAGAGACGGTCCTTTGGACTGCCAGGCCCCTTGCAGATAGTGGAGGATAAGAACCTGCTGCTGTATAGGGATCTCATCGCTGGAATCTGTTCGGGACACCTCCACCTCCGGCCATAATACCCTAACGGGTCGCCCCAGGAAATGAAAGTCCAATCGAGCCCTGTCTTCGCGTCTCGATACGACGGCCCCGGAAAAATCGGCCAAAAGATCGGCATTCCGGTTACCCAGTTCCTGCTTAGCGAGCTCGGCAGCACGCTTGTAGTCGTCCACTCTCGCCATTGTTAAGTCCCCTTGAAAAGAAATTAGCCCGGCCGCAGCAAAAAAGCCGAAAACCATTATCTCCCGTCAAGAAATCCTTGGAAATTAATTTTCTTTGCGATCTTTACGGCTTTGCGGGAAATTGGAGCTGGGAACTGTTATAATCTGAGATTGAGATGGAATGCAAGGCCTGACACCGTTTAAACCGGAATCTTTCGGCATGAAGAAGACCAATAAAAATGCCCCGTTCAATCCCGCTCTGAAGGATCTGAAACTCAGAGTCCAACCCCGTAAAGGAATTTCTTCAGAAGGCGTGCATGAATCCGGGCCGCCAGAACCCCAAGTCGACCCACTGTCCGAAGATTCACGCGTATTCCTGGAGGCCATGGCCGATGTCCGACCTCTTTCCCGCCAAGGCGATAAGGCCTTCCGTTCGGAACCGGCATCCCCAAAACCGGCTCACCCTCCCCCCAATGAAGAGCGGGCCGCCATGGAACATCTGAGCGGGCTGGTGGGAGGTTCCGTTGAAATAGACATCAGTTTTACGGATGAGTACATGGAAGGCTCGGTTAAGGGCTTGGGGTGGAAGACGATGAGGCGTCTGAAACAAGGTCGGTTTCCGATTCAGGATCATCTGGACCTTCACGGCCTCACACGCAGAGAGGCCCAAGGCCGGGTGCGCGATTTTCTTGTTGAGAGCCATAAAATGGGGCTCAGGTGTGTCCTCATCGTACACGGCAGGGGCTTGAATTCGCCTTCCAGCTTTCCGGTGCTGAAAGAACAGCTTCCGATCTGGTTCAACCGGGGCCCAGTCCGCAAGATCGTGCTCGCATTCGCTACAGCCAGGCCTTACGACGGCGGGGCCGGTGCCGTGTACGTCCTTCTGAGACGTCGATAAACAAACGACGAAGAGGCCGAGAGCTCCGATTACCGGCCCTTTTAAGATTTTCCCATTGTGTTCTACTCCGTATCTTACTTCAAGTCTTCGAGCCTGGCCGGAATCCTTTGCGCCTTTTCTATCAGCGAACCCACCCTCCTGTAATCCGGGTCCAGTATTCGCACCCTCCCCCATTCCCGTATGGCCTCATGCAGCCTCTCCTGATTGTAACACTGCATCCCCTTTCTGCAGTGTGCCTCCTTATAGAGGTCCTCACTCTCGCGAATATACTGGTGGCACTTGCCGCAATCAACCAGATTCGAATGGAGTCCAGGAAGGCGTCGCGTGCCGCCAAAGCACTCCTTTTGTTCAAAAAGGCTCTCTGCGAGCTGAAGCCGGGCCTTGAAGGAGTATTCCATGGCCGCCTCATCGTCCGGCACCGCTTTCAGTACCTGATCGAACGCCACGATCGCCCCATCCTAGGAGCTGATCGACATATTGCTTCTTTTCCTCTTCGAGCACGACGAAACTGATGACTGCAACCTCGACCAGGATCAGGATCGTGGTTTTTGGGTGGGCACAGCGTGCCTTGTAGGTGCCTGTGTCTGTTTCGTTCATCCCTGTAATCCACAGGACTCCCGGGCTCAACGGCTTAACAACTCGAGGCCCAATGTCTCTTCATCGTCTTCGTGTAAATAAAATGCAGGCGAAAAGGGCACAAGAGCAAATCGGCTCTGAATTGAAAATCAAATTGAAGATTAAGGCGTTTGACAAGCTTCGGGATTTCTTCTACTAAAAGACAAAGCAACCTTGATGAAAGGATTTGATAACCCATGAAGCTAGGAATCATAGGCCTGCCTGGCGCGGGAAAGACAACTATCTTCGATGCCCTCACCGGTGCCAGAGGTGAAGACCCTCAACAGAAGGGAGGACGGCCTGATAACCGGATCGGAACCGTGCGCGTAGCCGACGAGCGCGTGGATCACCTCTCGAACCTCTACAGGCCGAAGAAGACCACTTACGCCCGGGTGGAGTATCTGCTGCCCTCGAGTGCGGGAGGAGGGACTGAACCCCCAATACCGGACAGCGGCCTCTGGAACCAGGCCCGTTCTTGTGACGCCCTCATTCACGTGGTGAGAAACTTTCAGGGGACCACAGGCATCCCCCCGGCGTCGGAAGCCGACTTCCGAACCATAGAAGAGGAGATGATCATAAGCGATCTCGCGGTCGTGGAGAAAAAAATCGAACGTATGGACCTGGACGCCAAGCGGGGTAAAAAGGACGAAGAGGGCCTGAGGGAACTCATGGACGCATGCCGAATCGTTTTGGAGAAAAACCACCCGCTCCGATCGGATCCCGAACTGGCCTGTTCGCCCCAGCTTCGCGGCTTCACTTTCCTCTCGGCAAAGCCGCGGCTCCTGATTATCAATAATGACGATGAGGACGAACTCTTTCCGCCTTGGTCTTCACCGCCCGAACCGGCCGAAGTGCTTGTGCTACGGGGAAGCCTTGAAAAAGAGATCGCTTCTCTTCCATCCGAAGAGGCCGAAGAGTTCATGACCGCCTATCACATCGAGGTTTCCGCTCTGGACCGGGTCATTAGATCGTCTTATGAACTCCTCGACCTCATATCGTTCTTCACGGTGGGCGAAGATGAAGTCAAGGCATGGACCATATCCAAAGGCGCAACCGCCCTGGAGGCGGCGGGCGTAATCCACTCGGACATTCAACAGGGTTTCATCAGAGGTGAGGTGATCTCTTTTGAAGAACTCAAGCGGTTCGGGAGTCTCCAGGAGGCCAAAAAGGCGGGTCAGGTGCGGCTGGAAGGCAAAGAGTATATGGTCAGGGACGGCGATATCGTACACTTCCGGTTCAACGTATAAGGGCGACCCCGTTTCATTAAACCTCAAGCAGAACACCGGAGCGATAGGACCGCACTCCCCAAGCAACTATCCGGGAGGCTGGCATGGTCCGGTACCGTCCCGGACTCGAAGGAAAGGATAAATGTCATGGGAGAAAGACGCGTTCGCGTAGGAATTGTAGGGGCGGGTGGATACGGCGGCTGCGGAGCGGTCGAAATACTCAGCCGACACCCCGGCTCGGAAATTGCGGCCCTCATCGACAAGCAGGACGTCGGCCTGCCAATCAGTGATTTATACCCCCACCTCAAGGGATTCTGCGACCTGCCGATCATCGCCCCGGAGGCCCCGGAAGTCCCCGATGACCTGGATGTCGTCTTTTTCGCCACACCGGACGGTGTCGGCCAGAAAGAGGCCCGTACCTGGCTGGAAAGGGGCGTCAAGGTGATTGATTACAGCGGTGACTTCCGATTTGACTCCCGGGATGTCTACAGCGGTTACGCCTCCCGCATAGGACGTTCCCGGGAGCACGCATCGCCCGAACTCCTGGAAGAGACTGTCTACGGCCTGGCCGAGCTTCATCGCAGTGAAATCGCCAAAGCACGGGTTGTGGGCAACCCCGGGTGCTTCGCGGTGAGCTGCATTCTTGGGCTGGCTCCGGCAGTCAAGACCGGTCTCGTGGAGCCGGGCACCATCATCTGCGATGCCAAGACGGGCGTCTCAGGGGCGGGTAAAAACCCTTCTCCCTCTTTCCACTTTCCGGCGCGTTATGAGGCCATGAACGCCTACAAGGTCTCCGGACACCAGCATGTCTACGAAATCGAACGGGAGCTGGGACTCCTGGCCGGAAAAGAGATCGCCATCACTTTCACACCACACGTAGTGCCGCTTTGCCGGGGGATCCTTTCCACGCTTTATGCCCGTCTTGCAACGGGTGGAACGCCGGCCTCCGCGGAAGAGGTTTACCGCGGGTTCTACAGAGACGAGGCCTTTGTCCGGGTGTTCGGGCCAAACACCGCCCTCACCTCCTCCCACGTGCGCGGGAGCAATTTCTGCAACATTTCCGTCAATGTGGACGAACGTACGGGCAACCTGATCGTGGTCAGCATGATCGACAATCTGGTCAAGGGTCAGGCGGGGAGCGCAGTACAGAACATGAACCTCATGTTCGGTCTCGAAGAGACAGGGGGATTGACCCAACCGGGCCAGTATCCTTGACACGCAGGCATCAGGCGAAGAAAAGCCGGCTGGTTACTTGATGCAGACCTTCCGCACCTGAACGAAATCCGTCTGGCCCAAAAAGGTCTTTCTAATGCCGTCCTGCATGAGGGTGGTCATTCCATCTTTTACGGCCTGGGCCCTGATCTCCTCCATCTTGGCACGCGTCTGTATGAGGGTCTTTACATCATCCGTGCCGTCAAGGATCTCGTGGAGGCCGGTTCGACCCCTGTAACCAGTGTTGCCGCAGTTAGGGCAGCCCTTGGGCCGAAAGAGCTTGAGGTCGGAGTTGTATTCGTACCCCAGATTTTCAAAGCCTTCACCATATGACCGGGCCAGGTTATCGAATTCCTCGCGGTCGGGCTGGTACTCTTCCTTGCAGTCCTTGCACAGGGTCCGCACCAACCTCTGTGCCAGCACCCCCAGGAGCGCGTCTGCGAAGTTGAATGGGTCCATACCCATATCCAGGAGCCGGGTTATGGTCTCGGGGGCGCTGTTCGTGTGAAGAGTGCTGAAAACCAGATGACCGGTCAGGGAAGCCTCGATACCCGTTGATACGGTCTCATGGTCGCGCATCTCTCCCACCATGATCACGTCTGGATCCGCACGGAGAAAGGCCCGCATGGCCGTTGCGAAATCGAACCCGATCTTGGGAAGTACCTGCACCTGACGCAGCCCTTCCTGGGTGATCTCCACCGGATCCTCGGCGGTCCATATTTTGGTTTCTGGCTTATTGATGTGGTGCAGGGCGGCATGAAGGGTCGTGGTCTTGCCGCTCCCGGTCGGCCCGACCACAAGGACAATACCGTAAGGTTGGGATATCTGATTAATAAACACTTTGTAATTCCGCTCGCTCATGGCCATCTTTTCGAGCGGAATGGGCTCGCCCGCCGCAAGGATACGCATTACCACGTCCTCGGTACCGCCGGCCGTGGGAATGGTTGCGACACGCAGTTCAATGTCCAGCGGGGCGTACCGCTTGAACTTGATCTTCCCGTCCTGGGGGAGCCGCCTTTCAGAGATATCGAGGTCCGACATGATTTTCAGCCGGGAGACAATAGCCCGCTTGAACGTGTGCGGGATGGTCTGGTAGATCTGACACGCTCCGTCGATGCGGTATCTGATGACCGAATTGGCCTTCCCCGGCCGGGGCTCAATATGGATGTCCGATGCGTTTCGATTGTATCCGTCTACAATCATCTTGTTCACGAGCTGGACAATGGCCCCGTCTTCCTCGGAGACCCGCTCCATATCATCGTCGACTTCATCCACGCCTCCGCCCTCGAGCTGGCCGAGAATATCCTCTATGCTGCCCGAATCATCGATGAGTTCACCCCGCTTCACATCGAAGAACAGGTCGATCATCTTGTAGATGTCTTCCCTGATGGAAACGCAGTGCTCAAACTCCTTGCCCGGCATCAGGCGCTTGATGGTGTCCCGTGCGGGTAGATAGTTCGGGTTCTCCATTGCTACGGTCACCACGTTTCCTGACTGGGTAACGGGCACGAACACGTTGTTCTTGAGGAAGTTCACTCTGAGCCCGCTCAGGAGTTGCCCCGGGATGACCAGGTTGTCGTCGAAGGGAATAAAACGCGTGTTGAAAAAACTGGACAGGGACTTGCCGATGTCCTCCTTGCTCACATGAAAATCCGACATGAGAACGGACTCCACGGTCTTCCTTATCTTGCGCGCTGTGACCATGGCGTTCTGGAGATCCTTGTCGGCAATAATGCTGTTGCTTATGAGGTAGTCGAACTTGGTGGGCTTTGTCTTCTTGGCTACCTTCTGGTTGTTAAAGAAGGCGACGCCCAGGACCTTGGCGATCTCCAGGACCGAGGCCTGGTCTTCCAGGGTATAATGCTCCCCCGTCTTCTTATTGATGAGCTGCATGACGCCCAGAAGGTACTTGTTGTAAAGGATGGGGGCTGCAAGGACCTGCTTTGTGCGGTAACCGGTCTTCTCGTCCCAGGTACGATCGAACCGAAGTTCCGGATTAATTCTCTTCAGTTCGTTCTGATCATAGGCGTTGTAAATATTTACCACCTTGCCCGTTGCCGCGCAATAGCCTGAGATGCTCTCCTTGGCGATGGGTACGCGGATTTCGTTTACCTCGTCTCCGCTCTTGACCCTGGAGACAATCTGCTTGTTTGCTCCGTCCACGATATAGATCGTTATCCGATCTGCATCGAAGAGGCTCAGGATCTCCGTCTGCAGGTTGATCAGGATATCATTTGTATCCTTTGCTGAATGGATCTTGTTGGTGATGG
>CAZEIA010000006.1:0-1542 GCA_964512335.1 uncultured Desulfobacterales bacterium
TTTCCGGTGAGGTTCCGCCCCACTGGTATGGGAGGCCGATGAAGCTCTCCGCCGTGCGCACTATCTCCGCCCTTAAGATATAAGAGCCGTGAATCCGCGCCCTTGCCAGGGCATAGTCTTCAGGACCGACGATGAAGTAATCATCGACGATCCCTTCGGAAACCAGCCTTTTTACCTTATTGAGGGCTTCCTGCCGGGTCGGGAAGTCTCCGAGCCTGACCTTGTACAGGCCGGATTCGTCTCGAAAATAATAGACGTCCTCTCCCAGGCCCTTGAGCCGATCCGCCAGGCGGACGGCGTTTTCAAGGATTGAAAAGGCCCCCAACTGAACCGCGTGTCCGGTCTCAGTGACCCGCGCTTCAGGGACCACCGGAATGCGCTCGACGCGGGGAGGGGCCTTGGGGCCGCAACCCGGCCAGAAGAGAAGGGCGCAAAGGAGCAAGAGCGGGTATGGTGAACGGCCTCGCAAGAGTTCCCTAGGGCGTCATTCCGGCGGAGGCCGGAATCCAGAAGTTTTCGTAAATTATCTCGGCCGCCAGACGGTGCCCGTCCGGTGTCCAGTGGAGGTCGCGGCGGAAATACAAGGGCTCCCCCTTCCTCCCTGTGACCCTGGACATGAATTCCGGCATCAGGTCCACCAGGGGTATGCCATGCCGCCGGCATGCCTGCCGGACAATACGGATGTGTTCATACTCAGGCATGTCCGATGCGATGTTTTTTCCCCTGGGAACGTAGACCACGAAAAAATCGATCCCGTTTTCCCGGCACCGCCGCTCCATGTTGGAGAGTGCGTAATCGAATACCATGACCGCCTTTTCCATGGAGGATCCTTCTCCGGCCTCTTCCATATCGGATGATGAAACCTGATTCTTTTCGGGGCTATTGCGCTTTTTCTGCCTCCACCTCTTAAAATTCCTTCGAGCCGCGTCAGTGTGTTCCTTAAAAATGTTGTGGTAGTAGCGCAGGTGAGTGAGGGCATATGAATGCCTCGTGATGGATCTCATGCCCCCGCCGATGGGGTTGGTAACGGGGATGTTCTCGAGCACCACCCTGCCCTGTTCCACTCTGCAGTAAGGCCTGGTGTCTCCGCGGCCGTTCAGGTTGTCCTCGAAGTCGTTCTCATAGACCAGGACCCCTACCCTGGCGGGCCTCATGGGTATCACTTCCCTCTCCAGCTGGATCCACTCCTGGACCGTTCCGAAGGTGTTGATGCCTAGGTTGATCACGTTGTGACGGGGACCGACAAGGTCCTGGAGCACGTCGCTGAACAGCTCGCCCTGGCTGACTCCCCATCCCCAGGCGAACGAATCCCCCAGAAATACCGTTTTCTCCGCCCCGGGAAGGGGCTGGACTTCGGACTCCCTTTTCCGGTAACCCATCTCATCGATGGAAATGGTTGCCTTGAAAGCCTCCCGCGCAAAGACCCCGGTGAACCCGGGCAACCCTCGCCAGCCAAGTTGAGGATCGGGCATATGAAATGCATTAAGGGCGTTTCGGTGATAGGGCTTGGTTTGAGTGAGCCTTAACACACATTCCGCGGCC
>CAZEIA010000006.1:1642-45019 GCA_964512335.1 uncultured Desulfobacterales bacterium
AAATACTTTGTTTCCCTTAATCACCGGATCAGGCTGGATGAAAACCTTCCGCCCATCGGCCCACTGAGTGACTCGGACGCTCGTCTTATCGCTGGTGCAGCGGGAGTGCTCATGCCCAAATACTGTCCGCCTTCCCGTTACCGTGAGGTTTCCTCCCTGGCCGTATCACACTTTCCACACCTGGCCCCCAGGTATGACTACCGGGGCAAGGCCAGGCAGATCAGGCTCTTTCGAAGCCTCGGCATCCCTCACCCTCACACCGTTTTATACCCATCGGCCGAGGAAGCCCTCCGATCCGGAGAACTCGGCTTCCTGCCCAAGCCTCTTCCTTTCGTACTCAAGGGAGACACCGGAGGGGGAGGCTCGGCCGTCTTTCCTATTGACTCCCACGATGAGTATATGGAGCGGCTCACCCGGCTTCCTACAGATGAACCCGTACTGATCCAGGAATGGATTGAAAACGGAGGAAAGGACCTTCGCGTGGTTTTGATGGGAAAGAGAATAAAGAGCTACTTTCGAGTCGGCGGGGACTCCTTCTATAACAATGTGTCCAAGGGGGCCCGAATCGATTCCGGGCTCCTGCCGTCCAAGCAGCGGGAAGGGAGAGAGTTGTCGATCCGGGTGGGTCTGATTACCGGGATTGATTTGGCCGCCTTTGACATCATGTTCCCCGTTCGGGGCGGTCCTCCGCTTGTAGTGGAAATCAATTTCTTTTTCGGCAGAAAGGGCCTCGGCGGCCTGGAGGGATATGAAAAAATGTTCCTGGGCGCTGTGCAGGACTGGATGCTCTCGGCGGGAGGTGCTGAGACTCCCGCCGTAAAAAGCTCTAGTCATTATTCATAACACGACCATCCTCCGCTTCGACCGCCCGGGGAAAAATCAGTTGAAAGACAGTGCCTTCCCCAGGCCGGGACTGCACCTCGATCTTTCCCCCGGCCCCCTTCACAAACTTCTGAACCATGGGAAGGCCCAGGCCACTGCCATAGGAACCCTTGGTCGTGTAAAACAACTGAAAAATCTTGTCCAGTTCTTCCGGTGTAACCCCACAACCGTTGTCCGAAATTCGGATGTTAAGTCGCTGTCTATAGTCCATTGAAGTGGAAATCACGATTCTGCCGTCCGGGACTCCTTTCAAGGCGTCTTGTGCATTGACAAGAAGGTTGATAACGGCCCGCTGGAGTTGGGCTTCATCGATCAACCACTCGGGAAGATCTGGGGCCAGGTCCCACTCCAGCCGGTTCCCACCCTCTTTCAAAGGCTTTTCAAAAAACACCCGATTGTCATACAGCACGGTATTGACATCAATCCATGTTCTCTTCAAAGGCTCTATTCGGGCGAATTCAAGCATGTCCGCAGCCAGTCTGTTCATTCGTTCGATACATTGTCGGACAAGATGCCATCTACTGTGGATCTTATCGTCATCAACATGCTCCAGATGCTGGCTCATCAATTCTATGGCGTTCATGCTCATATGAAGCAGGTTCTTCAGGTTGTGTGCGACATTTGTCACGGTCATCCCGATCGCCGCCATGCGCTCGTTTCGAATGACATTGAGCTGAAGGCGGTTGTTTTCGATCCAGACAGCCATCTCATTGGCAACCGCCGCCACGAATTCCATATCGGCCGCAGTCAATGGATTCAAGTAGTCGCCTGTGTCCAGATGAATAGCGCCGATTACGTTCCGATCGTTCAGCATGGGAACGCAGACGATAGATTTGAGGTTGTGCACCCTGATGGATTCCGACGACTCGAATCGTGAATCATCCAGTGCATCCCGGCTGACAACAGCAACCCTCTCGGCCGTCACCCGGTCCAGGACCGTCCGACTTATAGGTATAGGCTCATTGTCCCTTGTGTCTTCACGGAACCTGACCGCGCGTACCTCTAGAGGTCCTGATATTTCCTCCGCCCTGAGGAGAGCAACCGCTCGCTCCGCGGCCGGCACGGCCTTGAAGATCAGATCGAGACCACGGTTCAGGATATCATCAGACTCCCTGCTGGAACGTACCTGTTCGCTCAAGCCATAAAGGAGATAAAGCCTTTGACGGGAAACCGTTGCAGGATCACCTCGATCTCCGGCCTCGACATCGGAAAGCCGAAGAAAGGTGTGGGCGGCCATATGGGCCTCTTGAGCCAACAGGCAGGCCGGATCGATGTCCGCGCCCTCGGTAATGGAAACCGTCTCCGGCAGGGAAACAGGCTTTTCGATCGTCTTGGAAGTATATTCCGGATTCTCCAGCTTGAACAAGAAACCCCGGTTACCGAAATGGATCATGTCATCGGAATGGAGGACGGCCCGCTGAATCCGCGACCGGTTCACAAACGTGCCGTTGCGGGACTGGAGATCGGTCAGGATGTACTGACCAGCAGTGCAGGAAATCTTCGCATGGGAACGGGAAACCGCACCGTGCGCCAGGCGAATGTGGTTGGAGGTTTCCCGCCCGATGGTGGTTTCTGCATGCTCTAATTTGACGGGGTGTGTAAAAGTCTCTACTGGAACAGGAAGGAGGAAAGCCGCCGGTGATTTTTCCTGAATGTTGTTCAAGAAAGAAACCTCAGATTGGAACCCTTTTACCTGGGACGGGTTCGAGCCTCTAAGATAACCGCTCGCTCGAAGAGGCCGAAGCCGGCCACATGACCTCGACTATTACACAAAAAACTACCTGGAATGCTTCTGAAGCGTGCACGAGTGTTCATAAGATGTCAAGATAGAAAAAAACCAGCAAAATGGTTGGAAACTGTCTTTCAGGCTCCACTTAGAGGCATACAGCTTCTTCTCTCCGCCAAGGTGTTAACTTGCCGGTGCACGCATGGCCTCGACGGTCTCCGCGTCGCCGGGAAGACCACGGCCGTCGAAGTATCGAGCTATCCGCATCCGGACCCCTTCTCCTTTACCTTGGGCGAGGTCACTCTTGGCGGTTATTATTTCGGGCCGGATTTCCACCACCTCGCAAGCTTTCACCTGTGGGGTCTCTTCCGCCACGGGAACAAACGTAACGTCCGGTTCGTGCTTGCGGATGAGTGCGTTGAGTGCATCCAGTTTCAAAGAAACATCCTCCACAAGCGAGGCGGTCCCTCGAATGATGATGCAATGATAGAACTGGTGCAGATGGCAGGTGGGACGGCTCGGGTCAAAACCGATGTCCAGGTAGGCGAGTGGCACGTCCACCTCGAAACAGACCCGTGAATCCCTTTTAATGTTATCCAGCTTTTCTCCTTTCGGGGCGCAATGAAAATATATGCAACCCTGAAAAAAGACAAAATTGACGGGCGTGATATAGGGGTACCCGTCCGCTCCGACCGTGGCCATTCGGCCGATATTCGTGGATTCAAGGATTCGATCCATCTCAACCGGATCCGTCACCTGGCACTGGTTTCTCCTCATATCCGTTTTCCCTTTTCTCTGGTTTCGCCCGGGAGGCAATCAAAATCCGGGCGGATCCCTTTGCGGCCGGTCCTCTTGAACGGCCGAAACCCCATAAAGAGGCTTTTGATCAATAAAGGATTTCGCGGCACTCCGGACAGATGCTGTGGCTGAACTCAGCTTCCGAGCGATCCCGAATAAAGGCCTCAATGGGAACCCACTCCCCGAAACCATCACGGATCTTCTTACAATTGGAACAGATGGGGAGCACGCCTCCCAGCGTGTTCATGAGACTCTTTTCAAGAGCGCGGACACGGCGGCTCAAGGTCTGGAGAAGCTCCATGGCGATGCTCGGATATTTGTCGATTGCTTGAAGCAGAGTGTCCCCTTGAAGGGAAAGCAGGCGGGTTTCCTCCACCGCCACTACGCTGGCCGATCGCATCAGATCGTCTATCAGAGCCATTTCACCGAAGTAGCTGAATGGTCCTATCTCACCCAGAAGCTTCTCTTTGGGCCCTCGCAGTCCGATAAAGACCGATGCCCGACCGCTGACAATCATAAACAGCCGTCGATCGCGATCACCCTCGCGAATGATCACGTCTCCGGCCTCAAACAGCTGCTCATCTGTCTTTTCTGACAGGCCCTCCAGCTCTTCCTTCTTCAGTAGAGAGAAGAGAGGGACGTTGCTGAGAAAAACAACCCTATTCATATCGGCCCTTTCAAAACGGCCCCGATGAGGGGACGGATGGAGTTCACTTTGTTCGACGACGAATCCTGTCGGGCCGTCGGCCCCTCGTTCTTCTCAAGAAGGATAGAGCTTGAGTCTGTGCGGGTCAAGCGAACAGGTAAGTCAGAAAAACCCCTGGCCCAAAGACAAAAACCCATATATAACGCGCGTACAGTTCAAGGCGGCAGAAAGCCCTGAAACCACTTCTCCTTACGATCGTTTTTCAAAAAGGATAATCAAAAGCCTGAAGCACAGGATTCCGTTTTATTTTTAAAAATCATACCGGAAACCGGGATAGACAGAATGGCAAGGACGACACCCACCGTAACCGATCAAAGCCCCGCATATAGCCTGCCGGGTCCGGTCGGCAAATGGGGTGCGATGACGGCGGTCGGGTTGAGCATTTTCATGGCCACCCTGGATGTAACCATTGTCAACGTGTCCCTTCCCACACTGGTCACTGCACTCAGGACCGATTTCGCAACCGTACAGTGGGTGATCCTTGGATATGTTTTGGTGGTGACATCCATGACACTGTGCATGGCGCGACTGGGGGACATACTGGGCAAACGGAACCTTTTTGCCTCCGGCCTGTCACTCTTCACCATCGGATCCCTGCTGTGCGGCCTCTCTCCCGGAATCTACTGGCTGATCGCATTTCGCATGATTCAGGGGCTGGGAGCGGCGGTCACTCAGGCCCTGGGTGCCGCCATCGTGACCGAGGCCTTTCCCTCTTCGGAACGAGGCAAGGCCATGGGCATCATAGGCGGCACCGTCTCCATAGGCCTGGCAATGGGCCCCGCACTGGGAGGCCTATTGATCGGCACGCTTGGATGGCGAAGCGTCTTTCTGATCAATATCCCTGTGGGCGCCTTAGCGGTATGGGCCACTTTTCGATACATTCCTTCCTCCGGCCGTAACGGAAACGGCCAGACATTTGATTTCCCGGGCGCCCTGCTGGTTCTTCTTCTCATGGGGACTTACGCCCTGGGCATGACGGTCGGCCAGCGCCAAGGCTTTGGTCACGCCGGCACCATAAGCCTCCTTTTGACGGCAGCTCTGTTTCTCGCCGCCTTCATTATAGTGGAAAAGCGTACGGCCTCGCCCATGGTGGACATGGAACTCTTCAGGAACGTCCTGTTCAGCATCAACCTGTTGATGGGCTGGCTTGTCTTCATTGTCGTAGCGACTTCTTTCACGCTGCCGTTCTATCTGGAAAAGGTAAAAGAATTCAGGCCTGAAATGGTGGGCCTCCTGATGATGATCTTACCAGTTAGCATGGGGCTCGCGGCGCTCCCCGCGGGTTGGCTCTCGGACCGGTTCGGCGCCCGGGGGGTATCCACACTCGGATTGATCGTCTGCATAGGGGGCTGTCTCAGCGTCGGCAGCCTGAACCAGGACGTTGGAGCCCTCGGCACCGCATTGAGGCTCGTGCCTCTGGGCCTGGGAATGGGGGTGTTCCAGTCACCCAACAACAGCGCCATTATGGGGGCTGTTCCTCGCCATAGGCTCGGACTGGCCTCCGGTCTGATGACTCTCTCCCGCACCCTGGGGCAGACCACCGGCATTCCTCTGGCCGGAGCGGCATTCACCGCCTGGGTACTGCGCGCCGCCGCGACGCCCGGCCTGACGGACGTGGCCGAGGCGCCGCCTTTTGCTTTGGTTTCCGGCCTGTCGGGAGTCTATGAAACAGCAGCATGGGTAATTGCCGCCGCCACCCTGCTGGCCGGGCTTGCCCTGTACCTGGATCACCGGAAAAACCGGAGATGACCACTCACATTGAGCGGGGACATCCATGCCGGTGCGGTCTCAGGACGCTTTGTGCATGGCCCGCTTAAAACCTTCCATGGCACCTGATATGGCCCGGTCCGGCACTGCATAGGAAATGCGGAAGTGACCGCCTCTCCCGAACCCGCTTCCGGGCACAACGAGAATGAGCTCATCCATCAGGTACCGGCAGAACTCCACATCATCGGCAATGGGGGTCTTGGGAAACAGGTAAAATGCGCCTTCAGGCCTCACAAAATCATAGCCCGCCTTTCTCAGACCATCGCAAAGCGCATCGCGGCGTCTTCGATAAATGGACACATCCACGGTAATTCCCATTACCCGGGCGATGGCTAATTGGAACAGGCTGGGCGCATTGACATAGAGCATGGTGTTCGAAACCGCAGCCGCCGCTGCGACGCGGTCGGCATCCTCGGCTTCCGGGTTAACGGCGAGATAACCGATGCGCTCCCCCGCAAGTGACAACTCCTTGGAATAGGAAGTGACAAGTATGGAATGAGGATAGGCCTGGAATATGGACGGGACCTCCACATCATAGGCGATTTTTCTGTAGGGTTCGTCCGAGATAAGATATATGCGTTTTCCGAACTTACGGCCGGCCCGCTCCAGCAGGTCGCCGAATTGTTTCAGCTCTTCGGCCGTGTATACAACGCCTGTCGGATTGTTGGGAGAGTTTATGAGCACAACCCGGGTCTTGTCCGTAACGGCCCTTTCCAGTGCCTCGAAGTCCGGGCGGAATTCTGCATCCGTTTCAGCGGTCTTGATAACGGCCTGAGCCTGAAATGCATACTGGTTGTACCCCACAAAGTACGGAGAAGGCACCAGGACCTCTTCCCCCGGATTAATGAGGGCTGTCAGAGAATTGTTGAGGGCGCCCGCCGCTCCCACGGTCATGACGATCATCTCAGGGGGGATCGCGGCTCCGTACTCCGACATGATGAACTCTGACACCGCCTGTCGCACATGGTGGTAGCCCTGGTTCGGCATGTAGCCGTGGCTCGTGGACGGATCCTGGATCAGGTCGATCAGCGCCTTCTTGAATGCTTCCGGCGGGGGGACGTCGGGGTTACCAAGGGAGAAGTCGAACACCTTATCCGCTCCATGCTTTGCCTTGAGCCTCGCTCCCTCCTCGAACATCTTTCGAATCATGGAAGAGCCTTCCACCATACCCACCATACGTTCCGCTATCGGCATTAGCACACCCTCCGTTTTTGAAAAAAATGGGTCAGACATCATGAGACAAAAATTAAGGCACGAATTTATCGAAACAGAAGCCGAATGTCCATCCTCTTACATACAACGCTTGTAAGCGTTCGAAATTTGCAATATGCTGTGCAGAATACCTCCCAGGGCTGCGTATCAGCACCAAGAGGCCTCACACCCGGAAAAGCACTGCGAAGGATCCCTTTCGACCGGCAGGCGGCGACAGAAAATGCGACCTGCTTTCAATCGTGGTAGAATGCCTCCCGACCGATGTGCCATATAAGTAAAAACACTGCATCTCCTTCTGAAAGGAGCCTGTTATCACAATGAGGATCGTCCTCGTACATCCAGCCGGCTCAAACTGGGTACCCGGGAAAAAAGACATCACACCCACTGCCAATCGAATTGCGCCTTTGGGTATCCTGTCCATAGCCGCCTGTCTGGAGCGGGCGGGCCACTTGGTGTTTGTCCACGACGGCCTCGGACCGGACATCCGCCGAAACACGAACCATGTCGAAAAGATCCTCTCCTGTTCTCCGGACCTGGTGGGTGTATCTGCCACCACTTCGGGATTCCTCGACGGCTACGAACTCGCAAAAAGAATCAAGCGCCGCACGCCGCATACAAGAATCGTCTTCGGCGGGGTCCACGCCTCGTCCATGGGGAGTGTCCTCCTGGAAAGCTTCACGGACATCGATTATCTCTGCATTGGGGAGGGGGAAAACACCCTCCTTGAGCTGGCCGGCGGGAACGACCCCGCAGAAATCGACGGGCTGGTCTGGAAAGACAACGAACGGCCCGTCACCAATCGTCCAAGGGCACCGATCCCCGACCTGGACACCCTCCCCTTTCCTGCCTACGAAAAGCTGGCCGGTTTTCCCGTCAAATATCATCTCCCCCTTTTCAGCTATATTCACCGCCCTGGGGGCACCATGATAACAAGTCGCGGATGCGTCTACCGGTGCTCCTACTGCGACCGCTCTGTATTCAAGCGTGGGTACCGGTCCAATTCAGCGGAGTATGTCTACGACCACATGAAATACCTCAACGACACTTTCGGCATCCGTCATATTACTGTCTATGACGACTTGTTCACCATGGATCGAAAACGCATCGAACGCCTGTGCGGTCTGTTGACATCGAAACCTATCGGGGTGCAGTTCAACTGCGCCGTCCGTGTGGGTCACGCGGACCAGGACCTGCTTCGGATGTTAAAGCAGTCCGGGTGTCTAATGATATCCGTAGGAATCGAAACCGGGGATCCGGACCTGATGGGGATCCACAAGCCGGGCGTTCTGCTGGAAGAAGCTCGGGAAACGGTCCGGCGAATCCAGCAGGCGGGGCTTAGAGCCAAAGGCCTCTTCATGATGGGGCTCCCGGGCGAGACAGAGGCGTCGATTCAAAAAACCAGCGATTTGGTCCTGTCTCTCGGACTCGACGACATGAACATGAGCAAGTTCACGCCTTTCCACGGAGCGCCTGTCTGGTCCCACATCCACGAACAGGGCGAAGTGGAAGACGACTGGCGGAAGATGAACTGTCTGAATTTCGTTTTCCAGCCAAAGGGAATCGACTCTCGGGAGACCATGGATCGACTCTACAATCGTCACGTAAAAAGGTTCTACACCGATCCATCCTGGCGGAAAAAGTTTCGGGGGCGCCTCTGGCAAAACCGCCACAGCCTGTGGCATATGATCAAACACCTCCCGGCCTTCCTGGCGGCAAAGCGACACTTTGAGCCAGCAAAGACCGAGAACGCGTCGTAAGGTCGGCACATCGAGGTCTCGTCAGGGCTTGTCGCTCAAATCCTCCTCGCCGTTCTCTTCGATGTTATCATCGTAATCCTCGCTTTTCTTGTCCTGCTTGCGCTTCAACTTTTCTTCTTTCTTTTTCTGCTTTGCCAACTCTTTCTGTCTTTTCTTGAACTTGTAATTGGGCCTACCCATAGTGCTCCTTCCTTGGCCTTCTCGGCCGAAACCGCTTGTGGAAAAATGGGATAAACGGGGAACCTTGCGGGTTCGAGGTTTTAAGGCGATAAGATAATAGCTGTTGAGCCGTTGAGCTGCTAAGTCGTTAAACCGGGCAATAAGACCTCTTAGCCCGTGCCCATCCACAAATCAAACCCAAGGCAATTGTGAGTTCCCAATCCAGAAAAGAGATATTTTTCGCAAGGTCCAGGAAATCAAGGGATTACGCGGAGACATAATGGAGTACGCCGCACAAGGAATCCCGCAAAAATGAGCAGAGATTGCGGAAAACAGCCGTTTCCAGATGAAAACCAGCTCATAAGCTTTCGGATTGTCGGGGCACGAACAACGATTCATCAGCGCGAATCGCTGCTTTTCGACCGGCCTCTCGGGCATGTGTGCTTATCGAATTATGCGTCTTTGCCGGGGAAAAGTGTATTCTCAGTACCGATCACTCCCTGGCCAAAGAAACGGATGCTGATCGAAACTATACACTAATTCAGTATTCAGTTGCAAACAAGTCCATTTTTTACTCCAGCTCCGGCTGAGGGCCTCTCCCGGGAGTTTTCCGAATATCCATCAAAGAGAGACTCGCGCCATGGACAATTTTCCTGCAGGGAAATTGACAGCGGCCTTCAATTCCCTCTATGCTGTGACGGCGATCAGGGCGTCAGTTATAAGCGAGACATCACAACTCTGGGAAGGGATGGGTCGGACACGGCCGGCGCCATGGATCTCCTCTGGGGAAACTACATACTGGTGGCGGACATTATCACGGGTCCGGGGCTTGCAAAATTCCTGGAGAACTGCGAGTGGATGATCTTTTACTATTCGTACCTTATCAAAACCTGAAACTATCCGTATCGTTTCATACCCGTATCATACCCTGAGGCCCGTTCTCTACCGAATGAGCTTTTTCCAGGAAGAACACGCCCTTTTAAAGGATACTCTGTAGATACAGATGTGGAGGATGATTATCCCTCACGGGCAGATGGAGGCAGTGCCGGCCAGGGCAAGACTCCCCGCAAAACAATAAAAACCCGTGAAGACAAAGATTAAAAGTCTTCGGGTATTCATCAATGGTCGAACTCAATAATTCCGGAGACCAATCGCCGACCCTGAACGCCCGACACAGGTGCAACCGAGTCGATGATTTTCCGGAAACAACACCGGAAGGCAAAATGCCGTTGATATTTTTATCATTTTGTTTATCCTAGTACAATACAGTGTACTTTTAGGAGTTCGACATGACCGAACAAGAAAAAGTCAAGGCCCTGCTCAAGGAAGCGGTCGTTTACAAGAACCAGGGTCTCTTCAAACAAGCCAAGGAGAAGTTCAGCGATGCCCTGGAAATTATGTCCCAAAGCGACGCCCTTCAATCCAATAAGGCCTTGATAGCCGCCATCGAGGAGAAGGTGCGAGACTTGAATACCACCCTGAAAGAAATTGATGACGACACCGAACTGCCTGAGCTTTCAGAAGATGTTCAAGCTCTTATCAAGAAATCATTCGCATTTTCCAAAGATCGTGAAGCCTCCGCAACCGAGGGCGCCATGGCTTTGGCCAAATTCGGCCAATTCGACAAGGCATTGAAAGAGTTTGACGAGATCCTGGAATACGCAACACTTCCCGTGATGATTGCAAAGAATATAATCCGCTGCCACCTGAACATGTCATCCCCGGAAGGAGCAATTGAGCAGTTCAAGAAATGGGCCGGAGGAAACCGCTTCAGCAGGGAGGAAATCCTCCACTTAAAAGAGTTTCTGCATGGTATCATGGAAAGCCGGGGCATCGTCCTGGATATCCCGATGGTGGATGAGCCGGCAACCGGCACTCCGGGAGAAACAATACAGGAAGAAGACGAACTCGATATCTCCTCGGTCAACATCCATCTGGAGAGCGGCTCTCAAAATGAGAGGGTTGAAGAGTTCACTGTAGAGTTCCAGTCCGGAAACACGGTAAGCATCATCGTGCCCTCTTCCAGCAAAGACCTGGTCCGCATCCTGAGGCACGGCATGCGACTGCCCTCGGTCCAGTGTTTTTCTTCCATCGGCTTTTTCCCCGGAAGCGGAACAGTCACGGGCAAGACCAAGGTCCTCCAGGGGCCCAACCAGGGCAATTTCATGGTGGACATCAAGCTCGATGATTGACGAGTTCTTGGGGAAAAAGGCATTGAGTGCATTTGTGAATAAACGGACCCAGTAACAGGTTACGACGGGCGGACTCCATGGCCATTTTCAATGCACAGGAACGAATCATAGAATGCAAGATAGTATTCTACGGACCGGGGAGAGGCGGGAAGACCACCAACCTGGAATACATCTACAAGGCGGGCCGGAAGTACGCAACCGGTGAAATGTTAAGTATTGATACCAAGGGAGACCGCACCCTCTTCTTTGACTTTTTGCCCATAGGCTTGGGAAAAGTGAAAGGATGTGAGGTCAAGATGCAGCTCTTCACCGTACCCGGTCAGGTAAAATACTCTTCCACACGAAAAATGGTCCTGAAGGGGGTGGACGGCCTTGTCTTTGTTGCCGACTCTCTGGAAATCCGCAGAAAAGCCAACATAATGTCCCTAAAGGACCTCCAGGACAACTTAAAGGAAGAAGGAAAGAGCATCTTCAAGATACCCCTGGTATTACAGTACAACAAGCGGGACCTGGAACAGGAAGGGCTTCCCATCATGCCCATAGAAATGATGGACAAAGATCTGAACAGCAAACTTAGGGCCCCGTCCTTCTCGGGAAGCGCCTTGAAAGGCAGCGGTGTCGGGCCCACTCTGAAACGCTGCATGGAACTCACTCTGAAACACCTGAAGAAGGAACTCGACTGGGCTGATTAGAAGGAAAACCGCAATGACCGGAACATCAGTTCTCCAAGGAGACCTTTCCTTTATAAGCCTGTCCGACGTCTTCCAACTCCTGGGCGGGAACAACAGCACGGGTGTCCTGGAAGTTAAATCCCCTTATGTCCCCTCAGCTGCCACGGTCTGCTTCAGGGATGGAGACCCCATTGACGCCTCTAACGGAAACGCCAAAGGCGTGGAGGCCGTCAACTCCCTTTTCGGGTGGATGGAAGGAACATTCACTTTTCACCTCAGACCCGTTCAAGCGCCTCGCACAATAAAAAAGAGCCGCATGCAGATCATGCTCGACGCCCTCCGGCTTCTGGATGAAGGTGAGATCGAACAGGTCGGCCCCATCCAAAAGGTCGACAAGCAGTCGGAAATGCCGAAAGGAATCGGCAGCGTCCCGTGGAAATCCATGCCGGTAATCAGGGGTCCGGTGATCGACTACATGTACGTAGTCGAAGAGGAGGAGTTCGCCGACGGGAACCCGGTCGTATCGGAAGGTCGTCATGGCAACTGGATATGGATTATCCTGGAAGGCGAGCTGGAGGTCCTCCGCGAAACGCCCAAAGGCCTGATTACAGTCGCAAGGCTGGGACCCGGAAGCTTTATCGGCACCTTCATGATCTTTTTGTTCGAGGGAAGCATTCGGAGTGCAGACGTCAGGGCGATCGGAAACGTCCGGCTGGGGCTGCTTGACACGCAACGGCTCTATGCGGAGTTCGCTTCTCTCTCCTCCGAGTTCAGGAACCTCCTGTTCAGCCTCTCCCGGCGCCTGATCAGGACCTCGGACCGTGTAGTCGACCTTTACTGCGGGATAAAAAAGGCCCCTTTCACCATCAAGGACAAGAAAGTGTTCTTGAAGGCGGGTACGACCCATGAGGAGATTTACACCTTATCCTCGGGGGAAGCCTGCCTGGTTTACAATACCAAAAAGGGCGGGCTTCCCTTGATTTCGCTGGAACGCGATGACTTTTTTGGAAATTTGCCGTTCATCAACACCGGCCAGGAGCCCTATGGAGCGTCGGTTTTAGCCACTGAAGACCTGGAGGTGGGAAGGATTGATCCGGCAAAGCTTCAAACAGAATACTCCCGCCTGTCACTCACTTTTCGAAGCCTGATGGAAACACTCTGCACGAGCATCTCCGTCACAACCCAGATCGCCTGCCACCTTGCGGAAGAAAATACGCGGTGAGCACCGAAAAGCGCACACCCGGCGAACCCGGCACACCCTCTGATCCTGCGGAATCGAGACAGATTCCCGCCGGCGGTAAAGACGGTCTTCTCAGAGTCCTCAGTGAAGACTTCCAGAGCCTGGCCGAGCGCTCCCAGGACGCCATATATCGACTTGACATCGAGGCCCAGAGCTTCACCTTTTTCAACCGGCGTTTTCTGGAACTTTACAGTGTGGAAGATCACGGCGTCAGGACACTCTCAGCCAAAGGAAGTCTTCTTCGAATTCATCCGGAAGACAGGGATAAGCTCAAACAGGAGAGAGCGCGTTCTCTCAAGTCAGGAAGCAGCGAAGGCGAAAACGATTATAGGCACATCAGCCCGGACGGCTCTATTCGATGGATGCATGACAAGTGGACGGTGATAAGAGATGATGACGGCCGGCCCATCGCCATTGAAGGGTTCATTCGAGACAACACAAGGAGGAAACAGGCCGAGGATGAACTGGAAAGGAGCAGGCGGAATGCTCTTATCGGAAGCTACATTGTCCGGAAGGGCCGTTTTATGTATGTCAATCCGGAATTCTGCCGCATCATGGGATATTCAAAGAAAGAACTGATCGGCGCTGAGTCCATAAAATATATCCATGAGGAGTATATCGAATTCTACAAGGAGCACTCCCGGGCGATGCTTAAAGGGGAGAGGACCACCCCTTACGCCTTCTGTATAAGGGACAGGGAAGGCACCGCCAAATGGGTTATGGAGACCGTTACCCCCATCCTGCATGAAGGCCGCCGGGCAACTCTAGGCTATTTCATGGACATCACCCAGGCCAGGAAGGCGGAAGAGGAACGAAAAGAGCGGGAGAAGCTCCAGGCAGTTCTGGAACTGGCAGGGGCGGTGTGCCACGAGCTGAACAATCCCCTGCAGGTGGTACTGGTATGCAGCGGAAAAGTGGAATCGGCCCTCAGTGATGACGATACTCTGAAACAAACCCTTGTATTGCTGAGGAAAAACGTTGAGCGCATGTTGGAAATCACGAATAAATTTCAGGGCATCACTCAATATGCAACCAAGGACTATATTCAAGGGAGAAAAATCCTGGATCTCGATGCAGCTTCCCGGGAGCCGCCCCCACTGTAAAGCCCTTCTCTTCCTCTTTCAAACAAAACCTTGCAATCCCATACCGAATGAGTAAACTGTATGATTGTTTAAATCTCCTCCGTCCGAAAGGACGAATGGAATGGAGCCCCTTACGTCATGTCAAGCAAGTGCATCGACAATCGTTTCAGGAACATCGCCATCATCGCCCACGTAGACCACGGCAAGACCACTCTGGTGGACGCCATATTCCGTCAAAGCGGCGTATTTCGGGCCGGCCAGGAAGTCGAAGACCGCCTCATGGACACCATGGACCTGGAACGGGAACGCGGCATCACCATCGCTGCTAAGAACTGCTCGGTGATCTGGAAGGGAATCCGGATCAATATAATAGACACCCCGGGACACGCCGATTTCGGCGGAGAAGTAGAGCGGGCACTGTCCATGGCGGACGGCGTTTTGCTCCTTGTGGACGCATCGGAAGGCCCATTGCCCCAGACCCGCTTCGTCCTTAAGAAGGCTCTCGAGTCAGGGCTCAAGATTATAGTGGTAATCAACAAAATCGACCGCCGGGATGCAAGGACCTCCGAGGTGCTGGACGAAATCTACGACCTTCTCATAGACCTGGACGCCACAGAGGATCAACTCGATTTTCCCCTTCTGTACGCTGTGGGACGGGACGGAGTGGCCGTCTGCAACCCTGAGGAAACCGGCACCGGCCTTGACATCCTCATGGACACTATTATCGAAGAGATCCCCGGGCCGACAGGCGATCCGAGCAACGGATTCCAGATGCTGGTCTCGGATCTCGGCTACTCCGATTATGTCGGCCGCCTGGCTGTAGGAAAAGTCTTCAACGGATCGACCCGGTCCAGAGATTCCCTGGTGTGCATAGGCGAAACCGGCGAGAGCATGCCCCTCAAGGTCTCCAGGTTGCAGGTTTACGAGGGCATGAGCCTGAAGGATGTGGATGAGGTCGAGGCCGGAAACATTGCCGTGCTCGCAGGGATCGAAAACGTCAAGATCGGGGACACCATCTGCCACAGGCCGGCCCTGCGGCCCCTGCCCCGAATCAGAGTGGACGAACCTACGGTGGCCATGAGGTTCGCGGTAAACGATTCGCCTCTCGGCGGCAAGGAGGGTAAATACGTCCAGTCCAGCCGAATCCGGGAGAGGCTTTTTAAGGAGACCCTCAAAAACGTCTCCCTGCAGGTGGAGGCAACCGAGGACACCGACGCCATGCTGGTCAAAGGACGGGGTGAGTTTCAGCTCTCCATACTCATCGAGACCATGCGGCGTGAGGGTTATGAATTCTGCGTGGGGCGGCCTGAGGTGATTTTCCGCAATGAAGGGGGCAGAAAGCTGGAGCCCGTGGAACGGCTGCTGGTGGACTGCGGTGAGGAATTCCTGGGTGTGGTCACGGAAAAGATCTCCCTTCGAAAAGGCAAGATGACCCTCCTCGTCAACAACAACTCTGGAAGAGTTCGCCTGGAGTTCTCCGTGCCGGCCCGCACCCTGATCGGGTTTCGGGACGAATTCCTCACCGACACCAGGGGAACCGGAATCATGCACGCGGTCTTCGACGGTTACGGGGAATTCCGCGGTCCATGGCTTAGCCGCTTCACCGGTTCCATTGTGGCGGACCGAAGCGGAAGGGCCGTGGCCTACGCCCTGGCCAACCTGGAGCCCCGGGGCCGGCTCTTCGTGGTCCCCGGAGACCCGGTGTACGAAGGCATGATCGTGGGCGAGCACAACCGCGGCCAGGACATCGACGTCAACCCCTGCAAGGAAAAAAAGCTGACCAACATGCGGGCATCCGGAAAAGACGACAACATCCTTCTATCTCCCATTAAAGCACTCACTCTGGAACAGATCGTCAGCTTCATCCGCGAGGATGAACTCCTGGAGGTAACTCCCAGGTCGCTTCGCATGCGCAAATCCGTGCTCTCAGCCCAGACCCGCCACGCTCTTCGAGCCACCCGTCTAAAGACAGGGGCCAAGGCGGCCTGAAGAGGAGTAATCCGCTTCGCCGGAGGAACAGCTTGCCGGTCTCTCCGGCCCTTCGAAAAGGCGGGGCGGGCTTGGGGATTCATCTTACCAACACGGTTGACGGCAACATACTGCGGCACCTTATAGGAGGCGAGCCGCTCATGACAGTGTCGGAGAAGTTCGTTCCCGCTCACACGTCTGACATCCTCGCGCATCACTACGATCGCCTTGATACACTCCCCGACCTTGTCGTCCGGCACATCAACCACGCATGCTCCAATGACCGCAGGGTGGCCCTGGAGAATGGACTCGATTTCCGAGCAAGTAACCCGGTAGCCCTGTTGAATCAAGCCTGATCCATTGAAAAACACCCATATTGGTGTAGGATGTAGCCATTTCATGAGGAGACCGGCATGCCCGACCCCTTCAAATCCATCATCAATTTTCTTGCAGGCACACCCTTTCCGGGGGCGGCAAGGCCGGTGGCAGTGGATGCACCGAAACAGTTCCTGGAAGGAGGGAACACCAAGGCGGACAACGCCCGCAGGCTGAACGCGGCTTTTCTGATCTCCCTCTGCGGGTCCGACCATCCCCTCTTCCATAAGGCTCGAGAGGTCCTGGTCAGATCGCAAAGAGATCCTGACCTCCAAGGCCCTTCCCGGTTCTATCTCGAAGGTGTTGAGCGCATAGAGAGTGAGATACGCCTGGCATGTGATCGCGATTCCGACTTCCTTTCCCGTCTCAAGGAAACGGCCGTCTGGATGAAGAACCAGGAAGCCGGCCTTGACCCTTATGACATAGCGGAAAAGACCTGGTCTGTTTTCTTTCCCGAAGCAACCGGCATAAAGGGCTTTGAGAAGGAGCGCGTCCGCAGTCTGCGCAAGACCCGGCGCGTAAACATCACATCGAAACCCCGAGCACCCATTCGGGATCCGGGAACGGAAATCCTGTTTACTTCCAATGTTCTTCTGACAATACCCCCGGACGGCCCGCTCCCGGGAAAACTTGAGCTTTCTGAAGGCCTGAGACGCCGTCTCGAACCGGTGTTGCGGGAACCACAGCGCACCTGGTATGACCACCCCGTGCAGATCGGCACAGCCCCTGAGAACAACGAGATCCTATACGGGCTTAAGGGTCTCAACGATGCCATGGCCTTTGAGAAGGCCCGGGGCACCCTTGCAGGGGAAAGCCGTGCGGTTTGTCTTCTCTCGGTGTCGGTGACCCATGACGGTCTTCACGGCTTGGCCCGGGACTACATACGGGAGGAAATCCAACACGCAGGCGGCCTCGAGCACCTGCACATATTCGCATTTACTGAAGCCGACACCCGTCGCTTCGGTCGAGAGGTCCTCGAGCCCGCGGCGAAGCGTTTTCTCGGCGAACTCCACCCTTCGGCGGCCTTCCCCGGTGTCTTCGGCGTAGATGGGGAATACGGACGCCACTATAGTTTTCTCAAGGCGATAGCCCCTCTCTGGCAGGTGCTCGTGGACGCCTCCGTCCGGGCCACTTTCAAAATCGACCTGGACCAGGTGTTTCCCCAGGAGATCCTGATACTCGAAACCGGCTCCTCCGCCCTGGAGCACCTGGCGGCCCCTCTCTGGGGAGCTCATGGGAAAGACTCAATGGGCCGGGCCGTGGAACTCGGTCTTCTTGCCGGAGCCCTGGTTAACGACGGCGACATTCACGAGGGCCTCTTCACACCCGACATCCGTTTTCCGAAACGCCCACCAAAGGCCGACGAGTTCATTTTCTTCAGCCACTTTCCACAGGCCCTGTCCACTGAAGCTGAGATGATGAACCGATACGGGCCTGGTGAACCGGACGGACGGCGGTCCTGCATTCAAAGGGTGCATGTTACCGGCGGGACCACGGGGGCACTCGTGGACACGTTGCGCAGGCATCGCCCTTTCACCCCGTCTTTTCTGGGGCGGGCCGAGGACCAGGCTTTCATCATGTCGAACCTGCCCGGAGACGGCCTTCGTCCGGCTTACCTTCACAGTCCCGGCCTCATCATGCGCCATGACAAGGAGTCCTTTGCCATGGAGGCTGTCCGGTCGGCACATCTCTCCAAGCTCATAGGCGACGACATTCGAATTCTCGTCTTCTCCGCCTACGCCCGGGCCCTTTCCAAGGACCTGTCCGCCGTCAAGGATGTGCTGGCCCCGTTCACCGGGGCATTCATATCAGAGATTCCACAAACTCTGGTCCACCTGCGTTCCGCCATGCGGGCCGCAGAACTGTTTTCCTCGAGCATGCCGGAGCAGGGGCTTAGACTGGTAAGCGAAGGAGCGGAAAGGATCGTGAAGACGCTCGCCTTTACGCAGGGAGAGGACAGCCATCTAAAAACCGTCTATGAACAGGAGCTGAGGGGTTGGTGCGTATACTATGACGTCCTCGAGGCCATGGAAAAGGCCCTGGCCGAAGGTGAGGCCGAGGCCCAGAAGCTTCGAGCGGCGGCAAGGAGGATTGTACGGGAATGCGCCCTCACAAGTTAGCTTCCATCCAGTGCCCGAAGCTTGATTCATGGATGGCCACAAAACAGGCATGAAATGTCGATAGATCAGGAAAAGGAATTCACCCGGGAAAGGATCCTGGCCGTGGCGGCCGGCGGGATAGTCGTTTTTTTCGGTCTTTACCTCTGCAGCCTGAATAACTACCTCCTGTTTCACAGCATAGCTGAGATCTTCAGCATCGTCGTAGCCTTCGGCATCTTCATGGTAGGGTGGAACTCCCGGCGGTTCATCGAGAACAAATATTTCCTTTTCCTCGGGATCGCTTATCCCTTTGTGGGTTTCCTGGACCTGCTTCACACCCTGTCCTACAAGGGCATGGGCGTGTTCCCCGGGTTTGACACCAATCTGCCTACGGAACTGTGGATCGCGGCCCGCGCCATGGAAAGCGTGTCCCTGCTTCTGGCCCCTCTCTTCGTGCGGCGCGGTCTGCGTCTGGGCCCCCTTGTCCTGGGGTATGCCGCAGCTTCAACCCTGCTCCTGGCAATGATTTTCCATTGGGACCTTTTTCCCGACTGTTTCGTCGAAGGAGTCGGCCTGACTTCTTTCAAGAAAGTCAGCGAGTACGCCATATCCTTCATTCTGGTCGCATCGGCCGCTCTCCTTTACCGCCAACGCCGGAGCTTCGACGCAACCGTACTTCGTCTGCTGCTTGCCTCCATTTTCACCACCGTGGCCTCGGAACTGAGCTTCGCCCTGTTTACGGACCCTTACGGCCACATGAATTTTTTCGGGCACTACCTCAAGATCCTCTCCTTTTTCCTTATCTACCGGGCCGTCATTTACACCGGTCTCAGAAAGCCTTACCGGCTTCTGTACGCCGACCTCCAGCAGAGCCAGGAGGAACTTCGAAACGCACACTCCCAACTCGAGCTCCGCGTTCAGCGGAGGACTACGGAACTCGAGGCCACAAACGAAGTGCTCCGACGGGAGATCCTGGAGCGCGAGAAGACCCGGGACGCCCTGTACGAGTCCAAGAAACTCTACACAAAGCTCGTGGAAGGCTCTCTGACCGGCGTCTACATGCAGCAGGACGGGAAGTTCGTGTTCGCCAGCGAACGGTTCGCCGAGATATTCGGTTACAGCCGGGAAGAAATCCTGGGCATGGAGACATGGAAGACCGTCCATCCCGAGGATCGAGCTCGCTTCCGTTCATATCAGGGAAAGCGGATGCGTGGGGAGGAAGCTCCCTCGGAGTACGAAACCCGGGGCCTTACCAGGGACGGCCGGACCATATGGATCAACCGGCGGATCAGTCTGGTCAGCCACAAGGGCCGCCCGGCCGTACTCGGCAACGTTGCCGACATAACCAACCGAAAACGCATGGAGAACGAACTCCGCCTTCTGTCCTCACGCATCCTGTCCGCCGAGGAAAAGGAAAGGAAGAGGATAGCCCAGGAACTCCACGACGGCCTGGGGCAACTCCTTGGAGCAATCAAGTTCCGAATCGAGTCCGTCCTCCTGAGTAAAAAGGAGAACCCTCCGGGCGAGGCCAGTGAAAAGCTGAAAGAAGTGATTGTCCTGATCCAGCGGACCATAGAGGAGATGCGCAGGATACTTGCGGCCCTGCGCCCGTCCATTCTTGACGACCTGGGCATCATCCCCACCATCAACTGGCTTTGCAGGGAGTTTCAGCAGACCCACGCCGAATTGGTTCTGGAAAAAGATGTAGCCGTCGACGAACAGGACGTTCCAGGGGAACTCAAGACCGTTATATACAGAGTGATTCAGGAAGGACTCAACAACGTAGCCAAGCACAGCCGCGCACAGCGGGTCCGCGTTTCCCTGACAGGGAAGGACCAGATCCTCGTTCTGGAGATCGAGGATGACGGGACCGGGTTCGATGAACGCGAAAAAACGGGTCCCGCAGGCACGGTCGGGGGCATAGGGCTTCATAGTATTCGGGAGAGGACGCGGTTTTCCGGTGGGAGCTTCGAAATGAAGACGGTTCCAGGAAAAGGCACGCTCATACGCGCGGCATGGCCCTTTCCATAGGGTGTTTTCCCCCCGGACTGTCTTTCTGTACCAAACCCGGTGACCGTGCACCGAGCCCTCACGTGTCCCGCGCCACCAGGCCCCTTTCCAAAGCGAAGGCGGTCAGGGCTGCTGAGTTATGGAGCTTCAGCTTTTTCATGAGACTTCCCCTGTGCTTCTCAACGGTCTTGACGCTGATGCAGAGGAAATCCGCGATATCGCGGTTTCGATATCCCTCGGCTATGAGTTTCAGGGTCTCCCGCTCCCGCTGGGTCAGTGTGTCCAGTGCCGTCTTTTTCTTCAGGCTCTTCTGGCCTTCCAGATATCCCTCTATGACCTTTTCCGAGGCCTCGGGCCCGAGGTACCGCTTGCCCGAAAGAACATGGCGTATGGCCATGAGCAGTTCGGCATGCGTGGAGTCTTTGAGCACGTATCCGTCCGCCCCGGCCTCGAGGGCCGCATGAATATACTCCTCCGTCCTGTGGACGGTCAGGACCAGGATGCGAGTCCCGGGGTGGCGTCTGCTGATCTCTCGAATGGCCTCGAGACCGGTCACCCTGGGCATGGACAGGTCGATCAGAACCAGGTCCGGGGCGTGGGCGTCCACGCAGCGGACCGCCTCCCGCCCGTCCCCGGCCTCACAGACGATCTCCATGGACGGTTCCACTGAGAGGAGCGCCTTTAAACCCTCTCTGAGGATCGTGTGATCCTCTGCAAGCACGATTCGACACGGCTTTTCCATTTCCTGCTCCGCCATGACCCGCCTTCCCGCCGGAAAGGCCCTTTCGATCCGGACAAGCAAAAATTATTTATCTCCCGCTAAGATGCCAAAATGTCAGGAAAACCTTTTCGCCACAAATTAGGGTGTTTTTACATCACAAATGGGGTGGTCACCCCATTTACCACAAAGCCTGCTTTTCGTAAACTGGATAGCAGTCTGAAACGGCAAAAAATGACGAGACCCAAGAAGGGACCTGTGGAGCTTTTATGACGGGGATCCTCATCATCGAAGACGATCCGGATTTCCGCAAGACACTATCAGGTCTTCTCAGCGACCGGTTTCCCGGGGTGATCCTGGTGGAGGCGGCAGACGGGGAAAGCGCACTTGAACACTTGGATAAGTATTGTCCGGATCTTGTGCTTACGGACATAAGGCTTCCAGGTCAAAACGGTTTCCAGGTCACGCGCAGGATCCGAGACATGTACCCGAAGGTCCCTATTCTTGTGCTGACCAGCTATCATGACCCGGAATACCGGGAAGCGGCCTTTTCCGCAGGGGCCACTCACTTTGCTTCGAAACACAAGACCTCGGCCGATGAGATGCTCACCCTCGTAAGATCGATTCTGTTCGAGTGATCATGAGCAGGCACTTGGGGCTGCTGCCGGGTTTCCGCCCGATCCGGTCGATAAATTGAGTTCCATTAAGGCATCACAGGCGTTTTCCCTGCTTACATCGAGGGTTTGTTTAATCAGCCGCTTTAGGTGAAACCCGGAAAGGAGTTTTAGCCATGAGAACCGTGCGCAGGCCCATTCATCGAGAAGGATTCAGAAACGCCCTGTGCCCCAACTATCGCAAATGCCTGGACCTGGCGGTTCGCAGGTCCTGGGAATACTGGGATTGTGGAGAGTGCAAATACAGGTCGGAAAGGGACCCGGAATTCGATATGGAGGTAACCCTGAGCCAGAACGTCACTTACTATGATCTCCCAATGGAGGTCTCCATCAAGATGTGATTCCAAGGTCCGGGGTCTCGTCGCCCCTTTTGCCGGACTCACCCCACCCTTGGCCACACCTGTCGGGCAGAGGGAAAAAGGTAGTCCCATGACCCTTCATGCCCGTTTTCATGGAAAAATCCAGCTGGCCGTGATATGAACAACAGAGTATAACACCTCTGTTGTGTAACCTTGTAATTAAGGCAACCTTGAGGCATCACGGTTGAAAAACGGTCCTGACCTTCCTGTTGGGGAAAGGAGCACATTATGAAACGTGCATTTAAGTGGGTCCTTTTTGTGGCTGGAGGGCTGGCCGCCCTTGTTATTCTAGCCCTGCTCATAGTCCCCATGTTTGTGAGTATTGATGATTACAAACCCATGATCGAGGAAAAGGTGAGCGAGGCCGCGGGCAGGCCTTTCCGGCTGGGCGGAGACCTGGATCTCTCCCTCTTTCCCTGGGCCGGCTTCGCCCTTTCCGATCTTCACCTTGGCAATCCCCCCGGCTTCGGACAGGAGGACTTCGTCTATGTCAAATCATTCGACGTACAGGTCAAACTCTTCCCCTTGATCTCCAGAGACGTACAGGTAAAGCGGTTCATCCTCGAAGGCGTAAGGGTAAACCTTGAAAAAGCCAAGGACGGCCGGACCAACTGGGAAGGCCTGGGCGGCCCGGCGGCGGACCCGAAGAAGAAGGCGCCCAAAGTGGAGCCGGGCGAGGGACCGGCCCCACCCACTGAATCAGGCCTGCCGCTGAAGGCCCTGGCCGTAGGAGATTTTTCCGTATCCGGGGCCGTCTTGTGGGTCAATCAGGCTGCCGGCTTGAAAAAAGAAATCTCCAATCTCTCCCTTAAGCTCAAAAACCTGTCCCTGGATCGGCCCATAGGCCTTGACTTCTCTGCCGATCTCGACGGGCTGCCCATCACCCTGGAAGGACAAATAGGGCCGCTGGGCAAAGACCCCATGAAGGCCTCCATCCCGTTGGACCTCAGTCTCGCGGCCCTGGGCCGACTGAATCTAAGGATGAAAGGGCTTGTGGAAGCACCTGCCACAGCCAGACGCTTTGACATTGAGCTGCATATGGACCCCTTTTCACCGCGGGCCCTCCTCGCCGCACTGGGACAAAAACTCCCCGTGGCAACAGCTGACCCCGAAGTCCTGAAGCACGTATCCCTCGATGTCAAGGCCCAAGGGAATCCCGATGCGATATCCCTCAAGGACGGCCTCTTGAAACTGGATGATTCCAACCTGACTTTCTCAGCCCGCGCCGGGGATTTCTCAAGGCCCGACCTGGCCTTTGCCCTTGAACTCGATCGCATCGACCTGGACCGCTACCTACCCGCCCAAACCAAAGAGGAAGCCGCAAAGAAGAAAGAGGCCCCTAAGCCAAAGTCGGCTGAAAAGGCCCAACCCTTGTTGGATTACGAGCCCCTTAGAAGCCTCCTCCTGGACGGCTCCATCCGCGTCGGCACTCTCAAGGCAAAGGGGCTGCGGATTGAAGACATTGTTCTTAAGGTCAACGCCAAAGACGGAATAATTAGAGTGGAGCCCTTTTCCGCCGCCCTGTACCAGGGAACCATCCAATCCGACGCTGTGTTGGATGTAAGGGGAAGTGCGCCTAAAAGCCGCATGTCGGGCCGGATGGATACGATCCAGGCAGGCCCTCTCGTGCGCGACCTCACCGGAAAGGACGTTATTGAAGGCAGCGTTCAGGGAAAAGTCCAGATCAGCACAGTGGGAGATCAACCGGAACCCGTCAAAAAGAATCTTAACGGTGAAGGGGAACTCCTGTTCCGGGACGGGGCCATCGTGGGCATCGACATCCCAGGCATGGTTCGAAACATAAAATCCGCTTTCACCATGACGAAGCCATCCGGCGAAAGGCCCCGAACGGACTTCTCAGAGCTGTCCGCACCATTTACCATTCGAAACGGGGTGGTGGAGACGCCCGGAACTGAACTCAAGTCTCCTCTCATTCGGGTCGTTACCACGGGAACTGCGGATCTCGTTAACGAGATCCTGGCCCTCCGGATGGATCCGAAGCTGGTGGCGACACTCAAGGGCCAGGACGACACCAAGGAGAGAAGCGGGATTCGGGTCCCCATTCTCGTGACCGGATCCTTTGCAGAACCGAAATTCCGTCCCGATCTCAAAGGTATGATCGACAGCGGCCTGAAAGAAGTTCTGAAAGAAGGGGTCCGGGATCCATCCAGCCTGAAAAAGTTGCTTAAGCCGGGAACCGATGAGGATGGGGAGGAGAAGCCTTCATCCACAGAGGACCGGGTGAAAGGAGTTCTAAAGGGCTTTGGGATCGGCCAGTAAAGGCCGCAACAGGCCTGTGCTGGCATACGTCAAAAGGGCATTCTGCAGTGCCGCAACGAAATGGTCGAACAACGGAAGGGGCTCTCGCCGCTCGTGCCCCCTGAGGCCCGGAAACATCTCGCGCCTGAGTCCTCGCGAGATCTCCAACTGCATTCCCCGGCCCAGACGGGATCGATTGCAGAGATTCATCATACTCCTGCCGGGCAGGCTTCTGCCCGGGAAACGGGAGGCTTCCCGAATCGTGAACCCTGCGTTCTCCAAGCCCCTTGACACGATACGACCAAGCTCAACATCAAGGCCGCCTGCAAGCACCAGTGGATCACGCTCCCTGCACCCATGGATTGTTATCACCGTCATCGCCCCCGAGGCGATCCGCAACCCTTCGGGCTCGTCGAAGAGGGTGCTGTCGATATGCAGATCCAGGTTGCTATCCGGCTTCAGTCCTTCAAAGCTGTAAAACGCGTGTTGAGGGCTGGCCGCGGCCTCGGCGATCTCGGTGGTGCCGGGCTCGATATCCCCCCCGTGGGGAGCCATGACAGCGATACCGGAAAATCCCTTCCTTGATCGAATGCGATAATCCAGGCCTTCTCTCTCCATTGACCGGAGTTTGAAGTAAGATTCATAGACCTTTCCCAAGGCGCGCTCCCTAAGCCCCGTCAGCACTCCGGATAAGCATTGCGGCCTTCGTGGTCAGGCTTTAAGTTGTTTCCTGACAAAACCGGTCATCTCGACCACCTGCAGCAAACTCCACCCTGAAATCGGGGTTCCCGTCAAAAGGCCTGTCGTAGGTACGCTCCACAAAGGTGACCCTATTCTCTCGATCAACAAGGATCACAGTGGAAGAACGCGTGCCGTATGTTGGGCTCTCGATAAAAACAGGGGACAGAATCCGCTCCCATTCGAGCCCCATGCCGGTATCGGGGAGTTCCTCGTCCGAAGGAACGGTGCGGTCCGACAGGATTGCCAGCAGCCTCTCGACAGACGGGCCCTCGGGGGATGAGAGGACCGAATCCAGCATGGCCTTACCTCGCACCACCTTCGGCCACGGCGTGTCCAGCAGCCGGTTGCTGAGCCCGTGGATTCGGGGGGAAAGCCTTTGTGCCAGGCCTGCACGGTTGGACGCCCAGTGCATTTCCGAAATATCCCCTGCAAGAAGGTTGAACCCGTTGTACTCATCTCCCTTATGCAGCACCGAGCCGAGGTAGTCACCGGGTCTTTTGCAGCCCAGAAGAAACCGAGGCACTAAACGGCCTCGGGACGGGGCGTCCGGACGGTGTTCGGCAGGGTCACGGTAGTTGGTGAGGGCCCCTATTTTTCCCGATTTCGTAATCCCGGTCCAAGTGCCGCCTTTGCGCCCGTCCCTTCCCGCGAGAATTCCGGGTGCGTCGTGCCAGAAGTGTGCCTGCTCAGAAGGACGTTCGTAATATTCATCCCGGTTTGCGGCAAATACGAGCTTGTATCGGGGGTGGCTTTCAATGGCAAGCAGGATAAGACACATGACTACCCCATTGAGGTTCTCAGTTTGATTCAACCATATGCTCCCTGTCTATTCCACGGCGGGGGAAAGCATACACCAGCCCGGCGTCCGAGTAAAGCGGCCGACACGCGCCCCGGGCCTGCTTGTTCTTGTGCCCTTCCTGCCCAACCAAAAACTCCGGCCTCTTGCCAAGACACCAAGAAGCCCTTATATCCAGTTCTTTTGCAGTCTTTTCGTGAAAATATTGCACATTAATGCTGAAAAGCTGCCATAAAAAGCTCATATTCGCCGTGAAAATCCCTGGTTCGTGTCTGTGATCCCATCCGATGATCGGGCAAGCTCAGCACTTCTGCAGCCGCCGACGCCAGCCGTGCTCTGTCGGGCTGTGACACATTGGATAATAACAGCGGGGTTCGGTCACTTTACCATCCCAGTCGACGTTGATGTACCTGCCGAAGGCGCCGTGGCGGTTAAATACCGTGTACAAACGTGACTGTACCCTGTTTCCGGCATGGAAAAAATCTTTTCACATATCCATTGACAGGAGAGGACAGCATTCTTAAGGTATAGTGATAAGGCCGCCTTCGGCTGCGATGAGGGGCAGGAAGAGCGGCAGTCTTTTGTCTTGGTTTGACCTTCCCGTTCAACCGCCAAGCCATTCAGAGCATCAGCCAATACCCTCTCAGGCATGGGCCGTCAGAATTCGCTGTTACCTTTAAGGATTAGGATCGACTGCCATAATCGAGCAGCCGAGCGGGAAATCCTTCCTTTGCTTCAGTGAGGACGACGGAGGTCAACATAGCCGAAAAGCGAAGAGCAGGAGGAGGACAATATGCCAACGCTCAAAAACGGAGACAGGGTCAAGGTTCACTACACCGGAACGCTCGAGGACGGTCGCGTGTTTGATACTTCCAGAGAACGCGATCCCCTGGAGTTCAAGGTAGGAGAAGGCCAGATAATCACCGGATTTGAAAACGGGGTCATGGGGATGGAGATCGGGGAAACTCGAGACATTACAGTCCTTCCGGACGAGGCCTATGGGTCACGCCGGGAAGAGCTGGTTATGGAGATTCCGGTTGGCGAGTTTCCGGAAGATATCACGCCGGAAGTCGGCATGCAGCTCCAGATCAAGCAGCAGGACGGGACGCCTTTCGGAGTGGTTATCACAGACGTGGAGGATGAGGCGGTCACTCTTGACGCCAACCACCCCCTGGCCGGTCAGACCCTGTATTTCCAGGTGGAACTTCTCGAGATCTCTAACCCGAGCTGAGCCTTACGCTTCAAGCTTACCCTGCCGCCTCAGGGAATGCTTTCCCACCCTGAGGCGGACAAATCCACCGCTCCCGCCCCATGCCCCCTTATGTCAGGCATGACATAACTATTTAATATCTCTGTTAATCGTTGACATACCCCCCCCTTAGAGCTTAGGTTTTAGTGGAACGTTTTATCTTACAGGCCTTTACCGTGAAACCGCTGGAATCAACTGGAAAGGCATCAATACACCCATACGCTTGGAAAGGAGTGAAAGCATGGACAAGATCCTGAGAATCGACATGGGAGCTTCCGGAGGACCTTCGGTAAACGAGACTCCGGTGGGAGAATACGCCGGCATGGGGGGAAGAACTCTCACTTCGGCCGTCATCAGCAAGGAAGTACCTCCCCTCTGCCATCCGCTGGGAGAGGACAACAAACTGGTAATCGCACCCGGACTCTTGAGCGGCACAACCGGAGCGATGTCCGGACGGCTCTCGGTGGGCTGCAAGAGCCCGCTCACAGGAGGAATCAAGGAGGCGAACTCCGGGGGCCAACCGGCCCAGGTGCTGGCCCGCCTCGGGTATGCCGCCATAGTCCTTGAAGGCAAGCCGGCAGACGATACCCTGTACAAGGTATTCATCAACAAGGACGGCGTGAAGATCACCGCGGACAACAGCCTCAGGGGGCTCGGAAATTACGATCTGGTGGACAAGATCAAAGGCGAGTTCGGCCAAAAGATCGCATGCATTTCCATCGGGCAGGCAGGAGAGATGAAGATGTCCGCCGCCTCTGTGGCGTGCACCGACATGGAGGGCCGTCCATCCAGGCACGCGGGACGCGGCGGCGTGGGCGCCGTCATGGGGAGCAAGGGCGTTAAAATCATCGTACTCGACGACGCGGGGATGAAAATGCGCAGCCCAAAGGACCCTGACGCCTTCAAGGAAGCCAACAAGCAGTTCGTGGACGGCCTGAGAAAACACCCCGTCACGGGAGAGGGCCTGCCCGCTCTCGGGACAAACGTACTGACTAATGTAGTAAACGAGGCAGGTGGGTATCCAACATACAACTTCAAGACCGGCCGTTTCAAGGGGGCCGGGGATATCAGCGGCGAGACTCAGGCCGAGCTCGAGACGAGCCGCGGCGGCAAGGCCACCCATGGATGCCACCGGGGATGCGTCATCCGCTGTTCAGGAATTTACAACGACAAGGACGGACATTATTTGACCAAGCAACCCGAGTACGAAACCGTCTGGGCCCACGGCGGAAACTGCGGGATCAGCGACCTGGACTCAATCGCAATGCTCGACAGGCTGGACGATGACTTCGGTCTGGACACCATCGAGATGGGCGCCACCATCGGCGTGGCCATGGATGCAGGGCTGGCGGAGTTCGGGGATGCGGAAGCCGCCATCAATCTGGTAAAGGAGGTGGGAAAGGGCACTCCACTGGGCCGCATCCTTGGCAACGGGGCCGCGGTCACCGGGCGCGTATTCGGCGTGGAACGGGTCCCCGTGGTCAAGGGCCAGGCCATGCCCGCCTATGACCCACGGGCCGTGCAGGGCATCGGCGTGACTTACGCCACCAGCACCATGGGCGCGGATCATACAGCCGGTTATGCCGTGGCCACCAATCTCCTGGGTGTGGGAGGAAGCGTGGACCCCTTGAAGCCGGAAGGTCAGGCCGAGCTTTCCCGTAATCTGCAAATAGCCACGGCGGCAATCGACTCCACGGGCATGTGCCTCTTCATAGCCTTTGCAGTCATGGACCAGCCCGAGACCTTCCAGGCCTTGATCGACATGATCAACGCCTTCTACGGCTTGAGCCTCACGGCCGACGACTTCACCGAACTGGGCAAATCGGTCCTTCGAAACGAGCGCGACTTCAACAAGCGTGCGGGTTTCACCGCCGAGCAGGACCGTCTGCCCGCCTTTTTTCAGAAACAGCCTCTGGAACCTCACAACGTAACATTCCAGGTATCCGACGAGGATCTCGACCAGGTGTTCAACTTTTAGGAAAACGGATCGTAATCCATCAACGGGGAGGCCTCAAAGGGGTCTCCCTGTTTTCCCGGGAAGAAAGTTATGGACCGTTCGGCTGTGGGACACAGGCTTGCCCTCATCTGCGAAGCTCCCGCCCTGGCCCTTTTTACACCCATACTCATGGAGGGCGTGGAAGTGGAAGCGGAGCTGGGCTGCTCCGTTCGCGCATTTCTGTGCGACCAGATCGGTCTTGACAGCGATTACGTGAATGAACGTATTCAGACCGTGTTTCTCGACGGAAAGCCCGTGGACCGGCTCGACCGTGCCGTGATCATTGACCGGTCCGTGCTGGCGCTCTCGGCCGCCCTTCCCGGGCTGCTTGGCGCCACGCTTAGAAAGGACGGAGTGTACGCCTCGCTCCGCCAAGGCATCACGCACGTAGAGTCCCCGGCGGCCGGCAACATGGGCCGCGGTCTGGTGACCATTAAGGTATTCAACCTGCTGCTTCGAGAGTTGGCGCCGGTCGTTTTTCGTTCAGGGGTCCATGTTGACTGGGAGCGCCTGGAGACACGGATTAGAAAGTGGGGAGACCGCCTGATCGAAGCGGTACACGCTGCGGAAATCGACGGCAAGCCGGCTCCCCCGAAAGACTTGGCAGCCTTGGCCTGGCCTCGGGGTTCAAGCGTGCTTTTTTCCGTCTCTATCGGCTAGCCGCCTGCAACAGGAGGAAACACGCCTACCCGGTCGCCGTCTTTCAGAGGTGTTTCACCGGTTGCGTGGACCCCGTTTACAAAGACGAGTTTGACCGTCTCGGCCGGGACTCCGAGCAGGTCCAGGAGCCGGACTATGGTTGTGCCATGGTCAAGCTCCACTTCAAAGGGCCGGGTTCCGCTCCCGTTGGGCGTAAATTTTCCAAGAGAGGCAAAGAGCCGAACTTCCACTTTCATGAGTAGCCCATTTCAGCAGTGAGGGGAATGCGGCTCTTCATGAAAGTTCCGCTGCCGCGGCCCACCTCCCGCCCCTTTGCATCGACCACCCGGGATTCGCCTGTGATCAGGGCGGCCGAGTTATGCACCACAACGCCAACAGCCCTCATGTCGCCTCCCGAAACGGGCCTGAGCAAGTGGACCTGGAACTGAACGGTCAGCACGAACCGGTCCCGCACCAGAGAGCTGCATGCAAAATAAGCCGCATCGTCCATCAACTTGAAGTAGACGGATCCGTGAACCGACCCGGCTGAGTGAAACAAGTCTTCGCGCACCCCGAGCCCCACTTCTGCACGCCCCTCTGAAACCTTGATCCAGGTACGATAATAATCGTTGCAAGGGGCGGCCATATACATGCGCTCCAGCTTCCTGTAGTGTTCCTCGTAGCCCATGTGGATCCCCCCGCTTCCCTGCCCCGCGTAAAACCGCCGGTCATTTACCTGACTTCCAGAATAGGGGATCACTAAACCTCCTGTCAACCGGCACGTCACAGACACTGAAATGCCGTGATTCGTGTCCGTGATTCGTGATTCGTGGTTTGTGAACAGGAAGGTAAACAAGATCTCATAGCGGAGGAGGCCGGTGGCCTGGAAGCCGGCCACACCTCTGTTGGTTGGCACCTCTCAACAGCTATCCACTCCATTAGCCTTGACCGTTCCCTATTTCCCGAGGTATAAAAATCAGATAGAGAATCGATTTGAACAATAAGCCTGCGGCGGTTTCAACCGTCGCCCACAGGTTGACCCGATGCCTGAAGAACGCCTGACAATGCCGGACCTTCGGCAACGAGTAGTGCAAGCCATCGGGTTTCTAACCACTGACATCTGGAGGATTCGAAGGAAGGACCTTCCCAGGCCCCGGTCCTTTGTCATCCGCCTGCTACGCATTATCCTGCTGACATTCCGCGGGCTGGCCGAAGACCGCTGCCAGCTCAGGGCTTCCTCTCTGACCTTTTACTCCCTCTTGTCAATAGTGCCCGTGCTGGCAATGATCTTCGGAATCGCCAAGGGCTTCGGATTCGAGAAGAACCTTCGGGAAATCCTCCTCGAACGCCTCGCAGGTCAGGAGCAGGTAGCTGTCAGGATTATCGACTTTTCCCACGCCCTCCTGGACAACGTAAAAGGCGGTCTGGTAGCCGGCATCAGCATCCTGGTCCTGTTTTACACGATTATAAAGATCCTTTCTCACATTGAGAACGCCTTCAATGACATCTGGGGCATCAGAAAGCCTCGAAGCCTGGGCAGAAAAATCACTGACTACCTCTCCATGATTCTCATCTGCCCCGTGCTTTTCCTTATGTCGAGCGGGGCCACCATCATCATCGCAAGCGGAGTGAGACAGGTTACCGAAAGAATCGGCCTTCTGGAGGCCTTGGTCCCCTTGATTTCACTTCTCCTCAATTTCCTACCGTACTGCGTTATGTGGATCCTGTTCACCTTTGTTTACATGTTCATGCCCAACAACCGGGTCCGTTTCACCTCCGCTCTCCTGGCCGGCATAATCGCCGGCACGGCCTACCACCTTTTTCAGTGGGTCTACATCCTATTTCAGGTCAACATGACCCGCTACAACGCCATCTACGGCAGCTTCGCCGCACTGCCCCTCTTCTTCATCTGGCTTCAGGTGAGTTGGCTGATCGTACTCTTCGGAGCGGAAATCTCCTTTGCTCACCAAAACGTGGACAGTTACGAATTCGAACAGGACTCTGACAATGCAAGCCAGGCATTCAGGACCCTCCTGTCCCTCAGAATCGTCCAGCTCATAGTAAAAAACTTCTCCTACGGCGCGCCGCCTTGGACGGCCCTTCAAATTTCTCACCACCTGGAGATTCCCATACGCCTTGTAAACCAGCTGCTCTACGAGCTTGTGGACGCCGGCATACTGTCCGAATCCTGCCCGGACGAGGATCGCGACAAAGGATATCAGCCGGCAAGGGATCCTGACAGCCTGACAATAAAGGCGGTGCTGGACGCCCTTGATCATCGGGGTAATGATGCAATCCCGGTCGCCTATTCCGAAGAGATGGAGCGGTTGTCCCGAAGCCTCGGCGAATTCGGCAAGATCATTGAGGCGTCGCCGTCCAACCTGCTTATCAAGACCATATGAGCTGTTAGCCAGCAGCCCTGTAGGCCTTTGGTTGTCCGTGCTTCGGATTAAAGGCTTTTTTTAACAGGCTAACCAGGGCTTTTATGCTCTGTATAAATACCATTATGGTTTTTTATAATATTATTATATAATATCCAATATCAGCTATCATACCTTCATCGTTTCTCATAAAGCACTTGAAAGGATTTGAAGTTGACATGATCCAACCTGCTCCTTATCATGTGGCAGGTTGTGCGCCCGCAACCCCATTCAATATGAATCAGAAACGTAAAAGCATTCTCACAGCCGATTTCGATCACCTCGTGGGAGTCGAGGTCGGCACTTGCACACTGCTCAGGGAGCTCGCCCGGGGCGGGATGGCTGTTGTATTCGTGGCCTTCCAGCGCACGCTCAAGCGCCAGATAGCCGTGAAGATCCTCCCCAAGGCGGAGATGTCTCCCGATGCCGCGGCAAGCTTTCGCCAGGAAGCGGAGACCGCCGCAATCCTGTCTCATCCGAACATTGTACCCATCTATGAGGTGGGCGAGACCGGTGAGTTCCTGTTCTTCACTATGCAGCTTATTCAGGGCCGCCCTTTGTCCGACCTGATCGCCAGGGTCCGCCGCCATGTCGTACCTTCCAGACGATTTCTAACTCTCAATACAAGCCTGGACATAGTACTCCGCATCCTGGACGCACTGGAACACGCCCACCGGCAGGACATCATTCACCGTGATGTCAAGCCTGCCAACATCCTCGTAGAGAAAGATTCCGGCCGCCCCATGATAACCGACTTCGGCATCGCCAACCTGACCAGGGACGAAGGCTCCTCCTCCCGCGGGATTCAGGGAACGCCTATCTACATGGCACCCGAACAGATCGTGACGACCGATTTGGACGGACGGGCCGACATTTACTCCACCGGCGTCCTTCTGTTCGAGCTTCTCACTTCCAGGCTTCCGCTGCCCCCTCACGACACCAAGCGGGACCTGATGAAGAAAAAGCTGGAGATGAAGGATAGCTTTTTCCTGAAATCACCGTCAAAGATCAATCCTGCCGTCAAAGAGGAACTGGAACAGATCGTGATGAAGGCCACCGCCTTCAGGCCGAAAAACCGGTTTGCCGATTGTCGGGAATTCATTGAAAATCTTGAAGCCTGCCGGGAACGTCTGCCCCGGGGGACACCATAAGGAAGCGCTGTGAAGGACTCGAAACCCTTTAAACACCAATTGGCACAGTTCGGCCGATCCTTGTCGCTCTTAATGAATCGCGCCACCATGTACCAGGCCGATCACCCCTATTTCCGGGATGCCCTGGACTCATTTTTCACAGTGGCGGAGGACCTTATTCAGCAGATGTCACCCCTCGTCTTCATCCTCAGCCAGGAACGTTTTTTCATAGATGAAGAGCCCCTGGACCCTCGCATCAACGTGGCCCGGCTGGTCAACCACTTCAAAAAAGGCGGGGTTCAGTCGGTGTCATTTTACCAAGGCCTTCGTAAAAACGAAATGCGCCTTTTCATGGAGGTCTTCACCGCCCTTCACCAGTTTCCAAATGCGGATTCCATGATCAAGGCGATTGAACAAAAAGGTATTCGAAATATTAAATTAAACCATGTTTTTTATCAGAAAGTTACCAGTGATGATGAAGTGGTATCCCGCGACGCCCTGAAGAAGTTGAGCCCGGAGATATCACTGGAGGCGGAACGCAAATCCAAGAAGATGTTCCTGGACGCCCTCGTGGAAAATGTGCTCACCGAAGAGCTGGAAAAGACCTTATCGGTTCGAAATCTGATGACGAACCCGGTGGGCATCTCGCAAAATATGATTGAAAACGACCTTGCCGTGGTAAGGGCGGGGTCCGGGGCAGGAGGCATCGACCCAGGGCCGGGAACCGGCTCTCAAACCGAACTGCCCGGCGCCGCCGAACCGGGCAGCGGCACTCAAGGAGGAGTCCCGGGCATTACTGTTCCAGGCAAGGGACCTCAAGGCCAGGCTCCCAAACCTGCAGTTTATGAGGGAGGCTTTGCAGGCGGACCTGTTGAACAAACCGGCGGTCCGGGCAATGCCGCAGGCCCGGCCGGAGTCGAAGGCGTTACGGGGCCGGTCGGTGCGCAACGTCACGGGACGGTTCTTGCCCACCAGCTGGACCTCATCAGTGAAGAAATCGAGAAGAGCCTGCTCGGAGAGGGTGACGTCGATCTTCAGGACCTCGCCATGGCCGTCTTTCAAATGAAGACCGAACTCATTCACGGGATTGAGTCCCAGAAGGCCTTAGGCATTGCCTACGAAAACGAGCAGGCAATTCTCGAAAAGGCTAACGAACTCACGGACAGGGTATTTCTTCAGATTGTGAGGGATGAATACCGTCAGGGAAACGTCTCGTCGCAGAGAATGGCTCAGATACTTCGTCGTCTTATCCCGGATCCCGATGAACTCAAGCGCCTCCTGCCCAATATCAAGAAAGTTCTTCTCGAGGCGGGCATGCCCTTGGCGGAGTATCTTCAGCTCATCAAGGACCTGGGCAGAGAACTCCAGGACGAAGGCATCGCCCGGCTTCTTCAGGAATCCGCCGAACAGGTAGGCATGGACGGCGACGACCTTATCGAGGAAATCAAGAAGGACCCTAAACAGGCCGCTGAACTCATGGCCCTTGCCGCTGAAATCCGAAAGGGCACACAAGACGAGCAGACCCTGACAGAAGTCCTGGTTGAGTATGTGGAGCGCATGGGCGCCGATATGGGTCGGGATATGGCATCCGAAAACGGTTTGAAGGACGAAGACCGGCTCCGCAGCGTGATTACAGGGGTGGAATCCAAGCTGGTCAGGCATCTTCGGGAAATGGACGTGCAAGACGATGTACTTGCCCGCATAGAGAACAAGCTCAACGAGCGTCTGGATTCCATCGTGGAAGGCATCAAGCTGGACTATATACGGTCCACCGGCCTTGGAGGCAGGACCGGTGAGGTCGAGCAACTGACTGTGCTTCAAACACTCGAACGGAGTATCAGTGAAAGCGATGATCTATCTGAAATACTTAAGGAAGTCAGGCGAAGCGTGGATGCGGGCCTGGTGGACGATGATGATTTCGGCCAGATCTATGCGGAGATGGAGCGCAGAAAACAGCTTCGCATGGAGAAAGAAGCCAATCGCGCGATGCCTGCAGGGGTCTTGAATAAGGCCAGCCTTAAACTCTTCATCGAAAAAGAGATCAGCAAATCAGCCAGATATGAAATCCCCTTTTCAGCACTAGCCTTCACTGTTGTCAGGGCCAAGTTCAATGAACGGCGACCAGGAAAAAAGATTTCCGGACAGGAGTTGCTGGACCGGGTACTTTACAGGGTGGCCACGATTGTTCGTGACACGGACCTGGTCGGGACACCCCGAAAGAACCAAGTAGTTTCGCTCCTTCCCCTGACGCCGCTCGGGGATGCCAAACTGGCCCTTAAAAGGACGATGAAGCTACTCCACAACGAACCGTTTGAATTGGACGGCATACCCCTGGAAGTAAAGTTTGCCGGCATTGCCCTCACATTCCAGAAGGGACGCACGCCGCACGCCGACGCCTTCCTGGAGGCCCTCTCTGCAGATCTGGTGGAAATGTCCACCCGCGTCAAAAACATACACGCTCTTATGTGAGGCGGGATATCAGGGTTAGAGGTTTATCTGGTTACACTGAAAAAGATCCTCTCCTCAAGGTTGGAGGGGAGGATCTTGCCCAGGCCGATCTGGCCTGAGCCGTGAAGATCTACCCTGTTCTTTCTAAGCAGGACCTCCTCGCCGCTGTCAAACCGGACAATAGTCCCGTTCATACTGAGATCAAACAGCGTGTAGTGACCATCCAGGTATACTACTGTTGAGTGGGTACGGGAAATCTTGGGGCCTTGAATTACCAGGTCATTGTGCCTCTTGCGCCCCATGGTGAGGATGGGGCGGGCAGGGTCCACCTTAAAGATCCGCCGCCCCAGACGAAGCTCCAGATCATTCAACAACTTTTTGGGTTGAGCTATTTTTATGACCTCGCTGCAGGTCCGGCAGTGGATGTATCCGGGAGCACGAGCTACCTCCTCGGGCGTAAGTTGCACTCTGGCCCCGCACTCCTCACAAAAGGCAATGATCGGCATGGTGTTTCGCACAATCGAGTTCATTTTGTATTCCGCCTGACTGACGCGAAAAGAGAGGGGACGCCCGATTGTCTCACTTATTCCTTTTATGAATGCACAAAACCTGAACGGTTTCAACCCGCTTTTTTACCTTATAAATCAGGGAAGGATACTACCCATTGTTACGCCAATCCATTAATGCCGTGTTGACATGGAGGAATAAAAAATGAAAAATCCGTGTTATATGGATCAAGGGCACAGGCCTTAAAAAGAGGACATATTCCATGGACCGAAACCGCAGGGGCTTTACGCTCATTGAGACCATGGTAGTAGTCACGATTATCGCGGTGCTGGCCGTAATAGCCCTTTACAGCACTATCAGGCTTCAGGAGCGCGCACATATCAGTGCGATTCGATCGGACCTCGCAGCCGCTTACAAGGCCTCGGTTGCCTATCACTTAGGCGAATCAGAAGGCGAGGTAACCGAGGAAATACTGGAACAGTACGGATACCGCCGTTCTGATCGGGTGGAGATCGATGTGAAAGACGGTTTTGAAAGCACCCTACGTATCGAGGCCACCCGTGCCGGAATAAGCGGCGTATACCATGTGGACGGCTCTGGTAGAATCAACGATCCATGAGTGCAAGGTTGCCGACAAGGCCGGCCTTCAACATACCCGGCAAGCCGAAAATCCCGCTTCGCCTGAATCACTTCTTATTTGTCATAATGATACTTTTTCCCCTGTTTGCATTTCGAACCTTCGATTTTTTTCCGGAACCCAAGAAACCCGGCACTCCGGCGGAAGCATTAGCATGAGAAGGCCTTCTTGGCGATCTAGGCGTCTTGCCAGGAGGCAAACACATCCGCTTTCCTTGACGCACGGCTTGTAAATGCGGCATGAACAGTGTAGAAAAGAGCCGGCCTCGAAGACTCTTTTCTGGAATGTGGAATCGGCGAATCCATAATGTTGTTCTACGATTACGGGGCCGATCGTTCAGTACCCATTCCTCAGGATGTGCACGAACGACTGGCAGCCTTCCTGGAATGACTGGAACGTTTCAAACGACAAGGTTTGACCCCCATGTGCGCCCTTCGCGTCTACACAGGCAACCACCTCGAAACCCTAGTGGAGATGCTCTCGCATGTGCTTAGAGAGCCCTTATCGTCACCCACTGACGCGGAAATCGTCGTAGTACAGAGCAAGGGCATGGAACACTGGATCTCCCTGGAACTTGCCCGAAGGCTTGGAATCTGCGCTAACATAATATTCCCGTTTCCAAACCGGTTTGTAGAAGACATTGATCGGCGCGTCACCGGCACCCCCTCTCCTTCGCCCTCCTTTGAACTGCAGTGGATGAGTTGGCGTATCTTGAGACTTCTCGAAGGGTCGACAACCGGCCCCGAATTCAGGGACATCCGGGAATACCTTGCAGGCGATAATAGAGGCCTCCGGCGCTTTCAGCTCGCACACCGCATTGCCGACACCCTGGATCAATATCTTGTATATCGCCCCGACATGATCGCCCGCTGGGAAAAGGGGGAAGACGGCGGCTGGCAGGCGTCAATATGGAGGAAGCTCATTCGAGAGCTGCCTCCTGGAGGAAACAGGGCGGCACGGGCCCGAGCCGTCATGAAGGCGCTGGAGTCTTCCGGAGCCTCCCGGGACCTGCCTCTGAGGGTTTCGGTTTTCGGCATCTCAGCGCTCCCGAGGTTTCACATGGACATTCTTGCGGCCGTGGCCCGTTTCGTGCCGGTGAACCTGTTTGTAATGAACCCGTGCAGAGAGTACTGGGGGGATATTGTCAGTGAGCGGCATATTTCCCGGGCCGAATCACGGGCCTCGGGCCGAATCGAGACCTCGGATCTTCACCTGGAAAAGGGGCATCCCCTCCTGGCCTCCACAGGCATGATGGGTCGGGATTTCTTCGAGATGATCCACGACTATCCTGTCGATGAGCAGGAGCTGTATGTGGACCCCGGTGAGGACTCACTGCTCCACGCCCTGCAATCTGACATCCTCTTTCTCAGGGACCGGGGAGGCACCGGGGACAAGACGAACATGCATCCCGGCGACGACTCCATCCTTGTACACTCATGCCACAGCCCGCTCAGGGAGGTGGAGGTTCTTCGAGACAGGCTCCTGGAATTGTTCGAGAGCAACCCGGGTGTCGGCCCGGCCGACGTTCTCGTGACCATGCCTGACATCGAGGGCTACTCCCCTTTTATCCGGGCCGTATTCGACGCCCCGGCGGCGGAAGGCCTGCGAATTCCTTACAGCATCGCGGATCGAAGCGTTGGAAGAGAAAGCAGCCTCATTACGGCCTTCATGTCTCTCCTCGATCTGGGACGGGAGCGCTTTGCCCTGTCCAGAGTCCTGGCGGTTCTGGAGTCCCCGTCGATCCTCAGGCGCTTCGACCTCTCCGCTAATGACCTGGAGATCATTCGAACGTGGGCCGTGAGCACCGGTATACGGTGGGGACTGGACGGTCAGGACCGTGCCGCATCGGGACTTCCTCCGTTTGAAGAGAACACCTGGTCGGCCGGACTTCATCGCATGCTCCTGGGCTACGCCATGGCCGGTGGGGATCGAAATACCTTTGCCGGGATCCTGCCCTTTGATAACGTGGAGGGCGGCCATGCAGAGGTCCTTGAAAAGCTGCTGGACTTCACCTCGGCCGTGTACGAGCTCCTTCCGCAGCCAGACCATCCGCGACCTCCAGACGCATGGGGTCACACCCTGAATCTGCTACTGGAACGCTTTTTCGATCCCGACCAGGACACAGAGCGTGAGGCCTCCATTCTCAGACGCACCATAAACGAACTCATTGAGGCGTCCGACCCGAGCGGGCCGGATGCCGGGTCGGACCTGCACCTGGAGGCGGTACAATGGTTCATGGGCCGGAGGTTCGAACGGGAAGGATTCGGATTCGGATTCATGACAGGGGGGATTACATTCTGCGCCATGCTCCCCATGAGAAGCATCCCGTTCCGCGTCATCTGCTGCCTGGGTCTGGACGGTAACGCCTTTCCCAGGACCCGCAGGGCCCCGGAATTCGACCTGATATCCAGGCATCCCAGGGTTGGAGACCGCTCCCGAAGAAAGGACGACCGTTACCTCTTCCTGGAAATGATTCTTTCGGCGCGAGATCAACTTCACCTGAGCTACGTGGGCCAGAGCCTTCAGGACAACACCAGCATCCCCCCGTCCCCTCTTGTGACCGAACTCCTGGAAGTCATCCACCAGGGATTTGAGACGCCGGGCGAAACGATTCTGGACAGGATCGTGGTCCGACACCTGCTCCAGCCTTTCAATCCGGAGTATTTCCTCGGAAAAGACGACCGGCTTTACTCTTACTCGGAAGACAACCTCCGGGCGGCCAGGGCCCTTGTCGGCGGGCAGCAGGCACTTTCTCCGTTTTTCCCGGAAGACCTCCCCGAGCCCGGACACGAATGGAATAATGTTGACCTCGAAGACATGATCAGGTTTTTCAGGAATCCATCCGAGTTCCTCCTGAGAAGGCGGCTGGGCGTGGTCCTGAAAGAGCCCGAAGGCCTGCCTGAAGACCGTGAGCCATTCTCCGTAGAGGGGCTTGAAAGATATGCTATAGGCCGTGACCTTGTTGAGCGCTGCAGGAAAGGGGAAGACCCTTTTGAGGGATATGACTCCGCCAGGGCCTCGGGCGCTTTCCCGCACGGCAATGCGGGGCGGGTCCTCTTTGAAGGGCTGGCCCGGGAAGCCGTGGCATTTGTGGAACAGACCGAGGCCTTTATGCCCGGCGATACCGTTATGACAGTGCCCGTGGACCTGGAGATCGGAGAATTTCGCCTGAACGGACATCTGGACGTCTCCCCCTCATGTGGGCTTTCGCATCGACGATTCGCCACACTCAAGACCAAGGACCGCCTGAACGGCTGGATCCGCCACCTGGTACTGAACGCCTCTGAAGCCGCCCCGCCCGAGGCCATGCAAAGCGTAGTCATAGGGCTGGATGTGCGGGGAGCAAGGACTCGATGGACAGGCGTGCGATTTGGCCCGCTGAGCGAAGCGCACGCCCTCCTGCTGAAGCTGCTCCTCCTGTACAAGGAAGGGCTCCGCCGGCCTCTTCCTTTCTTCCCCAACTCGTCCTGGGCTTATGCCGGCACACTTCTCAGCGGAGAATCACCCGAGCACACGGCCGGTCTCAAGGCGAGGCAGGCCTGGGAGGGAAACCGTTTTTCCAAGGGAGAGAAGAAAGATCCATACATGAACCTCTGCTTTCGCAATCTGGATCCGATCGAGACCGAGGAGTTCCGCCGAATTTCCCTGGACATACTTGGCCCGATCATCGCCAATGAAAAAACCCCGGCCTGAGGACCGCACTTGGATCAGTCAATGCAGGGCTATGACCCGTTCGAAATACTCCAGTCCCCTCTAGAGGGTACGAACCTGATCGAAGCGAGCGCCGGCACAGGCAAGACGTACACCCTGACGGCCCTCTTCATCCGCCTTGTCGTCGAAAAAGGCCTGCCCGTGGACCGTATTCTAACCGTGACATTCACCGAGGCTGCAACCAACGAACTGAAAGAAAGGCTGCGTGACGGCCTTCGCAGCGCCATGGACGCCTTTTCAGGCAAATCGACCCGGGATCTGTTCCTGCAGGCTCTGACCTTTAACACGGAGCAAAAAGGCCGGGCTCGCAGTTTGATCGGTCAGGCCCTTCGAGACTTTGACAGTGCAGCCGTGTTCACGATTCATGGTTTTTGCATGCGGGTGCTGGCCGAGCATGCCTTTGAGAGCGGAGAGCCTTTTGACACCGGTCTCATTACGGATGTCAAAGCGCTTCAACGGGATGTTGTAGAAGACTTCTGGCGTTGCGAGGTGTCTGCGGCATCACCCCTCTTTGCCATGTACGCCCTGGCCCGCGGGCTCACACCGGACTCCCTCCTGGCCCTTTCCGGTCTTTCCGCGGGTTTTCTGGAACCGCGCATTGTCCCCCAAACCGAGGTTCCTGAAACGGCTCATGAAGAAAGCCTTTACCTTGAAACCTTTGACCGGGTCGCCGGGGCCTGGCCCGGCTCGCGCGAGGAGGTTTCGAGGACCCTGCTGAATGATAAGGGGCTGAATCGAAACAGTTACCGGCCGGACAGCGTTGCGGAACTCATTCGTGCCATGGACGCCTACATGGTTCCGGGCCGCTTTGATCCGCTGCTCTTTCAGGGATTCGAAAAATTCGCCTCTTCCACTATCGCACAAGGGACCAGGAAAAAGCACTCGCCGCCGGAGCATCCCTTTTTCAACCTGTGTGAATCCCTTTATAAATGCCGTGAGTCCCTTTCCCGGGCCTTTGACCAAAGGATTCTGGGCCTCAAGGTCAGGCTGTTCCACGAACTGGACACAGGTCTCCGTTCAAGAAAGTCCGTTCGAAATGTACGCTCCTTCGACGACCTCCTCCGGAACGTCCTGGAGGCCCTCTGCAGCAAGAGGGGCGACCTGCTGGCTGCCGGCCTCCGGTCCCGATACGGGGCGGCCCTCATAGACGAATTCCAGGACACCGACCCTGTGCAGTACGGGATCTTCAAACGCCTGTTCGGGGGAGACCGCTCGCCGCTCTTTCTCATCGGAGACCCCAAACAGGCCATTTACGGGTTTCGCGGGGCGGACGTGTTCGCATACATGGAGGCCGCGCGGGAAGCGGAACGTCGCTTTAGCCTGCCTGATAATTACCGCTCAGAGCCGGACCTGGTAAAGGCCGTCAACACCCTTTTCCTCGGTCACGACAACCCCTTCGCCCTTAAGGAAATCCCTTTTCATGCGGTGAAGGCGGCCCGAGGGGACAAGGAAGTTCCCGCTCTCAGGCTGAACAATCGAAGCGAACCGCCCTTTCGGATCTGGACCACGCAAATCGAAGATGCAGACGGATCCAATGCAAGCATCACCAAGGGGACGGGCCGGGACCTGATACCCGAAGCGGTTGCATCAGAGGTGGCACGCCTTGTAACGTCAGGGCGTTCCGGAGAGGCCTTGATCGGAGAAACCCCCCTTCAGGAAGGGGACATCGCCGTCCTGCTCCGCACCAACGAAGAGGCCGGGATCATGCAGCAGGCCATGGCCCGCAGGGGTATTGCCTCGGTCCTGTACACCGCCAGCAGTCTGTTCGAAACCACGGAAGCCGAGGAGATGGGGAGGATCCTGAGCGCAATGGCCAGGCCGGAGCAGGAGGGGATCCTCAGGGCCGCCCTGATCACAGTAGCCCTGGGCTCTGACGGCCCGGCCCTGGAGGCCCTTTCCGCCGATGACTCTTTAAGAGAGGCCTTGACGATGAGGTTCAGCACCTATCACGAGGTCTGGAGCGAAAGGGGGTTTTTTCAGGCATTCAGAAAACTGCTTCGAGCGGAATCGGTGCTAGACAGGCTCCTGAGACTCCCCGACGGAGAGCGCCGAGCAACCAACCTGCTGCACCTCTCCGAGGTCCTGCACCAGGCCGAGACAGAGCGGGGCCTTGGAATGGAAGGGCTGATCAAGTGGCTCCTGGAGCAACGCGACCCGCGAAGCCGCGGTACCGAGGAACAACCCCTTCGCCTGGAGAGCGACCGGAACGTAGTCAAGCTGGTAACTATTCACAAGAGCAAGGGGCTGGAATACCCGGTGGTCTTCTGTCCTTTTATGTGGGAAGGGGCGGGCGTCCGTAACCCGCAAGGCCCGGTCGCATTTCACGACAGGGACAACGGTGCCCGGTTGACCATCGACCTTGGAACCTCACCGGAGGAGCGCGAGCTTAACATCAGCCTGGCCGAACAGGAGAACCTCTCCGAAAACCTGAGGATACTCTACGTGGCCT